>NZ_JBMDKJ010000005.1:0-328649 GCF_057809655.1 Niveispirillum sp. FG148
CGGTGGAGCGCATGGGCCGCGGCTATGCCTGGCTGGATACCGGCACCCATGACAGTCTGGTCGAGGCCACGCATTTCGTGCAGACCGTGGAAAAGCGCCAGGGACTGAAGATCTGCTGCCCGGAGGAAATCGCCTATCGCCAAGGCCTGATCACCGCCGAGCAGGTCGAGAAGCTCGCCAAGCCCATGATGAAGAACGATTACGGCCAGTACCTGATGAAGGTGCTGCGCGAAGCGGCCGCAGGGGATTGAGACCATGAAGCTGCTGGTATTCGGGCGCGACGGACAATTGGCCCGGGCGCTGCGCGACCAGGCCGGCGCCGCCGGGCATGAGGTCGTCTGCCTGGGTCGGGAAAGCCTGTCCATCACCGATGCCGACGCGGTCGCGGCGGCCGTGCGGGCAGAGGCGCCCGATCTGGTGGTGAATGCCGCCGCCTATACCGCCGTCGACAAGGCGGAGAGCGAGCCCGAGGCCGCCTTTGCCGTGAACGGCACCGGCACGCGCAATATCGCGCTGGCCGCCCGGGATGCCGGCCGGCCCTTCATCCATGTCTCCACCGACTATGTCTTCGACGGCGGCGGCGACCGTCCCTGGCGGGAGGATGACCCCACCGGTCCGCTGGGCGTCTATGGCGCTTCCAAGCTGGCGGGCGAACAGGCCATGGCGGAGCTGGGCTTTGACCACAGCGCCGTCCTGCGCACGTCCTGGGTGTTCAGCCCCTATGGCGCCAATTTTGTGCGCACCATGCTGCGCCTGGGCGCGGATCGGCCGGAACTGCGCGTCGTCGCCGATCAGCGCGGGCGCCCGACTGCCGCCCATGACATCGCCGATGCCATCCTGCTGATGGCGCCCTTCGTGGCCGATGGCACAGCCAGCGGCCTTTACCATTTCGGCGGGGCGGAACCCACCACCTGGCACGGCTTTGCCCAGGCCATCTTTGCCGACGCCGCCCGCCATGGCCGGCCTGTGCCGATCGTCCATCCCATCGCCACCGCCGATTATCCGACACCCGCCAAGCGGCCGGCCAATTCCGTACTGGCCTGCGACCGTTACCTGGCCCTGCCGGGTGCAGTGCTGCCGGACTGGCGGGTCGGACTGGCCCAAGCGGTCGATAGCCTGATCAAGGCGGGCTGAACCTTGCTTCCCCCCGTCAGCTTCTCCCACGACATTTTCACCTCCCAGGTCGTGGGCGGCATCTCCCGCTATTTCACGGAACTGGCCCTGGCCCTGCATCAGGATGGCTGGCCCGTGCATATAGCGGCCGGCGACCATCGCAACCTGCATCTGCGCGACCTGCAGGCATTGCCGACAACGGCCGGGCTGGCCACGGGCCGCTATTCGGCGCAGAGCCGCCTGCCGACACAGCTCAGGCGGCTTCGCAATGAATTGTGGGCGGCGACACGAACCCCGGCCGGCGGGATTTTCCACCGCACCTATTATCCGCTGATCGACATGATGGGCGGGCGGCGACCGCTGGTGACCACCGTCCATGACATGGTCTGGGAAATGTATCCGGACGAGGCGCGGTCCTTCCCCATCAACAGCAAGCTGAAGCGCAAGGCCGTGGACCGTGCCGATCTGGTGATCGTGCCGACGGAGGCGACGCGCGTCGATCTGTGTGAATTGTGGGACATCCCGACGGGCAAGGTGCATGTCGTGCATCACGGCTTCGCGCCCCTGACGGGCCCCGCCTCCGGCCATGGACCGGCGACGCTGGACGGCCGGCCCTATGTGCTGTTCGTCGGCCGGCGCGGCGGCTACAAGAACTTCGCCAATTTGCTGCGTGGTTACGCGGCCAGCCGGCTGCCGGCGGAGGGCGTGGCGCTGCTCTGCTTCGGGGGTGGCGGGTTCGGTGCCGATGACCATGCTTTGATCGCCGAATGCGGCATCGGCGAGCATGTGCATTGGACCGGCGGTGACGACACGGCCCTGTTCCGCGCCTATCGCGATGCCCTGCTGTTCGTCTATCCGTCGCGGTGCGAGGGCTTCGGCCTGCCCGTGCTTGAGGCAATGGGGGCGGGCTGCCCCGTCGCCCTGGCCGTGGAAGCCGCGGCCCTGGTGGAGGTCGCGGGCGGGGCGGCCCTGACCTATGACGCCGAGAATATCGAGGTCACGGCATCAATGCTGTCGGCCACGGTGGCCGATGATGCCGGCCGCGCCGCCCTGGTCGAAAGGGGCCGACGGCGTGTGGCCGAATTCAGCTGGCGGCGTTGCGCGCGGGAAACCGCGTCACTCTATGCCCAACTGGCATGATGGACAGCGGCGGCCATAGATCGTAGGGTCGCGGCGGATTTGACACCGGCAGCGGACAGGACCGGAGGGAAACAAGTGACCATGGAAGCGCAGACCGCCGCCCGGACGGCCGCCCCCAAGGGGGAAGACGTGATCTATATCGGCGACGTCATCCTGTTCTTCCTGCGCCGCTGGGCCATCTTCCTGGTGGCCTGCCTGGTCATGGCGGCAGGTGCGGTGGGCTATGTCTATCTGGCCACGCCGCTCTACAAGGCGTCGGCCACAGTGGGCCCTTCGACCTCCTCCTCCAACAGCAACAAGGCCAGCAGCCTGAACCTGCCCTTCGGGCTGGGGGCTGCCCTGGGCGATGGTGGCAGTTCCACCCTGCACAAGCAGTTCCTGCAGACGCTCAGCTCCTATGACATCGCGGCCCAGCTCGCCGCCGACAAGGAGATGGGGCCGCGCATCGCGGAACCGGACGACGGCGTGAAGATCACGGCCGGCCTGATGGGTGAGAAGCTGAAGGCTCTGCTGTCCGTCAACAAGCTGCGCAACACGCCGCTGGAGGATACGACCTTCACGGAAGTGACCTTCCTGCACAAGGACCCGGCCTTCGCGCAGCAGGTTCTGCAACGTATTTTCGCCATCGCCGACGGCATCATCCGGACCCAGGTGCGGGAAACGAAGACGGCCCAGCGCGAGGCGCTGCTGCGCTCGCTGGAGCAGACCACCAACGCCTATCAGCGCGACGCCCTGGTGAAGAATCTGCTGGAAGTCGAGCATGAGCTGATGACCAGCATGACCGATGCCCCTTTCACCTACCGGGTCATCGAAAGCCTGCATGCGGGTGAACAGCCGGCCTCTCCGCGCCGTCTGCTGATCCTGGCCGGCGCCCTGGTGGCGGGTTTCCTCTTCGCCTTTGCCGTCGTGACGGTGCAGCTGTTCAACGCCTACCGCCACGGCGGCGGCCGCATCCGCTGATACGGGGGCGGCCCCCCGCCTTCATCAAGCCCGGCTGAACCGCACCAGGCGCAGCGGCGGCAGCGTGTTGCAGGCATAGATGCTCAGGGCCACGAAGCCCATGATCCCCAGATTCAAGGGGAACTGGAAGAAGTTCAGGTAGCCGGGCGCCAGCATCTGCAAGGTCAGGAAGATGTAGAAATGGTGGGTGCGGATGAAATCCGGCCCCCGTTCGCGCAGCCGCTTCAGCAGCAGGAAGGCCAGCAGCACGCTGCCCAGATAGGACCAGTCCGTCAGCCCGTTCAGGATGACACCGGGCACCCCGTAATCCGCATAGGCCAGGATGGGCCCGCCAAAGGCCGGCGTATGGCCCTTTTCGGCGAAGCCAGGATAGAACATCTCGTTCAGCAGCGTGGAGCCATAAACGAAGGGCTTGTCCGGCCACAGCGCCCGCGGAATGGCGCCGATGATCTCCGTCGACGCGATCTGTCCATAAAACAGGTCCGTGAGCCCGTTCTGATAGGCCGCGATGAAATAGGCGCTGTTCGAATAATAATCGAAATAGAAGAAGATATCGAGAAGGTCGGCCGACCCGAAATTCAACAGCACGGCCGCCGTCATCACCAGCCCGATGGGCAGCACCATGCCCAGCTTCAGCCTGAACCCATGGATCAGCATGAAGGCGAAGGCGGTGATGGTGTACAGGACCAGATAGCCCTTCGATCCCAGCAGGAACACGACGGGCAGGAACAGCATCCAGGTGGTGATGATGCCGCGCCGGCTGTCGGCCGCCAGCAGGGCCAGGACATAGGACACGGCCAGCAGTGACACCGCCATGGCATAAAAGGCGCCAGCCCCCGTGCGATGCAGCTGATAGCCCGTGCGCGGGCTCATGATCCAGTTCAGCAGGCCGAAGCTCCAGCTGGCAGTCACCACGAAAAACAGCACGAACAGGCCGAAGAACCACAGGGCGCACAGGCGCAGCCGCTCCGGCGCCATGGGATGATAATGGAAGCGGTCCACGAACCCGCCCAGAACGTCGTTCCGCACCAGGAACAGCAGCAGCAGCCCCGCCACCCCCGACCGCAGCGCGAATTGCAGGTTTTCCAGCAGGATCAGATACTGGTACGTGCCGTCGAATATCCCGGCATCGAAATGCACCGACGGCCCCGCAAAAAGCCAGAGCAGGCGGACCGGCAGCAGGGCGAAGACCGTGATCGAATAGGGATTGAGATAGCCGATGCCCAGCAGCCGGCAGAAAAACAGCAGGAACAGCGGCTCCAGGCTGAAATTCACCAGCATGTTGAGTAGGAACAGCGCGTTGTAGAAGGCGTCGATCATGTTCTTGTCCGCCCCGGGCATCCCCGCCGGCCCCAGAGGTCCCCGTTGCCCGGCACGTTAGTGAAGCGGGACGGGAGGGTCAAGCCGCCGCACCGCTGCTTGGAGTCGCGGGCGGAGTCGCAATCATGGCGCCAACGAACCATCCTTGTGAGGTACGGCAAAGGCCATATTCCTGCCCGATTCCGGGCATTTTCTTATGTGCAGATCAGCTTTTCGTCCAGGCCGGCCCCCGGCGGCACAGAACAGTGGTAATCTGTTATAAAGTCGCTTATGTTCGCTTTGGACAGAGTCGTAGGGGTGTCGGATGTACTCTCATCCTCAGCATGGTGGCGGTGAAGAGGTCAAGGAGCTGCGCCGACAGGCCGGTGCTTGGCTGAAGAACCGCCGGACAGAGGTCGGCCTGACCCAGCGTGCGCTGGCGGAGGCTGTGGGCCTGGAATATTACACGATGGTCTCGATGATCGAGGCCGGGCGTGGCCGCATCCCCCCGGACAGCTATCTGGCCTGGGCTTCTGCCCTGCGCATGCAGCCGGCTGAATTCGTGCGGACCCTGATGCAGTTCTACGACCCGATCACGCACGCCATCCTGTTCGGCAATGCCGGTGATGCACCGGCGGCCGACACGGGCGCCGCGACCAGCGGCGCGCCGAAGTTCCGCGTGGTCTGAGCCGGTCGGGCGCCATGGGAGAGATCGTATCCATCCGCACCGCGCAGATAAAGGCCCTCCGGCAGGAGCCGGGTGATGCCATGCTGCGCGAACGTGTGTCGGCCCTGCGGGAACGCCGGGCCGCGTGGGGGCATGCGATCCGCCAGCGTCGCGTCAATTACGGTTTCAGCACCCGCGATCTGGCACAGGCTATCGGCCTTTCCACCCCGACGCTGATCAGCGCGGTGGAAGCCGGACGTGGCCGTGTGCCGGAAGGCGTGCTGTCGGGCTGGGCTGTTGCCCTGGGGATGGAACCTTCGGAATTCGCAGCCGGTTACCTGGCCGCATTCGAACCGGATGCCTTCGCCGCCCTGCGCCATGCCCGTGAGGGCCAATCCCGCGAAGAAGGAAAGCCGGCATGAGCGCGTCGGCGGAAATATTCCGTTTCCCTGGCCGTTCGGGTGGCGGCTCCTCTTCTGGCGCCTGGACCAGCCAGGACATCGCCGACATCTATCGTTGCCTGGACCAGTTCGCCCGTCAGGGACTGGTGGTCGAGGCTTCTTCCGGCATGTCGGACGAAGGTGACCCCTGGTTCGCGATTGAGGATGCGTCGTCCGGCGATGCGCTGATCCATATCGCCCGCATCGATGGCTTCATTGTCGTGCATGTGCTGGATGGCGACAGCTGGTCTGGCGACACGCTGCGCGATGCGCTGGCCCAGATCGACATGGGGTCGCTGCTAAGTCTGGCGGGCATCGTCGACGCCCACGGGGCATCCCCGGCGGGCGCAAATGGCGGGGATGATGATCGGGATGGCACCCATGCCTTCCTGCGCATTGTCAGCGCGGTCGTGGCGGTGCTGACGGCGGATGTGATCGCCAACGCCGTCACGCACGAGGCGGCGGCATCGCCCCTGCCCCCGACCGAAGCGGTCAGCGCCAGCGATCACGCTATCGATGCTAACAGCGCCGCCCTGGATTTGCCAGCCGTGGCCGACGCCGGTGCCGTGGCGCATAAGGATAGCCATCAGGCCGCTCCGGCGGACCCGGCCCCCGCGACCGACAGTCAGGTGCATGTGACGATCGTCGCGACCAAGGATGCGGACGTCGTCACCGTAGCGTCAACCGCGACGGCACCGGCCGCGACGGTGGCGATCGCCGCGGTGCATCCCGACGATGTCCTGCCCACCGGTCCGCAGGCGCAGGCCGCCCCCGCGGTCCTGGGCCTTGGCACCGACACTCTGCTGTCCTTCGACATGGGGTCGGAGCATGTGCAGGTGGCCTTCAATGACAATGTCTCCTTCTCCGGCACGGAGAAGAAGGCGGATATGTTCCTTGTCATCCTCGACAAGGATGACCAAACCCTGACCGCGAAGCTTGGGGCATTCGAGGTTGGGCGCGATAGTCTGGTGATCGAAAAATCGAATGGTGACGGCACCTCCAGTGCCATCATCACCGATTTGGGGGCGTTGGTTGCCAACGGCGGTGCAAACCTGACCATCATCGGCCAGTCAACGGTGGAAGTCCACCTGTTGAGCGGTGCCGGTACGCTGGTCACCGGAGGCTGAAACCATGAGTCTAGCAGCAGAAACCACACTTTATGCAGGCAGCAACACGCTGTCTGTGGATGAACTGGCGCTTTACCACGCGATCAATGATCTGCGTGTCGCCAACGGTCTGACGGCGTTGAAGCCGTCCTATGACATGACCGTCATTGCCGGTCAGCATGCGGCGGATTTCGACAATAATGTCGGTTATGCCTCCTGGTCGGCGGTGACCGTGGCGGCGCGCCCGGTGCCGTCGCTGCACTATTGGAGCGACGGGCAGTCCTTCGTCAACGGCGTGCTGGCGCTGGGAACCGGGCTGAAGCTGGTATTGCCGCAGACCATTGCGGAAAATGCCGATGCCGTGCTGGCGGGATCGCTGCAGACCAATGTGCTGGATACCTGGGTGGCCAATCCCGGCACCTATGCCAACATCCTGTCGTCCAGCTGGGACACGATGGGCGTCGGCATTGATGGTGACATGGTCTATGTCACCTTCGGCAATTACGCCAAGAACACCGACGCCACGGCTGTCGCCGCCATCAGCGGGTCGGCCGCCGGAGAGACCATCCGGTCGACCGCCTGGGCCGATAATATCAGTGGCCTGGGGGGCAACGATGTTTTCGTCTCCCTGACCAATGGTGACAGTATCGATGGCGGCACCGGCACCGACCGCGTCACCCTGTCGGGTACAGCGGCGACCTACAAGATCACCGCGACAGTGCAGAACGGTCAGCTTGGTGCTGTCATCACCGGCGGCAGCGAGGGCGAAATTCACGTCCACAATGTCGAATATATCCAGTTCTCCGACCGGATCATCGACAGCAGCAGCTGGGGGGAAAACCTGACCAGCGTGCATTTCGATGCCGGCTACTACGCCAGGACCAACCTGGATGTGGCCGGGGCGGTGACGGCCGGGGCCTTTGCCACGGTGGACGACCATTTCTGGTCCTTCGGCAAGGTCGAAGGACGCGACCCCGCCGCCTTCTTCGACACCGATTATTATCTGGCTCAGAATCCGGATATCGCCCAGGCCGTCGCAAGTGGCGCGGTCAAAAGCGCCTTTGACCATTATCTGCTGTTCGGGCAGTTCGAAGGCCGCAACCCCAATGCCTATTTCGATACGGCCGATTATCTGAAGCTGAACCCCGACGTGGCCTCGGCCATTGCCGCGGGTCAGATCGGGTCTGCCATCGACCATTATCTGACCTTCGGCCGCTATGAAGGCCGCCTGGCGACGGACGATTTCAGCGAATCCTACTATCTGTCGCATAACCCGGATGTCGCGGCGGCTGTGACGGCGGGTGCCTTCGACAGCGGGTTCACCCATTACCGTCTGATCGGCCAGATCGAAGGCCGCCTGCCGTTCGACGCGTCGCTGGTCGGTTGACCGCCGCTGCCACCCGTCATCCCGTCGCTTGCGTGTCGCTGAACCGGTAGCCGATGCCGGGTTCGGTCAGGATGATGGCTGGATTGTTCGGCTCCGCCTCGATCTTCTGGCGCAACTGCCGGATATAGACACGCAGATACTGCACCTCGTCCGCCTGGGCCGGTCCCCAGACCTGTTCCAGGATCTGGCGATGGGTCAGGATGCGACCGGCATGGCGGGCCAAGAGGTGCAGCAGGTCGAATTCCGTCGGTGACAGATGCAGGCGTTGCCCGCCCTTGCGTACCTGGCGGGTTACCAGATCAATCTCCAGATCGCCGGCCTGCACCACGGGCCGGCCGCCCACCTGCTGGATGGCATGGCGCTGGGCCGTGCGGATGCGGGCCAGCAATTCGCCCTCGCTGAAGGGCTTGGTGACATAATCGTCGGCGCCCAGATCCAGGGCCGTCACCTTGTCCTGCTCCCTGTCGCGGGCCGACAGGACGATGATGGGCACGGGCCGTTCCCGTTTCAGGGCCGGGATCAGGTCCAGCCCCTCCATATCCGGCAGGCCCAGATCCAGCAGGATCAGTTCCGGCAGGGCCTGCCGGGCCAGTGCCAAGGCGTCGGCACCCGACACCGCCTCCACCACCTCCCAGCCCTGGGGCGTGACGATGGTCTTCAGCAGGCGGCGGATGGCACCCTCATCCTCGACGATCAGCAGCCGGTGCGGTCTGGTCATGCCCTTCAGCCTTCCATGGTCAGCAGGGTGCCACGCGGATCGACGGGCAGCGTGATGTCGAAGCAGGCGCCCTGGGCACCATCATCGCGGTCGCCCGCGCGGATGGTGCCCCCCATGGCTTCCACGAAACCGCGGGCGATGGCAAGTCCCAGACCGGTCCCGGCCTGACGATGGTCGCGCGCTTCCACCCGAAAGAACTTGTCGAACACCTTTTCCCGCAGGTCGAGCCCAATGCCGGGGCCCCCGTCCATGACTGACAGGCGCACATGCGCCGCCTGTCGCTGTGCCCGGATCACAACCTTGCTGCCCGCCGGGGCATATTTGGCAGCATTGTCCAGCAGATTGAACAGCACCTGTTCCAGCAGCAGATGATCACCGCGTACCAGGGGCAGGTCGTTGGCCAGCGTAACCGACACGACATGCCCCGCCAGGATGGGTGCCGCCCGGCGGACGGCACCGGACACGACATCGGCCAGATCGATCGGTTCCCGCTTCAGGTCCAGCGCACCTGCTTCCAGCCGCGTCATATCCAGCAGGTTGCGTACGAACCGGCCCATCCGCTCGCTTTCCGCCAGGGCGGTATCCAGCAGCGCTTCGCGCGTGTCGGGGTCCCCGCCACCGCGCTTCAGGCTGCCGACAGCACCGATGATGGCGGCCAGCGGTGTGCGCAGATCATGGGAGAGGGAGGTCAGCATGGCCGCGCGCAACCGCTCCGTCTCGCTTTCCAGCTTGGCCTGGTCGATGACGCGGACCAGCTTCACCCGCTCGATGGCCACGGCCACCTGGTCCAGCAGCGCGTCCAGCAGGCGCCTGTCGTCCGGCGTCAGCAGCGGGCCACCACCCGCATCGTCATTGCCGATCCCGGCCACGGCCACCGTCGATCGATCAGTGCGCAGCGGCAGGTACAGCAGCGGCGCCCCCGGCAGCGTGGCCGCCCCCCGCCCGGCCGGCTTGCCATGTTCGAAGGTCCACAGCGCCGCCGCCCGGTCTGCCTCTGATATATGGTCGTCGGGTGGATAGGCGGATGCCAACGCCAGCCCCTCCCCACTGTCATCCGGCAGCAGCAGCACGACGCGCAGCTTCAGCATCAGCGCGATCTGGTGGCAGGCGGCCCAGGACAGATCATCCAGATCGCCGATGCCGGCCAGCTTGCTGGCAAAGGCTGACAATTGCGCCGTGGTGCGGGCGCGGGCCCGGGCAATGTCGGCCTGTTCGCGCACCCGTGCCGTCAGCCGGCTGGTCAGCAGGGCCACGGCCATGAAGAAGCCCAGCGCCCAGATATTGGACGGGTCGCGGATGGTGAAAGTGTAGAGCGGCGGCAGGAAGAAGAAATTATAGGCAGCCACGGCCAGGAACGCCGTGTAGAGCGCCGGCACGAAGCCATAAAGAACAGCGCTGCCCAGCACGGCCATCAGGAAGACCAGGCTGATATTCTGCACCCCCAGCCAGTCGTCGACCAGCACGCCCGTGCCCAGCGCCAGGGCCGTGAACAGGGTGGAGATCAGATAGGGCCGCCATTGCCCGCGCGGCCGCCCCGCCGCGCGGGCGGGCGGGCGGCGGGCGGCATTGCCGTCGGGGTCGGCCTGCTCGCCGGCGATGACATGGACGGAAATCCCCTCCGCCCGGCGCAGTAGATCATGCACGACGGACCCATGCAGCAGCTCGAACCAGCGCGACCGCTGCGACTTGCCGATGACGATCTGGGTGATGTTGTTGGTCTGGGCAAAGGTGATGACCCCGTCCGACACAGTCTGTCCGGGCAGGGTCAGCGCATCGGCGCCCAACTGCTCGGCCAGACGCAGGGCCTCGGCGATGCGGTCGCGCGCGGCCTCGTCCAGCCGCTGGTGCCGCGCCGTCTCCACATAGACGGCGGTGAACGGCGCCTTCAACCGGTCCGACATGCGCTTGGCATAGCGAACCAGCCCGCCCGTGCCCGGATCGTCGGAAATGCAGACCAGGATACGCTCCCCCGCCGCCCAGGGGCCGGCGATGGCGTGGCTGCGCATGTAATTGACCATCTGGTCATCGACACGCTGGGCCGTGCGGCGCAGCGCCAGTTCGCGCAGTGCCGTCAGATTGCCGGGGGAGAAATAATGTTTCAGCGCCCGCTGCGCCTGATCGCGGACATAGACCTTGCCCTCCCCCAGCCGCTTGATCAGGTCGGACGGGGTCAGGTCCACCACCTCCACCTCGTCGGCACTGTCGATGACCTGATCGGGCACGGTTTCCCGCACGCGGATGCGGGTGATGCGGGCGACAATGTCGTTCAGGCTTTCGATATGCTGCACATTCAGTGTGGTCAGCACATCGATGCCGGCGTCGCGCAGTTCCTCCACATCAGAATGGCGCTTGGCGTGCCGGCTGCCCGGTGCGTTGGTGTGGGCCAGTTCGTCTACCAACACCACCTTTGGCCGCCGGGCCAGCAACCCGTCCAGGTCCATCTCCAGCAGGTCCTGACCGCGATAGGCGACGGGTTTGCGTGGAAACACCTCCAGCCCCGTCAGCAGGGCCAGCGTCTCCGCCCGCCCGTGGGTTTCCACCACGCCGACGACGACATCCACGCCCTCTGCCTTCATGGCATGGGCCGTGCGCAGCATCTCATAGGTCTTGCCGACGCCGGGGGCGGCGCCCAGAAAGATCTTCAGCTTGCCCCGCCGTTCGGCCGCCGCCGCCTGCAGCAGGGCATCGGGGGACGGACGGCGGTCATCATCGGCACTGGGGGGCATGGGCACCTTTGGGGTGGCGTAGCGGGGATTATAGCGGGAGAAAACGCAATCGTCGCGGCCGGCGCGAAGCGACGGCCGCGACGGTGCGACTGCCGGCGGGTCAGTGTTTCAGCGCATCCAGGGCCAGGTTCAGGCGCAGGACATTCACCCGCGCCTCCCCGATCAAGCCCAGCAGCGGCGGTTCGACCTGGGCATCGACCAGACGCTTCACCACGGCTTCGTCCATGCCGCGGGCAGCGGCGACGCGCGCCACCTGATAATAGGCCGCGGCGGGGGAGATATGGGGGTCAAGCCCGCTGCCCGATGTCGTGACCAGATCGACGGGCACCGCGTGTCCCTCTTGCGCACCCAGCCGCTCGGCGTCCTTCTTCACCCGTTCGATCAGCGGCGCGGCCGTGGGGCCCAGATTGGACCCGCTGGACGCGGCGGCGTCATATCCCGTCCCCGCCGCCGACGGGCGGAGCCAGAAATAACCTTCGCCCGTGAAATTCTGGCCGATAAGGTCGGACCCGATGATGGTGCCGTCGCTGCTCCGGATCAGGCTGCCGTCTGCCTGCGCCGGGAACAGCCCCTTGGCCACCCCCGTCACCAGCAGCGGATAGGCAAAGCCGCAGAGCAGCGTGAACAGGGCCGTCAGCACCAGGGCCGGGCGTATCTGCTTCAACATTTCCATATGCTCCTTACGCCAGACCGACAGCCGTGACGGCCATGTCGATCAGCTTGATCCCGATGAACGGCACGATCAGCCCGCCCACGCCATAGACCAGCAGGTTGCGCGACAATTGGCTGGCCGCCGACCGCGCGCGGTAGGTGACACCCTTCAAGGCCAGCGGGATCAGGGCGACGATGATCAGCGCGTTGAAGATGATGGCCGACAGGATCGCCGATTGCGGCGTGGACAGGCCCATGATGTTCAAGGCCCCCAGCGCCGGGTAAAGACCCGCGAACATGGCCGGGATGATGGCGAAATACTTGGCCACATCATTGGCGATGGAGAAGCTGGTCAGGGCCCCGCGCGTCATCAGCAGTTGTTTGCCGATGGATACGATCTCGATCAGCTTGGTCGGATCGCTGTCCAGATCGACCATGTTGCCGGCCTCTCGGGCCGCCTGCGTGCCGGTATTCATGGCCACACCGACATCGGCCTGGGCCAGCGCCGGGGCATCGTTGGTGCCGTCGCCGCACATGGCGACCAGTCGCCCATCGGCCTGTTCCTTGCGGATCAGGGCCAGCTTGTCCTCCGGCGTGGCCTGGGCCAGAAAATCATCCACCCCGGCCTCGGCAGCGATGGCGGCAGCGGTCAGGGGGTTGTCGCCGGTAATCATCACCGTGCGGATGCCCATGCGGCGCAGTTCGGCAAAACGGTCGCGGATGCCACCCTTGATGATATCCTTCAACTGCACGACGCCCAGCACCCGGTCGCCGCGCGTCACAGCCAGCGGCGTACCGCCTTCCTTGGCGATACGATCGGCGATAGCATCCAGTTCCGGCAGCCGCACCGTCCCCGTGCCGCGCAATTGCGCGACATGGCGCAGCACGGCATCCACGGCCCCCTTGCGGATAGGCACACCGTCAATATCCACCCCGCTCATCCGCGTCTGCGCGGCAAAGGGCACGAAGATGGCGCGGGCCGGGCTCAGGTCCGGCTGGCGCAGCCCGTGCCTGTCCTTGGCCAGCACGACGATGGACCGCCCCTCCGGCGTTTCATCCGACAGGCTGGACAGTTGCGCCACCTCCGCCAGTTCCCGCTCCGACACGCCGGGCAGGGGCAGGAAGGCGGTGGCGTGGCGGTTACCCAGCGTGATGGTGCCCGTCTTGTCCAGCAGCAACGTGTCCACATCGCCCGCCGCCTCCACCGCGCGCCCCGACGTGGCCAGCACGTTGAAGCGGACCAGACGGTCCATGCCGGCAATGCCGATGGCGGACAGCAGGGCGCCGATGGTGGTGGGGATCAGGGTGACGAACAGGGCCACCAGCACCACCACCGGCACCGACCCGCCGGCATAGGCGGCAAAGCCCGGGATGGAGATGACGGCCAGCAGGAAGATCAGGCTGAGCCCCACCAGCAGCAGGTTCAGCGCGATCTCGTTGGGAGTCTTCTGCCGTTCGGCCCCTTCGACCAGGGCGATCATCCGATCCAGGAAGGTGGAACCCTGGGCCGCGGTGATGCGCACGATGATCCGGTCGGACAGGACGCGCGTGCCGCCGGTCACGGCCGACCGGTCACCGCCGCTTTCGCGGATCACGGGCGCGCTTTCGCCCGTGATGGCGCTTTCATCCACGGTGGCGATGCCCTCGATGATCTCCCCATCGCTGGGGATCAGGTCACCGGCCTTGACCACGACCAGATCCCCCACGGCCAGATCGGCGGCCGGGACGGAAATCGTGCCCTCTGCCAGCGACGACCCGATCAGGCGATTGGCCAGGGTCTGGGTGCGGGTCTGGCGCAGGCTGGCCGCCTGGGCCTTGCCGCGCCCCTCTGCCACCGCCTCGGCGAAGTTCGCGAACAGCACCGTGAACCACAACCACAGCACGATCTGCAGCGTGAAGCCAATGTTCCCCGCCTCCGTCGCCAGATCACGCAGCAGCAGCACGCTGCTGAGTGTCGCGACGATGGCAACCAGGAACATGACGGGATTACGCACCAGCACGCCGGGATGCAGCTTGGCATAGCTGGCGCGGATGGCCGGCCCCAGGATGGCGGGGTCCAGCAGGGAGGTGCGGGCCAGCCTTTTATTGCCATGGCCCGTGATGATTTCTGCGTTTCGCATGGAATTTCTCCGGTCGCTCACGGGGCAGCGGCGGCGGTCAGCATCAGATGCTCCACCACCGGGCCCAGCGACAGGGCGGGGAAATAGGTCAACCCGCCGACAATCAGGATCACGCCCACCAGCAGCCCGACAAACAGGCCGCCCGTGGTGGGAAAGGTGCCGGCCGAAGTCGGGACCAGCCGTTTGGCCGCCAGCGACCCGGCCGCCGCCAGCATCGGCACGATGATGAAGAAGCGGCCGACGAACATGGCGATGCCCAGGGTCACCGTGTACCAGCCATTGGTGGCGGTCAGCCCGGCAAAGGCGCTGCCATTATTGGCCGCGGCCGACATGTAGGCATAGAAGACTTCCGAGAAGCCGTGCGGCCCCGCATCCTGGATGCCCGACAATCCCGCCGGAATGGCGACGGCAATCGCGGTCAGGATCAAGATCATGGCCGGCATGGCCAGGATGGACAGCACGACCAGCTTGATTTCCCGGGCTTCCAGCTTTTTGCCGACATATTCGGGCGTGCGGCCCACCATCAGGCCGGCCACGAACAGGGTGATGATGGCCATCAGCAGCATGCCGTACAGCCCGGCCCCCACGCCGCCGACAATGATCTCGCCCAGCGCCATGTTGATCATGGGCACCATGCCGCCCAGCGGCATGAAGCTGTCATGCATGGCATTGACGGCGCCACAGGACGCGGCCGTGGTGATGACGGCGAACAGGGCGGACAGGGCCGCACCGAACCGCACCTCCTTGCCCTCCATGTTGCCGGCCATCTGGTCGATATGGAAACCGGCGAACAGCGGATTGCCCCCGGCTTCCGCCCAGTAGGTGAGCGCCACGCCAGCGATGAACAGCACGCCCATGGCGGCCAGGATGGCCCAGCCCTGGCGCTCATCGCCCACGGCCCGGCCGAAGACATTGGTCAGGGCCGCGCCAATGGAAAAGATCAGCACCATCTGCAGCAGATTGGACAGCGCCGTGGGGTTTTCGAACGGATGGGCCGAATTGGCATTGAAGAAGCCGCCGCCATTGGTGCCCAGCATCTTGATGGCCAACTGGCTGGCGACCGGACCTTGGGCAATGGTCTGCTGGGCCCCTTCCACCGTGGTGGCCATGGTATAGGCGTCGAAATTCTGCGGCACGCCCTGCCAGACGAAGAAGATCGCGGCGATGATGCTGAGCGGCAGCAGCACGTAAAGGGTCGCGCGCGTCATATCGACCCAGAAATTGCCGATGGTCCGTGCCGATTTGCGCGCAAAGCCGCGCACCAGCGCCAAAGCCAGGGCAATGCCTGTCGCCGCCGACAGGAAGTTCTGCACGGCCAACCCCGCCATCTGGGTCAGATACCCCATGGTGCTTTCGCCGGCATAGGACTGCCAGTTGGTGTTGGTGACGAAGCTGACGGCCGTGTTGAAGGCCAGTTCCGGTGGTACGCCGGCCAGCCCCTGCGGATTCAGCGGCAGCAGCGCCTGCCCCCGTTGCAACCCGTACAGCAGCAAGGTACCCGCCAGGTTGAAAACGAGCATGGCGACCGCGTAGGTCAGCCAATGCTGCTCCGCCCGCTCATCCACCCCTGCCAGCCGATAAAAGCCGCGTTCCAGCGGCCGGACCAGCGGGGAAATCAGGGTTCGTTCGCCATTGAAAATGCGCGTCATGAAGCCGCCAAGCGGCCGGGTGACGGCGATGATGATCGCGGCGAACAGCGCGATCTGCATCCAGCCGATCAAGGTCAAGTCGGGTTTCTCCGATGGCCGGCGGCGCTCAATAGCGCTCGGGCCGGCACAGGACATGAAGGAGATAGAGTGCCAGGCCAACGGCCGTGCCCAGGCCCAGGATCAGATCGACCATGGCGTCACAGCCCCTCGCAGCCATAGGCATAGGCGATGCCGGTCGCAAACAGCACCAGCACCAGCAGAATCAGGATGAGATCGAGCATCAACGCCCCCTCTTGCCACCCGCGCGACAACCCGCACGGCAGGGGCCCATGGGACGGCAAAGGCGCATAAAGGTTCGCGGGGGAAGCGCTGGCACCGGCATAAAAAAACGTTTATGGCCGGGAGGGCGGGTGCAGCAGAAAGGCAAAGGGCGCCGGGGCCATTGGAAAGCTATTCAAATACTTTCGAGCCAAGATATAGCACCAGAATGCCAGTTCCTAACCCTCCCCAGCCGCTATAGAAAAGATCTTAGCCCTTTGTTCGGGTGCAATCATCTCCTGCTCAGGAGCGGTTGCCATATGCCTTTGCACGAACCCCAGTTGCCTATCGTCTGATGCCCAGACGAATTCTCTCGCCTGAGTGACGACCATCTTGTTCACTTCCTTCACTGCCGCAGTATGGCTCATTGAGGAAATCGACTTCTCCATACGGTCGTCATGAGAGGCAAGGAATAGAAAGCGTGGGGCGACCGGGAGGGCGATGTAGGCCCTTGGGTCGTTCAATCCAAGCGGCCGGCAGATGGGGCGGTCGGAATAGAGCAGGTCCAGGTTAGCCTTGGGCAAAGCTATGCACGACCAACGCATCCGGAATATAGTCGGGCCCACCCGGCCGTTGTCGATGATGTGCATTAGAAGGTTAGCTGCTCCGATTTGGGGAGCGGCTGGGTTGGTCAGCGCCATGTACTCGGCGAATGTCGGCGGGTCCTCTGGCAGTCTTCTATTCTCATAGTCGGCCTCCAAGGCCTTGACACCCTCCTTCCACATATCAGCCACATGGGCCTTTAGGGACTGGACAGCGCGGGGCATGCGGAACATTAGTGACAGGATATAGCGAGTCCAGGCACTCCGCATCGCTCCAGGCCAGGGACGTCTGTCCCCGGAGAGTATCTTTCTCAGCGCCTGATCGGCATCGGTGTCCAATGGCCGAAAGAAGTTCATTTCGACATGCTGCGCATGTTGATCGGCCACCCCATCAATCCGATAGAGATCCTTCACGAAACCAGTGGCGTTCGGGTGGATTTTGCGTGGAACGATCCTGGTAGCGATCTTGCGCATCTGGCACACTTCGCCGCTTAGATCAGCCCAAGGCTTCAGAGAAAAGGCCGGGGCAAAATGGTGCTTCCTCGGTTCCCCCATGGGTGCCTGCCTCATATCCAGAGAGCGGAAATCGCCGCAACCCTCGCCCTGGTCACCGCAGCGTGCTGGGCCTTTCTAACCATAAATGAGTCGACGGCATTGCCGTTCTTCAAGACGCAATAAGGATCGCGTCGATCATGGCCAATCCCACTTATTGCGCCAACAGGACGCTGTTAGCTCTTGAACAACTGAGCTGATACCCGTTGGTAAGATGCTGTTGGTAAATCCGGTTTTGTTCTCATCCCCACAAAACCGGAAAACCCCAACAAAATCAGTTTGGTGCCCGCTGCCGGACTCGAACCGGCACGCCGTTACCGACAAGAGATTTTAAGTCTCTGGCGTCTACCATTCCGCCAAGCGGGCATCGACCTGGGCGTGGACCCTAGCCGATAGCGCCCGGTCGATGCAAGCCTATGCTGGGTTGCAGGACCGGGCACAAGGGCCGACCGCGGACACTTAACGCTCAGGCACCGGCAGCGCTGCCGCCGGTATTCAGGGCCGGCTTTCCGCCACCCTTCACGGCCAGCCCGTGACCATCCTTCTCATCCTGCTTGCGTTCCTGTTCCACCTGGGCCGGGTCACGGATCAGGCCGTCCTTGCGGCGGTCGGTCAGGCGCAATGTTTCCTTCCACATTTTCTCATCATCCGACACCGCACCCTTTTCCACATCCATCAGCTTTGCGCCCAGGCCCGACGCCTCCAGCGTCAATTCGTCGCCTTTCAGGGTGACGCCCGTGGCCTTGTCGATCTGGGCCGCAGCGTTCAGCAGGTTCTGGTTGGCCTTGTCGGGGTCAATGCCGGCATTGACCTGCTTGTACCAGCCTTCCTGCGCCTTGCCATGTTCCAGGAACTGCACGTCGGAGACCAGCTTCTTCAGCTGATCCGACAGTTCCGGATTCTGCTTCAGGATGTCCAGGATCTGCTGTCGGCGCGGATCGGCGGCATCGACGTCGATCTCCCCCTTCTCCAGCTTGAAATCGATGGGCGGGGTGGCGCGGATGCCCGCTGCCCCCAAGGTGATCTGCAACGCGGTGCCCAGGATGGCCCGGTCGGACTCCACTGATTCCTCGCTGGGCAGCACCAGTTCCAGGCTGCCCAGGGAGCCATCGGCGGGGGGCGCCGTGCCGGTGACGCCGTTGGCAGTACCGGTTGTGGCACCACTGGTGCCGGTGACACCGTTGGCGGCGGCCTCCCTGGCCTTGCGCGCCTTTTCCGCTTCCTCTGCCGCCACACCCGGGCGGGTGCCAAGTATGGCCGATGGCAGGACCGTCGTGGAATTATTCGTGATCTGCATGCCGTTCATCCTTGCCACTGGGCAGGAATTGCCGGGTCGTCGGCAGGCTTTGCCTGTCGGTACGCCGGGCATTGGCGGGGTGGTGACCCGGAATCCAGCGGCTTTCCCCGCTTTTCGCCTTGTCCTGGATGCCATGGGCAGGACCGGGTCAAGCCGGATGATGCAAAACGCCTGCCAGCTTGACAGCCGCCGGCCGGCCCCCCACATCGGTTCCATGACCGATGCACAGATCATGCGCCTTATCGCCGGGCTGGCGGTGCTGGTGCTGCTATGGCCCGCCATCCGCCGCCTGCCGCGCGACGGCATGCTGGCGAAGATCGCCCTGTGGCTGGCAATCTTCGCAGGCCTGAGCCTGTTCTATCAGGCGTTCGGACCGTTCTGAACCAACACGCCCATGATTTATTGAGCGTGTTGGCATGGCGGCGCCCGGCGCCTGAGGGGGCGCAAAGTCACACCGCCGGCGGCGTGCCCTGCAGGCGGGGACGGCGGCGCTTGCGCCACTTCTCCAGCAGCACGTCGAACGGCTTCAGCAGCCGGTCCTGCAGGCCCGGATCGCCTTCCAGCTTGCCATAGACGAAGGCCCCGGCCTCCAGCGTCGACACGCTTTCGCGGCGCGGTTCCTTGCGGACATTGCCGTAGGCGGAGCGGAAATCCGGGTGGATGACGATGCGGCGCAGCTTCAGCAGCCAGGCATTGCGCCACCACAGCGTCTTGGCCTGGGCCCAGGTGCCGTCGATCAGGACGATGCCTTCCAGATCGGCCAGGATCAGGTCGCTTTCCGGCGACACATCCTTGCGCCCGAACACGGCGATGCCGCCGCGCGGCACCTTGGCCACTTCTTCCTTGCTGCCCATGAACAGCACGCCCCAGCGCTTGGGGTCCACCTGCCGGCCCAGCGCCTTGGTCAGGCTGGGCCAGGACAGGCCGATCTTGACGACCGCCCCCTCGATCTGGCCGGACAGCAGCCGAGCCGTGCCCAGCTCCACATCCTGTTCCTGCGGATGCATCAGGATCAGCAGCTTCAGGCGCGTGCGCTGTGGCACCAAAGCGGCGCACAGGCACAGATCTTCGGCCTTGCCGCAGGTGGTGCAAGGGGGTGGCGGGGCCGGCGGCGGGGGAAGGATCAGGTCGTCTTCATTCATGGTGACGGGGACCATAGCCGATCCCGCGCAAGTTTGGCAGGGGGCAAGGGCGCAAACCCGCCATGGCCGGGACCGGGGTCGCGCCCCCCTATTGGCGACGGGCCCCGGTCCCGGATACCATGGACCAAAGCCCCCGCAGGAACAGGAACCAAGCATGACGATCCGGGACGCCAGTGACGCGGACGCCGCCGCCATCGCCGCCATCTACAACCATGCCGTGGTCCACACGACCGCCATCTGGAACGACGCCCAAGTCGATGCTGCCAACCGCGTCGCCTGGATGGGTGACCGGCGCCGGCTGGGCTATCCCGTGCTGGTTGCGGTGGATGATGGCGGCAACGTCGTGGGCTATGCCTCCTTCGGCGACTGGCGGGCCTTCGACGGCTATAAATACACGGTGGAACATTCCGTCTATGTCCGGCATGACCGCCGCGGCGGCGGCATCGGGCGGTCCCTGATGCTGGCCCTGATCGAAAGGGCCCGCGCCATCGGCAAACATGTCATGGTCGCCGCCATCGAGGCCGGCAATGAAGGCTCCATCGCCCTGCATCTGTCGCTGGGTTTCCAGCGCACCGGCCTGATGCCGCAGGTGGGCACGAAGTTCGGCCGCTGGCTGGATCTGGCCTTCCTGCAATTGCAGCTGGACCCGGCCCCCATGCCACCACGCCAAGCCTGACCCCAAGCCGGCGGATTTGCGGGCCGGGGGGCCGATCGTGTAGAGTTTCGCCTTTCAGACATTCCGGGGCCGAATGATGCGGCCCCTTCCAGGTTGAAAGCACCAGAACGTGATGACCCAGGCCGATACCGCCGACGAATACGAAGACAGCCGCACCATCAAGCTGCACAAGCCCGAAGATTTCGCAGGCATGCGCGTTGCCGGCCGGCTGGCCGCCGCCACGCTGGACTATATCACCCCGTTCGTGGTGCCGGGTGCGGTGACGGAGGAACTGGACGACAAGATCCTGCAATTCGTCCTGGATAATGGCGGCAAGTCGGCCACCATCGGCTACAAGGGCTATACCAAGGCGTCCTGCATCTCCATCAACCATGTCGTTTGTCACGGCATTCCGGGGCCCAAGCGGCTGGTCAATGGCGATATCGCCAATATCGACGTCACCGTCATCGTCGATGGCTGGTTCGGCGATACCAGCCGCATGTACATGGTCGGCGATGTGCCCCTGAAGGCACGGCGTCTGGTCGATGTGACCTATGAAGCCATGATGCGCGGCATTTCGGTGGTAAAGCCGGGCGCCACGCTGGGCGACATCGGCTACGCCATCCAGTCCTATGCGGAAAGCTTCCGTTTCTCCGTCGTGCGTGATTTCTGCGGCCACGGGCTGGGCCGTGTGTTCCACGACGCGCCATCCGTGCTGCATTACGGCCAGAAGGGCCGGGGCGCCGTGCTGGAAGAAGGCATGTTCTTCACCATCGAGCCGATGATCAATGCCGGCCGGTACGAGGTGAAGGTCCTGTCCGACGGCTGGACCGCCGTGACCAGAGACAAGAGCCTGTCGGCCCAGTTCGAACATTCGATCGGCGTCACCAAGGATGGATTCGAGATATTCACCCTGTCGCCGGCCGGCTTCACCAAGCCTCCCTACGCGTAATTAGCCACCCCCTCTTCCCGTCTGGCATCACTCCCGCTCCGCTGATACACTTGTAGGCGAGTGAGCAGCGGGGGTCATGCACATCATGGCTGTGGGGCGATGACAGGGAAGCGGACGGGACGCGCACAGCGGCTGGACGAAATGTCGGTGCCGCCGCCGGGCGGGGAGGATGACCTGCTGGCCAGCCTTCTGGCCCGTGGTGGCGATGCGCCGCCCCGCCCGAAGGCACCCCCCATGCCCGCCGCAGAGACAGCGGAGGGGGAGGAGGGCAAGCCGCATTACCACGGCCACCGCGACCGGCTGCGCCAGCGCTTCATCCAGTCCGGACCCGACGCGCTGCTGGATTACGAGATGCTGGAACTGCTGCTGTTCCAGGCCATCCCCCGCCGCGACGTGAAGCCGTTGGCCAAGGAGCTGCTGACCGCGTTCGGCAGCCTGTGGGCCGTGACCCAGGCAACGCCGGACGCGCTGAAGGCCCGCTTCGGTTTTTCCGACGCCACCGTGGCCCATATCCGCATCGTCGGCGCCATCGGCCTGCGCATGGCGCGCCAGCAGGTGATCGGACAGCCCATCCTGTCCTCCTGGCAGAAGCTGCTGGATTACTGTGCCGGCGCCATGGCGCATGAACCGGTGGAACAGTTCCGGCTGCTGTTTCTGGACCGCAAGAACACCCTGATCGCGGACGAGGTGCAGCAGCGCGGCACCATCGACCACACGCCCGTCTATCCGCGCGAGGTGGTGCGCCGGGCGCTGGAACTGGGGGCGGCAGCCATCATCCTGGTCCATAACCATCCCAGCGGCGACCCCACACCCAGCCGCGCCGATATCGACATGACCAAACAGATCGTATCCGCCGCCACGGCCTTGGGCTTGGTCATCCATGACCATGTCATCATCGGCAAGGGCGGGAAATATGTCAGCTTCAAGAGTGCGGGGCTGATGTAATCACCCCGCCTCGTCCTTGACCGCCAGCATGGCCAGGGCCGCCACCAGCATCGACGCGCCGCCCAGCACCAGGGCCCAGATGGCCTGCCCACCCAGCAGCGCACGCAGCACGGCACCCAGGATGCTGGCGGCCAGGACCTGCGGCACCACGATGAAGATGTTGAAGATGCCCATATAGACGCCCATCTTCGCCGCCGGCACGGCGCCCGACAGGATCGAATAGGGCGAGGACAGGATCGACGACCAGGCAAAACCGACGCCGATCATGGGCAGCCACAGCAGCGACGGGTCGTGGATCAGCGGAAACGACATCAGCCCCGCCCCACCCAGGCACAGGCTGAACATATGCGCCCCGCGGCGGCCGATACCCCGGGCGATGATTGGCAGCAGGAAGGCAGCGATGGCGGCCACGCCATTATAGACGGCGAACAGCAGCCCCACCCAGTCGGCCCCGTCATTGTAAGCCTGGCTGGCCGTGTCGCTGGACCCGTAATGATAGGCGGTGACGGCCGAGGTGGTATAGATCCACATGGCGAACAGGGCGAACCAGCTGAAGAACTGCACCACGGTCAGCCGGCGCATGACGGCAGGCATGGCGAACAGATCCTCCATCACCTCCGAAAAGCCGTTCTGGCCCTTGCCCGCGCGCTTCAGCCCCGCCTGGACCAGCAGGGCCAGGCCGAAGCCGATCAGGCCGGCACCCAGGATATAGACTTCCTTCTCCAGCCCCGCTGCCCCGACCAGGATCGTGATGACCACACCCAGGATCAACGACAGCAGCCCGTCACGCTGGAACCGGCCCGCATCGCGGTCGGCGCGCGCCACCGGTTCCGTCCCCCGCTGGGCCAGACGTGCCGCCTCGAACGCGGCCATCTGTGCGGGCGAATATTCCCTGGTGGACAGCACGGTCCACAGCACGGCCAGGAAAATGGCCGCCGCCCCGACATAGAAGGCGATATGCACGGTCAGCGGTACATGGCCGGGGGCGGCCGTGTTCTCCATCCCGAACCCGTGCGACAGAATCCAGGGCAGGGCCGAAGCACCCACGGCACCGACGCCGATGAAAAAGCTCTGCGCGGCAAAGCCCGTCATCCGCTGTTCATCGGGCAGCAGGTCGCCGACAAAGGCGCGGAACGGCTCCATGGTGACGTTGATCGACGCGTCCAGGATCCACAGCATGGCCGCCGCGAACCACAGCGCCGGGGAGGAGGGCATGATCAGCAGCGACAGGGTGACCAGGATGGCGCCCGCCAGGAAGTAGGGCCGCCGCCGCCCCAGCCGGCCCCAGGTCTTGTCCGACATATGGCCAATCACGGGCTGGACCAGCAGACCCGTCAGGGGGGCCGCCACCCACAGGATGGCCAGATCGTCGATATTGGCGCCCAGGGTCTGGAAGATGCGGCTGGCATTGGCGTTCTGCAGGCCGAACGCCACCTGAATACCCAGGAAGCCGATGGACATGTTCCAGATCTGGATAAGACTCAGCCTGGGCTTCTGCATTCCCTCAACCCCTCCCCCGAACAACGCTTATCTTCTTTGCAGCGGACCATGCGGGGGGTGGCCTGCCCCGTCAACGGGGGGAGGGGTTGAATACGTAGTCAGCAAATGCGCCTTCCCCGCCGAAGCCAGGGACAGGTCAGGGTGCCCGCATCGTCAGATCCATCGCCAGGATCTGCCCGTCCGCCGTTGCCGCGAACCGGGCCACGGCGCCGCCGCCATAGGTGACCAGCACACAGCGATCAGACCGTCCGGCCTCATGGCCCTTCAGACAGGGCACGTCCGGTTCAATGCCGTGGACGGAAACGATATTATCCACGCGCACGGCAGCCACCAGGCGCTGAAGACAGCTTTTCCCGGCCACCATGGCCGGCTTTTCGCAGGTCAGGGTAAGTTGCAGCCGTTTGCCCGTGTCGAAGGCGTCGGCCAACGTGGTCGTCAATTGTCGGGCCAGGGCGCCGGTGTCGGGCGCCACCGCTGACGTGGCCGGAGCCAGCAAGAGAGCGATGGTGCAGGACAGCACCAGCGTACAACGCAACCGCCCGACCGCCCGCATCCCTGCCCCCATCATGCCCGACCACAACCATGAATGCGCCCCATTCTAAACCGAAACAATCGACAGGCAACCCTGCACAGAGTTTTGATTTTGTTCTGTTTCCTGCCTATCCTCCCCCCACCGCCCCTGTCAGACGGACCTGGCCATGACCTATCCTTTGCACCGCCGTACCCTTCTTTCCGGCGGCAGTGCTGCCCTTACCCTGGGCCTGCTGGGCGGGTGCGCCACCGGCCCGCGTGCCGACAAGGCGGTGTCGAAGGTCGCGGGCCCCGTGCTGTCCCTGACGCCGCCGCGCATCAGTGCCGATCGCATCACCCAGATCACCGTCTGTACCCGCCCCTTCCGGCCGCAGGGGCCGCGGATCGAGCGGGAACGGCTGGGCGACAAGGATGTCGTGCATCATTACGGCCATGGTGGGTCGGGCTGGTCGCTGTCCTGGGGGTCCGCCACCATCGCCACCGATCTGGCCATGCGCACTGGCGCGCGGGAGATTGGCGTCATTGGCTGCGGCGCCATGGGGCTGACCACCGCCGTGCAGCTGCAGCGGGCCGGCGCCAGGGTCACCATCTATGCCAGGGATTTGCCGCCGCAGACCCGGTCGTCCCTGGCGACGGGCGTCTGGTCGCCCGACAGCCGCATCTGCCTGGAACAACACGCGACCCCGGAATTCAAGGCCCAATGGGCCATGATGGCACGCACCTCCTTTGACCGCTATCAGACCCTGCTGGGCCTGGCCGGTCGTCCGGTCGAATGGCTGGACACCTATTATGTCCCGACGCTGGTTCCGCAACCGGAAGAGCATGAGAATCGCCCCGCCTTTGCTGACAAGCTGACGCGGGAGATGACGCCGGAATTGCGGGCCCCGCGCCAGACCTATCCGGCCGGGTCGCACCCGTTCGGGCAGCGGGAAGTGCGCTGCACCAGCGGCCTGATGTTCAATATCGCTGCCTATTCCCAATATCTGCTAGACCAATTCCTGACCATGGGTGGGCGGATCGAGGTGCGGGAATTCCACAGCCCGGCTGATCTGGCGTCGCTGCCCCAGAAAACGCTGGTCAATTGCACCGGCTACGGCGCCAAGGCCCTGTTCGGCGACATTTCCCTGGTGCCCGTGCGTGGTCAGCTGGCGCGCATGATCCCGGATGATGATGTGCGCTATGGCATCTTCCATAACCGCGTCTCATTCGTGCCGCGCCGCGATGGCTGGGTGTTCCAGTATGTTGGGGCCAACGAATATTACGGCTTCGGCATCGAAGAGGCTGTGCCCGACCGGGCAGAGGCGGACCTGGCCGTCAACACCATCGCCGGCCTGTTCAAGCCGGCGATGGCGTGACGGTGCGCCTCAGCATTCCGGCAGGTTGACGGCCAGACCACCCAGCGAGGTCTCCTTGTACCGCTCGCTCATGTCGGCCCCGGTGCGCCGCATGGTTTCGATGACGCGGTCGAGCGAGACATGGTGGGTGCCGTCGCCCATCAGGGCCAGACGCGCGGCGTCAATGGCCTTAATGGCGCCCATGGCGTTGCGTTCGATGCAAGGGATCTGCACCAGACCTTTGATCGGGTCGCAGGTCAGGCCCAGATTATGCTCCATGCCGATCTCGGCCGCGTTTTCGATCTGGGCGTTGGTCCCGCCCAGGGCTGCGACCAGACCGCCGGCCGCCATGGAACAGGCCACGCCGACCTCTCCCTGACACCCCACCTCGGCGGCGGAGATGCTGGCATTGCGCTTGTACAACCCGCCGATGGCCGCCGCCGTCAGCAGGAAGACATGCCGCCCGGCGGAAGTGCCATTATAGAACCGGTCGTAATAGCGCAGCACGGCCGGCACGATGCCGGCCGCCCCGTTGGTGGGGCTGGTCACCACCTTGCCGCCGGCGGCATTTTCCTCATTCACGGCCAGCGCCCACAGGTTGATCCAGTCCAGCGCCGACAGGGGATCGATCAGCATGCGCTCCCGCTTGGCCAGCAGTTCGGCCTGCAATTTCGCTGCGCGCCGCTTCACCCGCAGCCCGCCGGGCAATTCGCCTTCCTGGCGGGCGCCGCGTTCGATGCAGGCATCCATCGCCTGCCAGATGCGGTCCAGCCCGGCGCGCACCTCAGCTTCCGGCCGGAGCGCGCATTCATTTTCCATGACCAAGGCTGCGATGGACTGGCCGCGCGCCTGGGCCAGGGACAGCAACTCATCGGCCGTACGGTACTGGTGCGGCATGCCGGGGCCGGCTTCGGCCGGCTGGTTGGACCGCGCCTCATCCTCATCCACCACGAACCCGCCGCCCACGGAATAATAGGTGCGGGTGGCCAGTTCGGCGCCCACCGCGTCATAGGCCGTGAACAGGATGCCATTGGGGTGATAGGGCAGCTTTTCCCCGCCCCGCCAGACAATGTCGCGCTCGGGCTGGAATAACACAGGCTGTCGGCCCGCGAACAGCAGGGGTTCCCCGGCTTCGATCCCGGCGACCAGCCGGTCACTGGCATCGGGATCGACATCGGCGGGCTGGAACCCGGCCAGCCCGATGATGGCGGCACGGTCGGTGGCGTGGCCCCGGCCCGTCAGGGCCAGCGAGGCGTAAAGCACCACGGTGAGGCGGGCGACGCGGTCCAGCAGGCCCGCGGCCGCCACCCGTTCGCCGAAGCGGTAGGCGGCGGTCATGGGGCCCATCGTGTGTGAACTGCTGGGGCCAACCCCGATCTTGAAAAGGTCGAAGACGCTGACGGTCATTTGTTCAGGCCATCCCTGGCGGACGTTTCCGGATTGCTGGCGGGGCCGGCTTCGATGGTCGTGCCCCTTCTGTTACGTGAACCCATAGCATGCGCTGCGACACCTTGGCACCAGGGTCCGGTGCATCAGGATGGCTTGCCCAAACAGATCAAACGGTCGATTGTTTGACAGTGAAGCTGGAAGCGCGCCGCCCCGCATGACGGCGCCGCCACCGACAGAGGAGAAGCCGATGACCAGTGTGACAACGGATTGCCTGCTCTATACGCGGCATAATGCGGAAGGGGTGGCGGAAATCACCTTCAACCGCCCCAACCGGCTGAACGCGTTGGACCTGAACATGGCCGCCGCCTTCGCAGAGGCCGCGACAGAGGCCGCGAACGACCCCAAGGTGCGCGTGCTGGTGATTTCCGGGCGTGGCACCAGCTTCATGTCGGGAGGCGACATCCATGCCTTCCACCGGCTGCTGTCGGCCCCGGCGGCGGAGCGGCGGGATTATATCAGCCGCCTGCTGGACTTCACCCATCAGGCCGTGACGGCCCTGCGCCGCATGGAAAAGCCCGTCATCGCCGGCATCCATGGCACCGCCGCTGGCCCCGCCATCGGCATCACCCTGGCCTGCGATCTGGTCGTGGCCTCTGACAAGGCCGTATTCCAGATGGCCTATGGCCCGCTGGGCACCACGCCCGACGCCGGCGCCACCCATTCCCTGCCCCGCCTGCTGGGTGCCCGGCGCGCGGCCGAGCTGGCCCTGCTTGACCGCCGCCTGACGGCGCTGGAGGCGCTGGAACTGGGGCTGGTCAACCGCATCTGCCCGGCGCCGATGCTGGCGGAGGAAACGCGCTGCGTGGCACGCAAGCTGGCCGGTGGCGCGGCCATAGCGTCGGGCCGGACCAAGCGCCTGCTCTATCTGTCGCTGGAACATAATTTTCAGCAGCAGCTGGCGGCTGAACGGGAAACCTTCCTGGCCACCATCGACAGCGCCGAATTCGCCGAAGGCATCACCGCCTTCGTCGAACGCCGCCGCCCCTTCTTCGGCAATTGCTGAAACGGTCTGTGCGTGCCGGGGACTTCATCCCTGGCACGCATGGCTCCACGCCAATTTCCGGCCCCGCCTTCGCAGTTGCAACTTAGTCGCATCTACAGTACGACAATGCGAACGAGTTTCGTTCCCAGCTGTAGGTGATGCGATGCGGACGGGCATGCGATTGATGGCGGGCGTGGCAGCGGCCATGCTGGTTTCCGGAACGGCCCTGGCGGAGCCGACGGCGGGTGGGGCTAGCCTGTCGCCCTGGGGCATGTTCATGGCTGCCGATTGGGTGGTGAAGTCTGTGATGACAGGTCTGGCCGCCGCTTCGGTCGCCACCTGGACCATTTTCATCGCCAAGCTTCTGGAACTGTCGAGCGCCAAGCGCCGTATGGCGCAGTCGCTGACAGCCCTGGACGGGTCGCGCGGCCTGGCCGATGCCAATGCCCGCCTGACCGACCCGCGCGATCCGGCAACATCCCTGTTGCGCGCGGTGGAGGAGGAGTTGGAGCAATCCACCGACCTGCCCGCCGACGGCATCAAGGAACGCGCTGCCAGCCGGCTGGAACGGATCGAAGCGGCGGTGGCCCGTCATTCGGCCAAGGGCACGGGTGTTTTGGCCTCCATCGGCGCCACGGCCCCCTTTGTCGGGCTGTTCGGCACGGTCTGGGGCATCATGAACAGCTTCATCGGCATCGCCGAAAGCCACACGACCAATCTGGCCGTGGTGGCGCCCGGCATTGCTGAGGCGCTGCTGGCCACGGCCATCGGTCTGGTGGCCGCCATCCCGGCCGTTCTGGTCTATAACACCCTGACGCGTGCCATCGGCGGCTATCGCGCCCAGGTGGGCGATGCCGCCGCCGCCGTCCTGCGCCTGCTGTCGCGCGACCTGGACCGCCGCGGCAATGCCAAGCCGCGCCTGCGCGTGGCGGAGTAAGGTGCCATGGCGGCCAAGCTGCGCACGGGCGGTGATGACGATCTGACCGAAAATCACGAGATCAATGTCACGCCCTTCATCGATGTGATGCTGGTGCTGCTGATCATCTTCATGGTCGCGGCCCCGCTGGCGACGGTGGACGTGCCCGTCGACCTGCCGGCCGCCAGCGCGCCGCAGTCGCAGCGCCCGCCCAAGCCGCTATTCCTGTCGGTCAAGGCCGACCTGTCGCTGGCCCTTGATGAGGTGGCGGTGGCCGGGCGCGAGGCGCTGGCCGGGGCCCTGGATCAGGCCACCGGCGGGGACAAGGACCAGCGCATCTTCCTGCGCGCCGACAAGTCGGTCCCCTATGGTGACCTGATGGATGTGATGAACAGCCTGCGCGACGCCGGCTATCTGAAGGTGGCCCTGGTCGGGCTGGACGGGTCTTCCGTGGGGTCGGCACCGTGAGCACGGCTTTGGTACAGGGTAGTGGCATCCGCTGGCCGCTGGCACTGACCGTGGCGCTGGGGGCGCATCTGGCCGTTGCCGGGATGGTGGCGTTGAAACCGGAGCCACCGGCGCCCCTGCCCCCGCCGCCACCGCCCATCCTGATGGATCTGGCGCCCCCGGCCCCGCCGGCCCCACCCCCGCCGGCCCCCGCACCCAAGCCCGTGGCCCAGCCCCCGACGCCCAAGCCGCCGCCGGTGATCGAACGCGCTGCCGCCAAGCTGCCGCCCCCGCCGCCGCGACCTGTAAAGTCGGAGCCCGTGCCGGACACGCCGCCCGTGCCGCAAATGGCATCGGCCGCCGCCGCGCCCGAAGCCGATGCCTCCCCCGTCGCCAGCGCCCCCGCCGGCGGCCCCCCGGCCGATGCCATGGCCGCCTTCCAGGGCCGGCTGATGGCGCATCTGGCCAAGCATAAGCGCTATCCCCTGGCCGCGCGTCAGCGCCGGCAGCAGGGAACGGCCTGGGTACGCCTGACGCTGGACCGCAACGGCCGCGTCGTGTCCCGCCGGCTGGAACGCGGCTGCGGGGTCGATCTGCTGGACCGGGAGGCGGAGGAATTGCTGGACCGCGCCCAGCCCCTGCCGGAAATCCCAGCGGAACTGGGCAAGGATCAGATGGAGCTGGTCCTGCCGGTGGAATTCAGCCTGAAATAGGCTGATCCGCCGTCAGATATCAGCGCCCTGATCCTTATAATCGGCAAAGACATGGTCCATGACGCGGGCCGGGTTGGAACAACCGGCCTCGCCCACGATCTTGGCAGGCACGCCGGCCACCGTCACGCATTTGGGCACGGGATGCAGGACGACGGAGCCAGCGGCGATGCGAGCGCAATCACCCACCGTGATATTGCCCAGCACTTTGGCATTGGCCCCCAGCAGCACGCCCGACCCGATCTTGGGATGGCGGTCGCCATGTTCCTTGCCATTGCCGCCCAGATTAACGCCATGCAGCATGGAGACATTGTCGCCGACCACGGCCGTCTCGCCCACCACCACACCGGTGGCATGGTCGATCATGACGCCGCGCCCGAACTTGGCATTGGGGTGGATGTCGACGCCGAACACCACCGACGACCGGCTTTGCAGATACAGCGCCATGTCGCGCCGGCCCATATGCCACAGGCGATGGGCCATGCGGTGGGTTTCCAGGGCTTGGAAGCCCTTGAAATACAACACCGGCTCGATATGGCGATAGCAGGCGGGGTCACGGTCCAGCACGGCGGCAATATCGGCGCGGAAGGACTGGCCCATTTCCGGCTCGGCATTCAGCGCGTCGGTGAAAGCCTGGACCAGCAGTTCGCCTTGCACGTCCTGGTGCGCCAGCCGCGTGGCGATGCGGTGGATGACGGCCATTTCCAGCGAAGGCTGGTTCAGGATGGCACCATAGAACAGGGCCGCCAGCAGTGGCTCGTCTGCCACGGCCTGGGCCGCATCGGTGCGCAGGGCCGCCCAGATCGGGTCCAGATTGGCAAGCGCCTGGGGAACGGAGGAAGGACGCGCGGACATGGGGCCGGCCTCGCTGCTTCGATATCGTTCGCTATTTGATCATGCGCCCCTGCCCATGCAAGAGTTTAGCACCGCCCGCCAGCACATGGGTGCCCCGCCAAAGCATGCGGCCAGCCATCGACAGGACGGATGCTAAAGCGCATCATTCTGTTCCAAAAGGATTTCTGGAAAGGGGAAGGCATGGGTACGGAAAGCAGCGGGACCGATGATGGCTGCCCCACGGAACCGGCCGTGCGCACCATCGCCATGCCGGCCGACACTAACCCGGCCGGGGACATTTTCGGCGGCTGGCTGATGGCGCAGATGGATCTGGCCGCCGGCAATGCCGCCGCCCGGCGCGCCCGCGGCCGCTGCGCCACCGTGGCCGTGGATGGTATGGTCTTCCACCGGCCCGTCGCCGTGGGGGACGAGGTCAGCCTCTATGCCACCATCGAAAGCATCGGCCGCACCTCCATGAAGATCCATGTCGATGCCTGGCGCCGGTCGCGGTTCGATGAGGAACGGTTCAAGGTGACAGAGGCCCTGTTCACCTTCGTCGCCATCGACGATCACGGCCGTCCTCGCCCCATCCCGCCCGCAGAGACGGAGGAATAAGCCATGAGCATCGCCCCCGGCAGCCCCATCGACCTGATCATTGTACCGAAGAGCCATGATGTCGGCGGGTTCGAGGTGCGGCGCGCCCTGCCGTCGACCAAGCGGCGCATGGTCGGCCCCTTCATCTTCTGGGATCAGATGGGGCCGGGCTTCCTGCCGGCGGGCACGGGCCTGGATGTGCGCCCGCACCCCCATATCGGCCTGTCCACCGTCACCTATCTGACGGAAGGCGAGATCATGCACCGTGACAGCGTGGGCAGCGTGCAGGCGATAAGGCCCGGTGCCGTCAACTGGATGACGGCGGGCAAGGGCATCGTGCATTCCGAACGCACCGAAGCCGGCCTGCGCGCCCAGGGCAACCATCTGGCCGGCATCCAGAGCTGGATCGCCCTGCCGCAGCGGTACGAGGAGATCGACCCCGGCTTCAGCCATTATCCGGCAGCCGATCTGCCCATCATCGCCGACCATGGCGTGTGGATGCGCCTGATCGCCGGGGATCTGTTCGGCGAAAGCTCGCCCGTCCGCACATTGTCGGAAACAATCTACCTGGAACTGGTGTTGGATGAGGGGGCGCGGCTGGAAATCCCGGCGAGCCACCCCGAACGCGCCCTCTATCTGTTCGACGGCAGCGTGGATATCGCCGGTGACATCCACACAGCCGAAGGCGGGGCGGGGCAGTTGCTGGTCTTGCGCGAAGGCGACGCGGTTCTGGTCAAGGCGCTGTGCCGGACCCAGCTGCTGCTGCTGGGCGGAGAGCCGATGGATGGGCCGCGCTATATCTACTGGAACTTCGTCTCCTCCTCCCGCGAGCGGATCGAGGATGCGAAATCTGACTGGCGCAATGGCCGCTTCCCCGCGGTGCCGGGCGAGACGGAGTTTATTCCGCTACCGGAATAAAATATCGTAACGGAGCCGAAATGACTGAACCTCTCCGTATCCTGGGCAAGGAAAGCTCCATCAATGTCCGCAAGGTGCTGTGGACCTGTCGTGAGATCGGCCAGGATTTCGTGCGGGAGGATTGGGGATCCGGATTCCGGCCCTTGGATACGCCGGAATTCCGCGCCCTGAACCCCAATGCGCAGGTGCCCGTCATCACCGTGCCCGGCGGCTATCTGTGGGAATCCAACAGCATCTGCCGCTATCTGGCCGGCCGGGCCGGGCGGGCGGACCTGCTACCGACTGAGCCCCTGGCCCGCGCGAATGTGGAAAAATGGATGGATTGGCAGGCGACCGACCTGAACAGCGCCTGGCGCATCGCCTTCACCGCGCTGGTCCGGCGCGCGCCCCGGCAAGGGGAAGCGGAAAGCGTGGCGGCCAGCATTGATGAATGGAACCGCCTGACCCTGATCCTGAACGATCAGTTGGCGCGCACGGGCGCCTATGTCGCGGGGCCGGATTTCACGCTGGCCGATATCGTGCTGGGCCTGTCCGTCAACCGCTGGAAGATGACGCCGCTGGAACGGCCCGACGTGCCGGCCATGGAAGCCTGGTGGGCCCGGCTGCTGGAACGGCCGGGCTTCCGGGAGTTCGGGGCCAATGGGGTGCCTTAATCCCGGTGCCAGTCCCGCGCCAGCCGCTTGGACGCCAGGAAGAACAGGATGGCGGCCAGGGCGTAGAAGCCCAGACAATAGAGGATGGAATAGCGCAGGCTTTCCTGGCCATATTCGGCGCGCAGCACATCGGACAGCCGGCCCAGGAACCAGGTGCCGAAGCCGATGCCCAGCAGGTTGTTGACGAACAGGAAGATGGCCGACGCCGTGGCCCGCATGTTGGGCGCCACCAGATGCTGCACGGCCGACAGGGTGGGGCCCAGCCACATCAGGGCCAGCGCCTGCGGCACCACGAACAGCACAAAGGCCAGGGTCAGGTCGGACACGGCCAGCCCGCCGGCATAGAAGGGCAGTGAAACCAGGAAGGCCACGGCCGGCACGCGGGCGTAATTGCCCAGATCCTTGGCCCCCAGCTTGTCGCCCAGCGCTCCGCCCATCCAGACGCCGACAATGCCGCCGGCAAACAGGATGCCGCCATAGAACAGCGAGCGGTCGACCAATGTCAGCCCATGGCTGCGTTCCAGGAAGGAAGGCAGCCAGAAGGCCAGACCATAGCCCATGACGGAGGAGCAGGAGGCCCCCAGCGCCAGCACCCAGAAGGACGGCTTCTGGAACAGCACGCCCAGCACGGTGCCCAGGCCGGCGGCGGGGGCCTTGCGGCCGGCATCGAAGCCGCCGCGCACGGGTTCCTTCACCACCAGTTTCAGGATCGGCGCCATAGCCAGCCCGGTCAGGCCGCAGATGACGAAGGCCCAGCGCCAGCCGATCTGGTTGGCGATCAGGCCGCCGAACAGCACGCCCAGCGCCATGCCGATGGGGATACCGAAACTGTAGACGGCCAGGGCGCGGCCCCGTTCCTTGGGCGGGAAATAATCGGCGATCAGGGAATAGGCCGGGGCGACGCCGCCTGCCTCCCCCACACCCACACCCAGGCGGCAGAGGAACAGCTGCCAGAACCCCGTCGCCGCCCCGCACAAAGCCGTGAAGCCCGACCAGATGGTCAGGGAAATGGTGATGATCCAGGTGCGGTTGAAACGGTCGGCCAGCATGGCGATGGGCACGCCCAGCGCCGTGTAAAACAGCGCAAAGGCCAACCCGCCCATCAGGCCCAGTTCCTGATCGGTCAGGCCCAGTTCGGTTTTGATGGAAGAGGCCAGGATGCCCAGGATCTGCCGGTCGATGAAATTGAAGATATAGACCAGGATCAGCACCAGCAGCACGACGCCGCGGTAACGCTTGGCACTGGCTGTCTGCACGGCCTGCGGGTCCATCACGCCTTCCCGGTCATGGGGTCAAAGGAACAAATGAAAGAGGGGCCGCGCCCCGATCGGGGCGCGGCGCCAGTAGAGGGAGATATCACACGAAAGATCGTCTTGGGACATTGGCGGGGACGGGACAGCCCGCCCCCGCCTCTGTTCTCAGAAGCGATATTCGACAGTGGCCGTAACGGTGCGCGGCGGGCCGTAATAGCCGATGATGCTGTCGCCATAGAGCGCACCGGGGAAGTTGTAGCCGCCGACGCGGTACTTCTTGTTGCCCAGGTTCTTGCCATGGATGCCGACCGACCAATTGTCGCTGGCCGCCGTCCACACGCCCGACAGGTCATAGAGCGTATAGCCCTTCTGATCCAGGATCGGGTTGGCGAACTCGAACATGGAGAAGTCGCTGCGGTGCGCCGCCGACCCGGTCAGGGTGATGATGCCGCTGTCGCCCATGTCGTGCGTATAGGTCAGGCCGACATTGGACGTCCATTTCGGCGTGTTCTGGAACACGGCGGTGTTGGCGATATTGTCATAGACCTTGGTGGTCAGGTTGTAGCGCAGGAACTCGTTGAACTTGGCATTGATGTAGCCGACGGAGAAATTGGCCGTCAGATTGTCGGTGATGGCCACCACACCTTCGGCTTCCAGGCCCTTGATGGTGGAGGAGCCGACATTGTCGACGAAGCTGGCGATGCCGTTGGTGGCCGGCACCTGCGTCGTCACCTGCTGGCCCTTATAGTCGGAATAGAAGGCGGCCAGATTCAAGGTGGCGCGGCCATCAAAGAAGCGCGACTTGGAGCCGATTTCGTAGCTGTCCACCAGTTCCGGATCATAGCCATTGACGGTGTCCGGCGTGAAGATGGCGTCGCCGCGCATGTCAAAGCCGCCCGACTTGAAGCCACGGCCGTAGGAGGCATACAGGGTGAAATCGCGGTCGGGCTCATAGGTCAGGCTGACGCGCGGCGTGAACTCGCTGAAGGTGCGGCTGTTGGTGTAATTGGTGCGCACCAGCGAGGCGCTGCGCGGCGTGCCGCCGAACAGCGGGCTGACCAGACCGGCATAGTTGGCACGATACACGGTGCCGGTCTTGTCATCCGAGGTGTAGCGGGCACCGACCGACGCCTTGACCTGATCGGTCAATTCATAGGTGAAGTCGGCGAAGGCCGCATAGCTCTTGGTGTCGACCGAGCCGGAGGTCAGAACGGTCAGGCTGGCCAGAGCCAGGGTCGTGTCGAACGCACCTTCGGCATGGGCATCCATGTAATAGAGGCCGGCGACACCCTTGAAGCGCTCACCTTCATAGACAAGCTGCAATTCCTCGCTGAACTGGTCGTCCTTGTAATAGGCGGGGACGTCCAGGATCTTGGCGGGCAGATTGTCGAAATCGATGACCGTATCGGAACGGCCGTCGCGATAGGCGGTGATGGATTTCAGGGTGACGCTGTCCGACACGTTATATTCCGCCGTCAGCGACGCGCCTTCGTTCTTCACCTTCTGCTTGCCGGTCAGGCCGGCTTGGGTGTCATAGACATCGTCCAACACCGGCACCGTGGCCGTCGCATACAGGCGGTGACCATGGCGAGGATTGGAATTGTCGACCGTCTTGTCGGCGGCGACGCGGATGAACACATCCTCGTTCGGCTTGAATTCGATCGACAGGCGGCCGGCATTGACATCCTTGTCGTACTGTTCCTGGCCGGTGGTCCGGTTCTTGCCGTAACCATCGCGGCGATAGAGCGCAACGGCACCCGACACGCCCACCGTTTCCGACACGGGCGAGGAGCCGGACAGGATCAGGTCGGTCTGCTTGTAGGAACCGACCTGCAGCTTGGCCTTCATGTGCGGTTCGTCGTCGATCTTCTTGGTGACGTACTTGACGGCACCACCGATCGTGTTGCGGCCATAGAGCGTGCCCTGCGGCCCGCGCAGCACTTCGATCCGTTCGATATCGAAGATGTCCAGCACGGCACCCTGCGGGCGGGCGATATAGACATCGTCGACATAAAGGCCCACGCCCGGTTCGAAGCCCCACAGCGGGTCCTGCTGGCCGACGCCGCGGATGAAGGCGATCAGGGTGGAGTTGGACCCGCGCGCCACCTGCATGGTCAGGTTCGGCGTCGTCTTGGTCAGGGCCGTGATATCGGGCGTGCCGACATTTTCCAGCTGCTCGGCCGAAAAGGCGGAGATGGAGACGGGCACGTCCTGCAGGCTTTCCGCGCGGCGGCGGGCCGTGACGACGATCTCACCCAGGACGCCGGGCTGGGCGGCTTCCTGGTTCTGCTCCTGCGCGGCGGCGGGCAGCGTCAGTACGCCGAGGCTGGTCAGGGCCGTGCCGGCGCAGAGCATGGCGGATATGGATTTACCGAACATCTTCATGGATCTCCCTTTCATTGTCATTGAACGCCTGCTGGTTCGCCCCGTCAGGCGCTGGGGGGACCGCCTTTGCCTGCCGGCGGCAGGGTGGCGGCAAACTGGATGAGGGTCTGGTTGAACGTATCGGGTTCTTCCAGGTGCGGCGCATGGCCGGACCGGGCGAAGCCGGCGATGGTGGCCTGCGGCAACAGTGCCGCCAGCGCCGCCGCCGTGGCGTCGGAATAAAGCCGCGATAATTTCCCATGCGTGACCAGGGTCGGCAGCGGCAGGGACGGCAGGTCGGCGCGGAAATCCTGGGCGGTCAACGACATCCACAGCGCCGCCATGGCGGCCGGATCACTGTCCAGAACCTGGGACGTGGCCCAGGCCCGCAAATCCACCTGTTCGGCCTTACGACCTTCGGCGAAGATGCGGCTGGCCACGCGCGGGGCGACGGCCCCCCAGCTCTGGACCATGGCGGCCGCGGCTGCGTGGGTGGTCTTGCCCGGATGGCTGCCGCGCAGGCCCTGGTGCCAGTCACCGTCATTGACGACACGCGGGGCCATGTCGATCACCACCATGCCGGCGGCACGCGCCGCCAGCCCGTCCAGCAGCGCCCGCCACAGGACCATGGCGCCCATGGACCAGCCGACAACCAGCATGTCACGCAGGTCCAGATGCTCGGCCAGATCAATCAGGTCGCGGGCCAGCCGGTCAATGGACAGGGCGCCGCCGGCCGCACGGGAGCGGCCATGGCCACGCAGATCGATGCTGATGACGCGGAATGTGCTGGAAAGTGCCTTGATCTGGGCGGAGAAGAAACCGGCATGGGTGGCCCAGCCATGGACCAGCAGCAGCGGGCGCCCGGCACCATCGTCGTCATAGGCGATTTTCGCCTGATCGTTGGCGACAAGATACGGCATGCGCCGCATGCTCCCCGATTGTTTCCATCCCGCTCGGCCGGTTTGTATGCAGCCCTTGACCGTGCGACCCGGTCATGTAGGGCTTGTTGGTGGGGATCGTTTCCCGATCTCCCGTCCGGCTTCGTGCCCATGCTTGCGGCAAATCGAAACCTGAGTCAATATTCAAGTTGCAGCCAGGGAGGAATAAATGGGCGGCGAAGAGGCGGTAACGTCCAAGGCACCGCGCACGGAACGTGGCAAGCGCACTTTGCGCAAGCTGCTGGACGCGGCGGCGGCGGAATTCGGGGAACGCGGCTATCACGACGCGTCCATCAGCGGGATCACGCAGCGGGCGGGTGCCGCTCTGGGCACCTTCTATACCTATTTCGACAGCAAGGAGCAGGTGTTCCGGGCGCTGGTCGATCATATGGGGCGGCTGACGCGCCAGCACATTTCCGAACGGGTCATCGGCACCACCGACCGCCTGACGGCGGAGCGGCTGGGGCTGGAGGCGTTCATTGAATTCGTGCGCGAACACAAGGACCTGTACCGCATCGTCATGGAGGCGCAGTTCGTCGCCGAAGATGCCTATCTGAACTATTACAAGGTCTTCGCTGGCGCCTACCGTCGCAATCTGGCCCAGGCCGCCGAAAAGGGCGAGATCCGGCCGGGGCATGAGGAGGAACGCGCCTGGGCCTTGATCGGGATGAGCGTGTTCCTGGGCCTGCGCTATGCCGTGTGGAGCGATGACAAGCCGGCATCGGAGATCGCGGCGGCCGCGGCCGAACTGATCACCTACGGCCTGTCGCCGGGAGGCAAGTCATGATCCCCTGCATCTTCGACATCACCGCACGCCGCGCGCAACTGGGTGGCGGCGACATCGCCATGGAAGAGGTGGCGTCGGGTCGCACCGTCACCTATGCGGCGCTGGACGACAACGCCGCCGGGGCCGCCGGCCTGCTGTCGTCCCTGGGGGTGGTGGCGGGTGACCGCGTCGCCATCCTGTGCCGCAACCGGATCGAGTTCTTCGAGCTGCTGTTCGCCTGCGCCAAGCTGGGCGCCATCCTGGTGCCGCTGAACTGGCGCATGCCGGCCCCGGAAATCCTGCCCTTGCTGGAAGACAGCACGCCCAAGGTGCTGTTGTACGGGCACGAAGACGCGGCCGTGGCCGTGCAGCTGCACGATGCCGTGGCCGTGTCGGTGGCCCTGGACGGCGATTATGCGGAAATGCGCGACGCCGCCCCGCGCCATGCGGGCCGCCGGCAATGGCCGGCCGACGGGGTCTGGTATCTGCTCTACACCTCCGGCACGACGGGCCGGCCCAAGGCCGTGATCTACACCTTCGCCATGGCCATGGTGAATTACGTCAACATCTCCCAGCCCATCGGCCTGACGGGACGCGACACGACGCTGAATTTCCTGCCCCTGTTCCATACGGCCGGCATCAATCTGCACACGGTGCCGACGCTGATCGTGGGGGGGCGGGTGCTGATCATGTCGGGCTTTGATGCCGATGTGATGATGGATCTGGTGGCCGCCGGCCGGCTGGACGCCATTTTCGGCGTGCCCGCCATCTATCAGATGCTGGCACTGCATCCCCGTTTCGGGGAGGTGGACCTGACCCGCCTGCGTTCCTGGGGCTGCGGTGGCGCGCCCCTGCCCGACACGTTGGTCCGGCGTTTCCTGGAAAAGGGCGTGCGCGTCTGCAACGGCATGGGCATGACGGAAACGGGGCCCACGGCCTTCATCGTCGATCCCAACCATGTGGCCGACAAGATCGGGTCGGTGGGCAAGCCGCAGATCCTGTGCGGCGTGCGCATCGTCGGCCCGGATGGACAGGATGTGCCGCCGGGCGAGGCGGGCGAATTGTGGTTCGGCGGCCCCGGCATCACGCCCGGCTACTGGAACCGGCCGGACGCGACCGCCGCCGCCTTTTCCGCCGATGGCTGGCTGAAATCGGGCGATCTGGCCCGCTCTGACGCCGACGGCTATTACTACATCGTCGGCCGCATCAAGGAGATGTTCATTTCCGGCGGAGAGAATGTCTATCCGGCGGAGGTGGAGAATGTGCTGTCCCAGCACCCCGCCATCCTGGAAGCGGCCGTGATCGGCATCCCCGACGAGAAATGGGGGGAAGTGGGCCGGGCCCATATCCTGCCGCGCCCCGGACAGGTGATGCCGTCGCCCGACGAACTGACCCGCTTCTGCCGCGAAAGGCTGGCCCCTTTCAAGGTGCCCAAAAGCTTCGTCGCCGTCACCGACTTCCCACGCACGGCGGCAGGCAAGGTGCAGAAGCATCGGCTTTAGGGTGTCAGGATAGAATCTCACCCGACTGCGCCGTCTTGCCACCCTCATCCCGCGAAGGTGCTAAATTAGCCCATTGCCCCCTCCCTGCCTCCCCCGCGAAAGCGGGGGTCCAGGGGCCAAGGGCACTGAGGCGTCGGATCTTGCGACCCCTGGATCCCCGCTTTCGCGGGGAAGGCACATTGTTCCAAGGGTCCAAGTTAGCGCCAATGCGACTTCGCGGGGATGACGGGAAAAAGAACACCGCACGGGCGGCTGCACTCGCTCATGAAAAGTCGCCTGCCCCTCCCCTCCCTACCCCCACCCCGAGAGGACCATGCCCCCACCCCTTGACCGCATCAGCATCGAACGCAGCCTGACCCAGGCGGAATTCGATCTGTTCGCCCGGCTGTCGGGCGATGACAATCCCATCCATGTCGATCCCGACTTTTCCGCCCGCACCCGCTTCGGCCGGACGGTGGCGCATGGTCTCTATCTCTGCTCCATCCTGCGCGGGCTGGCGGGGCAGGTGCGGCCCGGCGCGCGGCAGGTGGGCAAGGACGTGCGCTTCCCCGCCCCCACCTACACGGGCGAACCCATGCGCTTCACCGCCAGCGTGGACAGCCAGGACGGTCCGCGCACGCGCCTGTCCGTCAGCGCCACGCGCATCGCCGATGGCGTCGTCACCTGCGAAGGCACGTTCGACATGGAAGAAGGGGCCGCGGCATGAAGATCGGCGATGAAGCCACCATCACCCGCGCCTTCACCGACCAGGATCTGGCCGATTACCTGTCGCTGGGCGGTGCGCCCATGCCGGCGGGCGAAGTGCCGGAACCGCTGGTGGGGGCCCTGTTCTCCTACCTGCTGGGCGTGAAGGTGCCGGGGCCGGGCACCAATTACCTGAAGCAGCAGACACAGTTCCTGGCCCCCATCCCGCTGGGACAGAAGCTGGCGGCCCGGGTCGCCATCACCCGCATCCGCCCTGACAAGCATCTGGTCGACCTGGAAACCACCTGCCACGGGCCGGACGGCACAATGCTGGCCACGGGCCGGGCCCTGGTCTATGTGGAAGATGTGGCCGACAAGGGCTGGTAGGACATCGTCGGTCGGGGTGAGCGGTGCGCGAACCCCGACATTCCTTGGCACCGTGGTTTGTCGGGGTTCGGCTTATGCCTCACCCCGACCTAAGCCTGATTAATCCCTGTACCCCGGCGCCTCGCGGTCCAGCTTACGCAGCAGCGCCGGCCAGATCAGGTGGTTGGCGGCGGGGCCCACGGTCATGCGGCCCAGGACCATGTTCTTGTCCACCACGGCCGGTTCCGTGGGATAGAGTGGCCGGCCGGCCATGGACAGGGTGCGCACCTGCATGGTGCAGGCCCGTTCCAGGAAATACATGCGGGTAAAGGCCTCCGCCACCGTGGTGCCGACCGTCAGGGTGCCATGGTTGCGCAACAGCATGGTGGATTTGGCCCCCAGATCCTGCTGCAGGCGTGGCTTTTCGGCAGGATCCAGCGCCACGCCTTCGTAATCATGATAGACAAGGTCGGCCAGCACCAGCTGCGCCGTCTGGTTCAGGGGCAGCAGCCCCTCTGTCAGCGTGGCCACGGCCGTGCCGTCGGCCGTGTGCAGATGCATGACGCAGCCGGCATCTTCCCGCACCTCATGCACGGCGGAATGGATGGTGAAGCCGGCCGGGTTCACCGGCCAGGGGCTGTCATCCAGCTTGTTGCCGTGGATATCGATACGGACCAGGCTGCTGGCCGTGATCTCTTCGAACAGCATGCCATAGGGATTGATCAGGAAATGATGGTCCGGCCCCGGTAGCCGGGCGGAGATATGGGTGAAGACCAGATCATCCCAGCCATACATCGCCGTCAGCCGATAGGCCGCCGCCAGATCGCGCCGGATCGTCGCCTCATCTGCCGCCACCGCACCACCCGCCCGCGCCCCACCGGCCAAAGCCGTCGCATCGTCCCTGGTTACCATCGCTTCCTCCATTCAAACATTTGTTTGGACGGAGCATAGCGCAATCCCGGGCATCCCGCAGCATCGGCCGGCGGGATGCGGCCGCAAAAAGCCGCATTGATATTTAGCGCGTCTAGTATGTGAATTATTTTTGATAAAAACCCATTGACGTTGTGGGGAATAAAATTCAATATCACCGTCGATGGTGTTCAATCCATCCGCGGGCATTTGACCTGGAAGCAGCTTGCGCCGCGTCACCAAACGCTAAAGCGCCACGATCCCTCGTGGTGTCCGGTACTTGAAGGAGACACCCGATGAGCCTCTGTCGACCCTGATCCGCCAGGACCGCCGACGGCCCCGCATTGCGCCGTCCGGCCCGCATTCCATCCATGAACAAGGCCGGGGACCGGCCGCCGAACGGGCGGCCGAAGCGGGAAAACACGTCCCCGCTGAAGATTGCAAAGGGGGCATTGACGTCCTCCAGCCCCCTCCTTCCCCCGGCCGGCAAACAAGCAAGATGATGAAGGGAAGTTTCCATGAGCGTGTTTCGTATGAAGACCGCCCTCCTGCTGACCGGCGTGGCCCTGTCCGCCCTGTCCCTGCCCGCCTTGGCGCAGCAGGCCCCGGCCGGCGAAGTTGAGGCCCTGCGCGCCCAGGTCAAGGACCTGCTGGCCCGTATCGAAAAGCTGGAAAAGGCACCCAGCACCCCGGCCGGCCCGCCCGCGTCCAAGGATGCGCCGCTGGTCGCGGCCAGCGCCTTCAAGGCGCCGCAGATCGTGCAGTCCGGCAATGACAAGGTGAAACTGACCTTGTCCGGCCAGATCGGTCGCGCCCTGATCGTGGCCGATGATGGTTTCGACAGCGACGCCATCCATGGCGACAATGCCACCGCGTCCTCGCGCCTGCGCCTGGCTTCGCAGGCCAAGCTGGATGACAATTGGACGGCCGGCACCGATATCGAGTTGGAGACCTCCTCCGCCTCCACCCGCAGCACGGGCTTTGGCACCGACAGCGGTGCCTTCTCCATCAATGAACGCAAGGTGGAATTCTGGGTCCAGCACAAGGCGTTCGGCCGCCTGTGGGTGGGCCAGGGCGACACAGCCAGCAACCAGACCTCCGAAGTGGACCTGTCGGGCACCTCGACCCTGGTCAGCCACAGCGATATCGGCGCCACTTTCGGCGGCATCGCCTTCCGCAACAAGGCGACGCGTGCGGCGGGCGTGACCGTCAACAACGCCTTCAACAATTTCGACGGGCTGCACCGTGAGGATCGCGTCCGTTACGACACGCCGACCTTTGGCGGCGGCTTCGTGGCCTCCACCAGCGTGACCGAAGGCGGGGCTGCCGATGGTGCCATCCGCTATAATGGCAAGATCGGCGATACCGAGATCGCCGCCGCGATCGCCTATGCCGACAATGACAGCCGTACCGGCTTCGATACGCAGACCAACGGGTCGGTGTCGGTGAAATTCGCCAATGGTTTCAACGTCACGGCGGCCGCCGGCACCCGCGACCTGGGGCCGCGCGACAGCGATTTCTGGTATGGCAAGCTGGGCTACATCGCCAAGCTGACCAGCCTGGGCAACAGCGCCTTCGTCGTGGATTATTTCACCCAGAAGGATTTCGCCGCCGTGGGGGCCGACGCCAAGGCCTGGTCAGTGGGCTATGTCCAGACGGTCGATGCCTTCGCCAGCGACTTCTATGTCAGCTTCCGCAATCACCAATACGATACGCCCACGGCCGACTTCAAGGACGTGTACGGCGTGATCACTGGCGCACGCGTGCGCTTCTGATGCCACCTGTCATCATTGATGACAAAGGTGGCACGGCGGCGACCGCCGCCGTGCGGCCCGTGCCGCGGAAGCCAAGCCAACGGATGTTGGCGCCGGCGTCTGAGGGCCATAGATCTTGACCATCGGTCAATATCTATGGCGGCCGGCATGATCCGGGGCGGGGCCGGTTCCCCCAATTGCCGGTCCCGCCCCGTTCCCTTCCCCTGTTCTCCGGAGACCCATCATGACCGGCACCGTGCTTCCCATCGCCCCCGCCCCGCACCGCGCGGCGCCGCTTTGCGTGGTGCCGGAAAAGCCGACCTTCGCCGTCGGCCCCGACCTGTCGCCCGACGTGGCGGAGGTCGTTCGCATCATCGCCGGCAGCGTCCAGGGCGGCGGCGATCTGGCCGAAACCCGGCGCATCTTCACCCAGGTGCGCCGGGCGCTGGGGCCAACCCCGCCCGACATCGCCTCGGTGCGCGAAGAAACCATCACCGGCCCCGGCGGACCGCTGCGTCTGCGGCTTTACCGCCCGTCCTTCGGCTTCCGACCCTTGCCCGCCCTGCTGTTCTTCCATGGCGGCGGCTGGACTGTGGGCGACCTGGACAGCCACGACACATTGTGCCGGCAATTGGCCGTTGCCACGGGTCACGCCATCGTCGCCGTCGATTACCGGCTGGCGCCCGAACATCCCTGGCCGGCAGCCCTGGATGATGGCTGGGCGGCCCTGCGCTGGCTTTCCACCCATGCGCCCCTGCTGGCCATCGATCCGCTGGGCATCGGCTTGGCCGGTGACAGTGCCGGCGGCAATATCGCCGCCGTGCTGGCGCTGAAGGCGCGTGACGCCGGCGGGCCGGTGCTGAAGACCCAGGTGCTGATCTATCCCGCCGTCGATCTGACGGCCGGCCTGCCCTCGCATTTCCGGCGCGCGGATGGCTATCTGCTGACCCGCACCGCCTATATCAATTATGTCCGCAACTACCTGGGCGGACAGGAAGTCGAAGGCGACTGGCGCGTGTCGCCGCTGCGCGCCGAACGTCTGGACGGGCTGCCGCCCACGGTGATCATCACCGCCGGTTTCGACCCGCTGCTGGATGAGGGCCGGGCCTATGCCGGGCGGCTGGCGGCGGCGGGCGTGCCCGTGCTGCATCGGCTGTATTCCGACATGGTGCATGGCTTCATCACCATGGGCGGCCGCCTGCCCACCGCCAACCGCGCCATCGCCGATATCGGCCGCGCCATCGCCTCCTACGACATCTATGCCTTCAGCGATGGGGGCGGCATCTGACGGGCACCGGCCTGAACACCTTTCGCGAACCAGGACAAGAGCCGAGACAATTTCCCCCTTTTATTGTATAGGTCATATGGTTATTCGACCGGGGAGGGGTTCATGGCGCGGGGCTGGCTTTGGCGGGTAATCATAGTCGGCGCGGCCGTGGCCTTGCCCGTGGCGCAAGCCCTGGCCCAGGGAACCCCACCCGAGGCGGCCGCCGCTTCCGACAGCACGAACCTGATCTATTCAGCATCCGCCGATGCCCTGACCAAGCTGGCGGTCATCGCCGTGATTCTGGAACAGGCGCTGGCGATCATTTTCGACTGGAAGCTGTTCCGGGAGACCTTCGACCGGCAGGCGGTGAAGCCCATCGTGTCCTTCCTGTTCGCGCTGGCCATCGTGCATCAGTTCCAGATCGACATGCTGGCCAACCTGGTCGACATCTATAACGGCCCGGCGATCAGCACACCGTCGGGCATGATCTCCAAGCTGATCACCGCCCTGGTGCTGGCCGGCGGCAGCGGCGGCATCAACCGCATCCTGCAGAAGCTGGGTGTACGCACCAACCTGAACCTGAAGGACGACCCGGCCCCGGCCCCGACCCAGGCCTTCGTCTCTGTCGTGCCCATGCCGAAATCGTCCGACGGCACGATCACCAGCGTCACCGTGGTGGCCATCGACAGCGGCAATGTCCTGCATTCGCTGGGCACCGTGCCGGGCAGCAGCGTGGGCAAGGACCCGACGGGCATCCGTGCCTGGTTCCTGCAGGAAAAGGGGCGCTTCCCCGGCAGCGGCGGCTTTGCCATCAATCCCGGCCTCTGGTCCATCCGCCTGGATGCCGTGGACGGCATCGGCAATACCAGCAGCAGCGCCACCTGGGGCCCCTATCAACTGGATGCCGGCGCGGAGATCGACCTGACGCTGAAGGTCTGATCCCGTCCCCAGCCTGTCCGGATCGGGCCTTGCGCACAGGGCCCCGGCGGCGTTTCAATGCGGCGAAAGCGGCGGAGGGACGGATCATGGTGGATTGCGGGTGCAGCCGGCGGGGTTTCTTCGGCCATGCCTTCGGCTGCGGCGCCTGGATGGCGCTGGCGGCCTCGCTGGGCACGGCCGACGCACGGGCGGCGCAGTCGCGCACCCTGGCCGATCCCGTCACCACCACGCCGTTTGCCCGGATCGAGAAGATCAGCGATGGCGTCTGGGCCGTGGTCAGCACGCCCTTTGCCCGCGATGGCGGACGCGGCGACCGCACCACCCTGTCCAATGGCGGCATTATCGCGGGCCGTGACGCCGTGCTGGTGGTGGAAGGGTTCATGACGCCGGAAGGGGCCGCCTGGCTGTCGGATCAGGCCCTGGCGCTGACCGGCCGCCGCCCCACCCATGTCGTCGCCACCCATTATCACCTGGACCATGTCGGCGGGCTGGCCGGCTTCCGGCAGGGGGCGAGCGGGCCGGAACTGCTGATGACGGCGCGTACCAGCGCCCTGTCGGCCGAACGCAACGCCCTGCCCAAGCCGGTGGATGGCAGCCCCTTCGCCAAGGCCCCGCCCATCGTCCTGCCCACTCTGATCGTGCCGGAAGGCGACAGCCTGCTGGACCTGGGTGGGCGCAAGGTTCGGCTGGTGGCGCGCACGGGCCATACCGACAGCGATGTGAGCGTGGAACTGGACGATCCGCGCGTCATTTTCGGCGGCGACCTGCTGTGGAACGGCATCTTCCCTAATTACGTCGATGCCGACCCGCTGAAACTGTCCGTCGCGGTACGGGCCCTGCTGGCCGATCCCAAGGCGCTGATCGTGCCGGGCCATGGCAGTCTGACGACGGCCGCCGATCTTGCCCCCTACCAGGGCGTGCTGGACGCGGTGGAGGCGGCGGCGCGCAAGGCGTTCCAGGCGGGCACGGCCGTGGAACAGGCGGCGCAATCCTTTACCCTGCCCGGTACGCTGGGGGCCTGGACCTTGTTCAATCCCGGTTTCTACACCAATGCCTTCAAGGCCTGGTATCGCGTGCTGGGGTGACGGGGCCGGGGGCAACGTGGTAGGACCGGCCGCACCCCATCCCCGGACAGCCCGCCCCATGACCACCCCGCCAGACCTGCTTGCCGAAGCCGACGCCCTGCTGGCCGCCGGTCGCTTTCGCGTGGCGCGACGGGTGCTGACGGCAGATGGCGCGCCCATGGATGCCCTGGGTTTAGGCCGGCTGGGGGCCGCCCTGATCGGGTTGAACGATCATCGTGCCGCGCATGATTGCCTGACCACCGCCCTGGCCCTGTCGCCCGATGATCCGAAGCTGCGCTTCGATCTGGCCCGCGCCCTGAACGGGCTGGGCCAGATGCATGCGGCCGTGCCCATCCTGGCCGACCTGCATGACGCCGCTCCTCTGGACGGGACCATAACGGAAACGCTGGCCAACGCGCTCCGCCGCGATGCGCGGTATGAGGATGCCATTACCCTGGTCGATGCGGAGGAAGCGGCAGGCCGCCTGACCCCGTCCATCCTCTATCACCGCGCCCTGTCCCGCCATTATCTGTCGGACGGGGATGGCGCATTGGCGGATTTCGATCAGCTGCTGGCCGATGCCCCCGACCATGCCGCCGCCTGGTTCGCCAGCCATGCCTGCATCCTGCACCGCCAGAGGCTGGCGGCGGCTTTGGACCGGTTGCACCGCGCGACCGCCTGTCCGGGGGCCAATCGCAAATATGCCGCCTTCCTGGCCGCGTATCATGTGCTGACGGGCGGCGACGGGGTGGCAGATGCGGGCGACAAGGCCGCGATCCTGGAGGGTGCCCGCGCCCTGGTCCCGCATCTGGCCCCTGATTGCCGGCTGTTCGGCCTGTCGGCCGATATCCTGCGCCATGGGCTGGCGGCGGCCCCTCTGCCGGGACTGGTTCTGGAATTCGGCGTGCGGCGGGGTACCTCGCTGCGCCATATCGCCGCCGCAGCCGGACAGCATTGCCACGGCTTCGACAGTTTCGAAGGTCTGCCCGAAGGCTGGGGGAATGAGCTGGCGGGCACCTTCAGCCTGGGCAGCACGGGCACCGGCCTGCCGCCCATGCCGGCCAATGTCAGCCTGCACAAGGGCTGGTTCGAGGACAGCCTGCCCCCCTTTCTGGCGGCCCATCCCGGCCCCGTGCGCTTCGTCAATGTCGATTGCGACATCTATTCCTCCACCGTCACCGTGCTGACGGCGCTGGAAGAAAGGCTGCAACCGGGCAGCGTGCTGGTCTTCGATGAATTCATCGGCAACCGCACCTGGGCCGAGCATGAATTCAAGGCTTTTGCCGAATTCACCGCCCGCACGGGCCGGCCCTACCACATCATCGGCGTCAGCCCCTTCACGGGGCAGGTCGCCATTCGCCTGGAATAGAGGGACCGCATGAAGCCGCCTGTGCTGCTGTTCGCTTGTGCCCATGTCGACTGCGACGCCTGGCGGGCCGCTTTTGCCGCTGCCGATCCGGGGCTGGAGCTGCGGGTCTGGCCCGATATCGGCGATCCGGCAACGATCGACTATGCCATGGTCTGGAAACAGCCCAAGGGCATTCTGGCCGGCCTGCCCAACCTGAAGGCCATCTTCTCGCTCGGCGCCGGGGTGGAACATGTGCTGCTGGATGACAGTCTGCCGTCTCACCTGCCCCTGGTGCGCATGGTCGATCCCACCCTGGTCACCGGCATGGTGGAATTCGTGGTGATGCGGGTGCTGCATTACCATCGGCATATGCCGGACTATGAGCGGTTCCAGCGGGAACGGCTGTGGCACCCCCTGGGCCAGACCATCGCGTCCGACCGGCGCGTCGGCATCCTGGGCCTGGGCGAGTTGGGGGCGGCATCGGCGCGGGCCCTGGCCGGATTTGGTTTCGATGTGCTGGGGTGGAGCCGGACGGAGAAACAGCTTCCCGGCGTGCGCGCCTTCCACGGCGCGGACGGGCTGGACGCGATGCTGGCCCAGACGGAGATCCTGGTCTGCCTGCTGCCGCTCACCGATGACACGCGCGGCATCCTGAACCGCCATACCCTGTCACGCCTGCCGCGCGGTGCCTATCTCATCAATGCCGCACGCGGCGGGCATCTGGTGGAGGACGACCTGACCCCGCTGCTGGACAGCGGCCAGTTGGCGGGCGCGACGCTGGATGTGTTCAGGGTGGAGCCGTTGCCGGCGGAGCATCCCTTCTGGACGCATCCCGCCATCACCATCCTGCCGCACGCCGCCGCCTTGACGCACCCGAAGACGGCCAGCCGCATCATCGCCGCCAATATCGCCCGTCACAGGGCGGGCGGGGAGTTGCACAATGTCGTGGAGCGCGGGCGGGGATATTAGGGGCGACGCATCCGCCCTTCGCCTTCCCTGCGGAAGCCCGTAGGAGCTAACTTAACCGTCTTCACTAACCGGCCTCCCCCGCGAAAGCGGGGGTCCAGGGGCCATTAAGAACAACGGTTGGTGCCCTTGGCCCCTGGACCCCCGCTTTCGCGGGGGAGGCAGGAACGGGGCAATTGGATAAGGTAGCGCCCTTTGGCAGAAGAACGGCGATTCGACCCCGCTCGCAATGCGCGCCGCCATCCTTTCCTTACTTCTCCACAAACGCCTTTTCGATGACGTAGTTGCCGGGCGTGTGGCCGGCCCCTTCGACGAAGCCGCGTTCCTTCAGCAGTTCCACGGTTTCGGCCAGCACATCCGGGCCGCCGCAGATCATGGCCACATCATTGGCCGGGTCCAGCGGAGTGGCCTTGATATCCTCGAACAGCTTGTGGTTCCGGATCAGGTCGGTGATGCGGCCCTGATACTTGAACGGCTCGCGCGTCACCGTGGGGTAGTAGGTCAGCTTGGCCTTCACATCCTCGCCGATGAACTCGTTATTCGGCAGTTCATTGGTGATGTAATCGTGATAGGCCAGCTCGCCCACGGTGCGGCAGGTATGGGTCAGGATCAGGCGGTCATATTTGGCATAGACCTCCGGATCGCGGATGATGCTCATGAACGGGGCCAGGCCCGTACCGGTGGAGAACATGTACAGGTTCTTGGCCGGGACCAGGCTGCTGGTCACCAGCGTGCCCACCGACTTGCGGCCATAGATGACGGTGTCGCCGACCTGGATATGCTGCAACCGGCTGGTCAGCGGGCCATTCGGCACCTTGATCGACAGGAATTCCAGGTCTTCCTCGTAATTCGGGCTGACGATGGAATAGGCACGGGTCAGCGGCTTGCCGTCAACCATCAGGCCGATCATGACGAAATGCCCGTTTTCGAACCGGAAGTGCGGGTCGCGCGTACAGGTGAAGCTGAACAGCGTATCGGTCCAGTGATGGACGGACAGCACCTTGCCTTCGATGAACGCGCTCATACCAACCTTCCTTCATGACAGGACACGAAACCGGGAGTCGACACCGCGGCACCGTACCGCAGCACAGCTAATCTACATGGCAGGGCCGTTCAACAACCTATTTCACAGCCGACCGCGCATCATGCGCATGGCTGCCGTGAACACCCCCGATGTGTCGCATTAATGTCTACTTCACATCCAGACCCATGTCTTTGATAAATCTCAATTTTCCAAAATTGTTTTAATCCCTATATTTTACCTAGGAATATTGGAGAAATAATATTTCACCTCGACATTGGGTGAAAGCGGGATCAAATCTCCGTCATTCCGCAGTTGCGGTAAGGGTGGAGCGACCAATGGCGTTGCGTGGATTTCCGGTGACATTGCCCCTGGAAGGGCAGCGGGTTCTGGTGGTTGGTGGCGGCGAACTGGCTCTGCGCAAGGCACGGCTGGTGGCCAAGGCCGGTTGCCGCCTGACCGTCATCGCCCCCGATGCGCTGCCGGAATTGGCCAAGCTGGCCGATCGGGTTATTTCCCGAGATTTCACACAAAATGATGTTGCAGGCCATCGGGTAATCTTCACGGCCACCGATGTGGAAGAGATCGACCGCGCCGTGGCCGATGCCGCAAACGCGGCCGGCCTGCTGGTCAACGTCCCCGACAAGCCGGCCTTGTCCAGCTTCATCATGCCGGCCATCATCGACCGTGAGCCCATCGCCATCGCCATTTCGTCGGGCGGGGCCAGCCCCGTGCTGGTGCGCCGGCTGCGCGAGCGGCTGGAAGCGGCGCTGGAACCCGGTCTGGGCCGGCTGGCCACGCTGCTGGACAGTTTCCGCACCGCCGTGAAGGCGACGCGGGAGGGGGAGACGAACCGCCGCCGCTTCTGGGAAGCCGTCATCGACGGTCCAGTGGCCCGCGACTTCCTGGCCGGCCGCGAACAGACGGCGCGCGACGCGCTGCTGGCCGCCGTCAACAACCCGGCCTATGGACAGCAGAAGACGGGCAGCGTCGCCCTGGTCGGCGCCGGCCCCGGCGATCCGGACCTGCTGACCCTGCGGGCACTGCGTGTGCTGCAGGATGCCGACGTGGTCGTGCATGACAAGCTGGTGGACGAGCGGATCATGGATTATGTCCGCCGCGACGCCCGCCGGATCTATGTAGGCAAGTCCAAGTCCCACCACACGATGAGCCAGGATGCCATCAACCAGGTGCTGGTGGCTGAGGCCCAGGCCGGCTATCGCGTCGTGCGGCTGAAGGGCGGCGACCCGTTTCTGTTCGGCCGGGGCGGCGAAGAACTTCAGGTGCTGCGCGACGCCAACATCCCGGTGGAGATAGTGCCCGGCATTACCGCCGCACTGGGCTGCGGTGCCGCCACCACCATCCCCGTCACCCACCGCGACCATGCCAATGGCGTCACCTTCGTGACTGGCCATGGCAAGGACGGAGAGCCGGACCTGGACTGGCAGGCGCTGGCCCGCCTACGCCATACGCTGGTCGTCTATATGGGCCTGTCGGCCGCCGGCACCATCGCCCGCCGCCTGACCGAAGCGGGCATGCCCGCCGACACACCGGTCGCGCTTATCGAAAAGGGCACGCGGCCGGATCAGAAGCTCATCACCGGCCGGCTGGACAGTCTGGCGTCGCTGGCGGCGGCGCATGGGCTGACAGGTCCTGCCATCATCATCATCGGCGATGTCGTCCGTCTGGCCGACCAAGCCCAGATCACCGCGCTGGTGCCCGATCACCTGCGCGAAGCCGTCTGACAGGGAAGTACTGAGAGATGCTGGTCAAAGCCAAGGGAACCCTGCAATCCGTTACTGCCAACCGTCTTCTGGACGGGGAGGCCGTGTGGCTGGGTGCCGGGAACATCTGGGTGGAGGATGTCGCCGCCGCCGCCGTGTTCGAGGGCGCCGAAGCCATCGCCGAAGCCCTTTCCTTCGCCAAGGCGGAAGAGAAGCGACAGGTCGTTGTCGATGTCTATCCGCTGGATGTCGAGGTGACAGAGGCCGGCACCCGCCCCACCCATCTGCGCGAACGGCTGAAGGCCATCGGCCCCACCGTCCGCCGCGACCTGGGCAAGCAGGCGCGCCCGTCCGCCGCCTGATCCCGCCCGAAATTGATAAAGAAACACAGGCCCGACCCCCAAATGCCTGACACGCACAGCCCCGCCTCCCGCAGCAATCAGCCGGCCGACGCGCATGCCGCCGTCTATCGCTATGACGAATTCGACAAGACCTTTGTCTTCGAGCGGGTGGAACAGTTCCGCGCCCAGGTCGAACGCCGCCTGACGGGTGAGATCACGGAGGAGGAGTTCAAGCCCATCCGGCTGATGAACGGCCTCTATCTCCAGCTTCACGCCTATATGCTGCGCGTGGCCGTGCCTTACGGCATGCTGTCTTCCACGCAGGTCCGGCGTCTGGCCCGCATCGCGCGGATCTATGACAAGGGCTATGGCCATTTCACCACCCGCCAGAACATCCAGTTCAACTGGCCCAAGCTGGAAGATGTCCCCGCCATCCTGCATGAGCTGGCGGAAGTGGACATGCATGCCATCCAGACCAGCGGCAATTGCATCCGCAATGTCACCACCGACCAGTTCAGCGGTGCCGCGGCGGACGAGTTGGTCGACCCCCGCGTCTATGCGGAGATCCTGCGCCAATGGTCGACGCTGCACCCGGAATTCACCTATCTGCCGCGCAAGTTCAAGATCGCCATCACCGGCAGCCCGGACGACCGCGCCGCCGTGCAGGTGCATGATATCGGCCTGATCGCGAAGAGGGATGAGGCCACGGGCCGCATCGGCTTCACCGTCTATGTCGGTGGCGGCCAGGGCCGCACGCCCTATCTGGCGGTCAAGGCCCGCGAGTTCGTGGCCGTCGAAGACATCATCGGCTATCTGGAAGCGGTCCTGCGCGTCTATAACCAGCTGGGCCGGCGCGACAATATCTATAAGGCGCGCATCAAGATCACCGTGAACGAGATGGGGGCCGACAAGTTCATCGGCCTGATCGAGGAGGAATATGCCCGCCTGCCGCGGCAGAAATTCCACCTGGACCCCGGTATCGTCGACGCGATCGAAACCCATTTCGCCGCGCCGCCGCATGTCGATCTGCCTTCCGTCTCGACCAGCTTCGAAGCCGCCAAGGCCGCCGACAAGGCCTTTGCCCGCTGGGCCAAGAGCAACCTGCACGCCCACAAGGTGCCGGGCTACGCCATCGCCACCATCTCCTTGAAGCCCATCGGCGGCATTCCGGGCGATATCGAGGCCGACCAGCTGGAAACCGTCGCCGATCTGGCCGACCTTTACAGCTTTGGCGAGGTGCGGGCCAGCCATGAGCAGAATCTGGTGCTGGCCCATGTCCGCCAGGATGACCTGTATCCGCTGTGGCAGGCGCTGGACCAGGCGGGGCTGGGCACCGCCAATGCCGGGCTGATTTCCGACATCATCGCCTGCCCCGGCCTGGATTATTGCGCGCTGGCCAATACGCGCGCCATCCCCGTGGCCCAGCGCATCGCCGAACGTTTCGCCGATCTGGACCGGCAGCATGATCTGGGTGAACTGAAGATCAAGATCAGCGGCTGCATCAATGCCTGCGGCCATCACCATGTCGGCCATATCGGCATCCTGGGCGTGGACAAGAAGGGCGAGGAGTTCTTCCAGATCCTGCTGGGCGGCCATGCCGGCACCCAGGCCGCCCTGGGCGAGATTGTCGGCCCCGGCTTCGATTATGACGGCATCGTCGATGCGGTGGAGGTGGTGGTGAACACCTTCGTCAAGCTGCGCCAGCCCGGCGAGATTTTCATTCAGACGCTGGCCCGTACCGGCCATGCCCCGTTCAAGGAGGCCCTCTATGCCCGTGCTTGATCGTGGTCTGCCCATCGACGACCGCTGGACCGACCTTGCCGACGACCAGCCGCTGCCGGCCGAAGGCGCCGTCATCGTGTCGCTGGAACGCTGGCGCAGCGACCGCGACGCGCTGACGGCCCGGCGCGATGCCGTCGGCGTGCGGCTGAAATCCAACCAGCTGGCCACCGAGATCGCGTCCGACCTGGGATCACTGTCGCTGGTGGCCCTGGAATTCCCTAAATTCCGCGATGGCCGCGCGTTCTCCGCCGCCCGCGAGCTGCGTGAGCGGTTCGATTACAAGGGCGAGATCCGCGCCTTCGGCCACATCATCCCCGACCAGTATCTGTTCCTGACCCGCGTGGGCGTGGACACGGTGGTGGTGCCAGAGGATCGCGTCGGTCCCGCCTGGGCGCACGCGCTGAAGGAAATCTCCGTCGCCTTCCAGCCCGCACTAGGGCGGGAGGAAGGCACCTCGCTGCTGCGCCGCCACCTAAAAGGCACGGTCCCGGCATGAACAAGGAACTGCTGGCCCGCGCCCGCATGCTGACGGCGCAATATGCCACCCTGGAAGGGGCGGACCTGCTGCGCCCCGTCATCGAGACTGAATTCGCTGGCAAGCTGGCGCTCGTCTCCTCCTTCGGAACGGAAAGTGCGGTGCTGCTGCATATGGTGGCGCAGATCGACACCTCCCTGCCCATCCTGTTCGTGAACACCCGCAAGCTGTTCGGCGAGACGCTGCGCTACAAGCGCACCCTGGTTGAAAAGCTGGGCCTGACCGATGTGCGCGAGCTGTCGCCGACGCGTGAGGCCGAGGATGCGCATGACAAGGACGGCCTCCTCTGGCGCGCCGACAACAGTGCCTGCTGCGATTTCCGCAAGGTCCGCGTGCTGGAGGAAGGGCTGACGCCGTTTTCCGCCTGGATCACGGGCCGCAAGCGCTATCAGGCCACGACACGCATCGAGTTGCCCTTGTTCGAGGCCGCCGACGGCCGGATCAAGGTCAACCCGCTGGCCGGCTGGGGCCGCGAGGAGGTGGAGGCCTATCTGGACCGGCATGACCTGCCGCGTCATCCGCTGGAAGAGGACGGTTACCTCTCCATCGGCTGTATGCCCTGTACCGACCGTGTCGCCCCCGGCGAAGACATTAGAGCAGGCCGCTGGCGCGGCCAGGAAAAGACGGAATGCGGAATCCACCTGCCGCTTCCCTCATCAACAAGTCTGGTGGGAGCCTCCTGATGAGCAGCACCGATCAACATCTCGACCATCTCGACCAGCTGGAAGCCCAGAGCATCTATATCCTGCGCGAGGCGCGTGTGCGCCTGAAGCGTCTGGGCCTGCTCTGGTCGCTCGGCAAGGACAGCAACGTCCTGATCTGGCTATGCCGCAAGGCCTTCATGGGGGAGTTGCCCTTCCCCGTGGCGCATCTGGATACCGGTCTGGAATTCCCCGAGAGCTACGAGTTCCGCAACCGTTACGCCCAGGAATGGGGCCTGAACCTGATCAAGGATGAATGCCCGCCGATCGAAATGACGGACCCGACCCTGCCGCCCGGCACGCGCATCGCGGCCCGCAAGTCGCTGGGTCTGGCCGCAGCACTGGAGAAGTATCAGTTCGACGGGCTGATCACCGGCATCCGCCGCGATGAACAGGCCACCCGTGCCAAGGAACGCATTTTCAGCCCGCGCGGGCTGGATGGCGCTTGGCAGGCGGCCCACCAGCCGCCGGAATTCTGGGACCAGTACACGATCGAACGCCATCCCGGCACCCATACCCGCGTGCACCCGCTGCTGGCCTGGACCGAGGTGGATGTGTGGCGCTACATCAAGCGGGAGGAAATCCCTCTGGTGCCGCTCTATTTCGCCAAGGATGGCAAGCGCTTCCGCTCCCTGGGCGAGATCGGCATCACCTTCCCCGTCGATAGCCACGCCAGCACCATCGACGAGATCATCGACGAGCTTGAAACCACCCGCACGCCCGAACGCGCCGGCCGGTCCATGGACCATGAGGCCGAGGATGCGTTCGAACGGCTCCGCGCCACGGGTTACCTCTAAGAAGAACGGGTACTAGAATCATGGCGAATGCCGCCCTGCGGGCCGAGATTGTTACGGCCGTTCCCACCGCCCAGCCGGTGAAGAAGGCCCCCCTGGCCCCCTACCCCATCGTCATTGTCGGCCATGTCGACCATGGCAAGTCGACCCTGATCGGCCGCCTGCTGCACGATACGGACAGCCTGCCGGAAGGCCGTCTGGCCGAACTGAAGAAAGTGTCCGAACAGCGCGGCCTGCATATGGAATGGTCGTTCCTGCTGGACGCGCTGCAGATCGAACGCGACCAGGGCATCACGCTGGACACCACCCGCATCTGGTTCCGGACGGCCAAGCGGCCCTATGTGATCATCGACGCGCCGGGCCACCGCGAATTCCTGCGCAACATGGTGACGGGTGCGGCCGGGGCCGATGCGGCCGTGCTGGTCACGGATGCCGAGCGCGGCATTTCCGAGCAGACCCGCCGCCATGCCTATCTCCTGTCGCTGCTGGGCGTGCGCAAGGTGATCGTGGCCGTCAACAAGATGGACCTGGTCGATCATGCCGAGGACGCCTGGAAGGGTGTCGCCAGTGACGTCAGCGACTATCTGCAAAAGCTGGGGATCGAGCCGCTTTACGTCATCCCGCTGTCGGCCCGCCATGGCGACAATATCGCCGCCCGGTCGGAAAAGATGGCCTGGTACCGCGGCCCGACCCTGCTGGAAGCGCTGGACCTGCTGACCCCGGCCGCTGCCCGCACCGAATCCGTGCTGCGCCTGCCCATCCAGGATGTCTACCGCAAGGGCGACACGCGTCTGGCCGTGGGGCGCATCGAGACGGGCCGCCTTAAGGTCGGCGACAGGATGGAAATCGCGCCGACGGGGCAGCCCGCCACGGTCGCCAGCATCGATGCCGGCAAGGGCCCGGTGAATGAGGCCCGCGCCGGCCAGTCGGTCGCCGTATCCTTCATCGAGGATGCGGCGCTGAACCGCGGTCAGATCATCGCGCCGGCCGGCCATATGCCGCATATCAGCATGGCCGTGCGGGTGCGCGCCTTCTGGCTGGACCCGGAAAGCCTGACGGCCGGCAGCCGCATCACCCTGCGCCTGACCACGTCGGAACATCCCGTCGTGGTGGAGAAGTTCGAACGCATCGTCGATGTGGAGAACCTGTCCGACGGCGAGGGCACGGAACTGGGCCAGGGCGGCATCGCGGAGATCGTGCTGCGTGCGGCCTCGCCCATCGCCTTCGATCTGTCGACCGACCTGCCCATCACGGGCCGCGCCGGCCTTGCCAAGGGCGGACGCATCGTCGGCGGCTGCATCGTGCTGGGCGCTGCCAATGCCAAGGTCGCGGGGCCGGTGACCGCCGTTGACAGCTCCGTCGACCGTGACGCGTTCGAAGCGCGCAACGGCCATCGCGGCGGCGTGGTCTGGTTGACGGGCCTGTCGGGGGCGGGCAAGTCCACCCTGTCCATGGGCACGCAGCGTCGTCTGTTCGATGATGGCTGGCGCGTGGCCGTGCTGGATGGTGACAATCTGCGCAAGGGCCTGAACAAGGATCTGGGCTTTGCCCAGGCAGACCGGCTGGAAAATGTGCGCCGCGTGGCCGAAGTGGCGAAGCTGATGGCGGAAACCGGCACGGTCGTGCTGGTCAGCCTGATCTCCCCCACCGCGGAGATGCGCGATCTGGCGCGTGCCATCGTGGGCGAGGGCTTCAACGAGGTGTGGGTGAAGGCCGATGTCGCCACCTGCGCCGCGCGTGACCCCAAGGGCCTGTACGCCGCCGCCCGCGACGGCAAGATCCAGCAGTTCACGGGCGTGTCCGCCCCGTTCGAGGCACCGGCCCAGCCCGATCTGGTGCTGGACACGGCCGAGATGGACATCCCCACCGGCACCGAGTTGCTGATCGCCCATATCCGCCGCAAACTGGCGCTGAGCCAGGCCGACGGGCATGCGGTAGGCATCTGATCGGCCACGTTGCAGGAAGGGGCGCGGGGCTTACCACCCGCGCCCCTTTTTTGTCACGCTCTTTTATATGCTAAATATGATTTTGATAGCGCTATCATGTCACCTGCGGCATGATGGCCGCGGCCGAATTGCGAACCAGAATAATCCGGAGGAAACGCGAGCGGCTGCGTTGACGGGGATATCCGTCAGCGCCGGAAGGGCCTCGACCGTCCGGAGACGGCAAGATGATGCATTTGAAGCGGCTGCTGACCGGTATCGCGGCGGGCCTGTTGGCGACCCCTTGTCTGGCGGCCGACGCCCCCCTGCTGAACCCGATGTTTCAGGATCATGGCGTGCTGCAACGGGAGCGCCCCCTGCCTGTCTGGGGACAGGCTGATCCGGGGCAGAAGGTCACCATCACCCTGGGTGATAGCAGCACGCAGACCGTGGCCGGCCAAGACGGCCACTGGCAGGCGACCCTGCCGCCACAGCATCCCGGCACCACACCCCTGCGCCTCACCGCCGTGGCGGGGGAGCGGGCGCAGATTGTCGATGATCTGCTGGTCGGCGATGTCTATCTCTGTTCCGGGCAGTCCAACATGGAACTGCAGGTGAAGCGGGCCTTGTCCAGCGAGGGCGAGATCATCAATGCCAAGCATCCGCTGATCCGTTATCTGAATATCGACCGTGCCAGCGCCGTTACCCCGCAGCCGGCCTTCGCCCGCCCCGTCTCCTGGCAGGCCGTGACCCCGGAGATGGCGGGGGAGATGTCCGCCGTCTGCTATTTCTTCGGCCGCGAAATGCGGCAGGTCGTGGATGTGCCCGTCGGCCTGATCCATTCGTCCTGGGGTGGGTCTGGGGTCGAAGCCTGGATGGACGCGCCGGACCTGCGCACGGCCCCCAGCCGCAGCACGGAATTCGCGGTCCTGGAACGCTATGCCGCCGATCGGGCCGCCGGGTTGGTGGGCTTCGGCACGCAATGGCAGAATTGGTGGCTGACCCGCGCCAAGGACCAGCCCTGGCGGGACAAGCCGCGCCAGGGCGATGGCTGGCGCACGGCTCCGGCCAGTTTCAAGCCCTGGGAAAGCTGGGGAATCCCGGATCTGGCCGATTTCAACGGACTGGTCTGGATGCGCACCGCCGTCACCCTGACGGAAGAACAGGCGAAACAGCCGGCCACGCTGCTGCTGGGCCCGGTCGATGATATCGACGTCACCTGGATGAATGGCAAGGTGGTGGGCAGCCTGTTCGCCCCGGCCGATCCCCGCCGCTATCCTTTGCCGCCGGGCACGCTGAAGGCCGGGGAGAATCGGGTCGTCCTCTCCATCCTGGACGGTTACGGCGATGGCGGGCTGTACGGGTCGGCCGAGGCACAGGCGCTGCTGCTGGCCGATGGCACCCGCATTGCGCTGAAGGCACCCTGGGAATTCAAGGTGGTGCCGGGACCGGCGGGAACGCCGCCGCATGCGCCCTGGGGTACGGTCGACGGGTTGGGCACACTGCGCAACGCCATGATCGTGCCCATCGGCCCTTACGCGCTGCGCGCCGTGCTCTGGTACCAGGGCGAAGCCAATGTGGGTGCGCCGGATCAGTACCCGTCCCTGCTGGCCGGCATGATGGCGGGCTGGCGCCGGCAGTTCGGGGCCGACCTGCCCTTCCTGATCGTGCAGCTTACCGAATTCGGGAAGCCCACCGGCACGCCGGGCCCCAGCGGCTGGGCGGGGCTGCGCGAGGCGCAGCGGCAGGCGGTGGCCGCCGACGCCCATGCCGGGCTGGCGGTGGCCATGGGGCTGGGCGACTGGACCGACATCCATCCCGCCAACAAGCAGGTGGTGGCCAAGCGTCTGGCCCACACGGCGCGGCATGTTCTGCTGGGTCAGGATGTGGCACCGTCCGGCCCTGTGCCCGCAACGGTGGAAAGGCAGGGCGACCGCGTGGTCATCCGTTTCACCGGCATGGATGGCGGTCTGGTCGCCTATGGCAGTCACCGGCCCATCGGGTTCGAACTGTGCGGCCCGGACCAGGCAAGCTGCCGCTTTGTCGATGCCAGCCTGTCCGGTGACAGCGTCACCCTGTCCGTGGGCGACGGCCCGGCAACCCGTGTACGCTATGGCTGGGCCGACAGCCCGATCTGTAATCTTTATGACGGGTCGGGCCTGCCGGCGGGGCCGTTCGAAATGGGGGTGAAGTGACGTCCCGCATCCCTCGCAGCATTTTGCACCGGCCTGCACCCCGTCATTGACAAACTGGAATGGTACGGCAATGATAGCGCTACCATCACCCCAACAGAGGGTGAGCATATGAATTCCCAGGGAGGATCCTTTGCCATCACCCGGCCGCCCCACGGCGCCGACATGGTGCTGGACACTCCCGAACCCGTGATCGGCTGACCGACCTACGGGCAAACGCGCCGCCAAAGCTTGTTACCGCTATCAGGTCCACCTGATCGGGTTGGGAGAGTTTGCACATGTCATCCGTCGCCCCCGTCGCCCTGACCGATTTCCTGCCTGCCGACTGGCGGTCGGCCCATCTGCTGGGCCGCGTGGATTTCGGCGACGGTCCTACGCCCGTGCTGATCCGCGGCGGCCATCTGTTCGACCTGTCCGATCTGGCCCCGACGGTTTCCGACCTGCTGAACGGTCTGGAGGATGACACGCTGCCCCAAGGCGGGCGCGATCTGGGCGATGCGGGCGATATAAGCGTCACCCGCCGCTGGCAGACGCCGCTGCCCGGCGCGCCCGTGCTGCTGTCGCCCATCGACCTGCATTGCATCAAGGCGGCCGGCGTCACCTTCGCCGTTTCCGCCCTGGAAAGGGTGATCGAGGAACGGGCGCGCGGCGATTATGCCAAGGCCAATGAGATCCGCGCCGACCTGTCGGCCCGCATCGGCACCGACCTGCGGGCGGTCAAGCCCGGCTCCACCGAAGCGGCGGCGTTGAAACAGGCGCTGATTGCCGATGGGCTGTGGTCGCAATATCTGGAAGTGGCCATCGGCCCCGATGCCGAAGTGTTCACCAAGGGACCGACCCTGTCATCCGTCGGCTGGGGCGCCTATATCGGTGTGCGCGCCGACAGCGACTGGAACAATCCGGAGCCGGAGCTGGCGCTCACCGTCGATGGCAAGGGCCGTGTCCATGGCGCCACCCTGGGCAATGACGTGAACCTGCGTGATTTCGAGGGACGGTCGGCCCTGCTTCTGTCCAAGGCCAAGGACAATAACGCGTCTTGCGCGCTGGGCCCCTTCATCCGCCTGTTCGACGCGGGCTTCAGCATCGATGATGTCCGCAACGCGGAAGTGACAGTGAATGTGACGGGCGAAGACGGCTTCGTCCTGAACGGCCGATCCAACATGGCGCTGATCAGCCGCGACCCGCTGGATCTGGTGGGCCAGACCATCGGCCGCAATCATCAATATCCCGACGGGTTCGTGCTGTTCATGGGTACGCTGTTCGCGCCTATCGATGATCGCGACGCGCCCGGCAAGGGCTTCACCCACAAGCGGGGCGACATTGTCACCATCGCGTCGCCCCGCCTGGGCACCCTGACCAACAAGGTGGTCGGCAGCCATGAGGCGCCACCCTGGACTTTCGGTATCAGCGACCTGATGCGCAATCTGGCCCGGCGCGGCCTGCTGCGCGCCTGATCGCGCTTTCCACCCCACGACGACACGGCCCAGATCGGACGGCAGACAAGATGACCCATGCGATTTACCCCAGCCTGCGCGCAAAGCGGGTGCTGATCACCGGTGGCGGCTCCGGCATCGGCGCGGGGCTGGTGGAAGGTTTCGTGCGCCAGGGGGCGCGCGTGCATTTCGTCGATGTGGCGGAAGCCGACAGCCAGGAACTGGTCGCCAGCCTGGCGGGCGCAGAAGTACCGCCCACCTTCACCCGCTGCGACCTGACCGATCTGGACGCGGTCAAGGCGACGATTGAGGGCATCATCGCGGCCGAGGGTGGTATCGATATCCTGGTCAATAATGCCGCCAATGACGACCGCCACAAGGTGGAAGAGGTGACGCCCGCCTATTGGGACAACCGCATGGCCGTCAACCTGCGCCACCTGTTCTTCGCGGCCCAGGCCGTGGTGCCGGCGATGAAGGAAAATGGCGGTGGCGCCATCATCAATCTGGGCTCCATCTCCTGGCATCTGGCCCTGCCGGACATCGCGCTGTACCAGACGGCCAAGGCCGCGATCGAGGGCATGACCCGCGCGCTGGCCCGCGACCTGGGCGAGGATAATATCCGCGTCACCTGTGTCGTGCCCGGCGGCGTGAAGACGCCCCGCCAGATGCGCCTGTGGCACAATCCGGAGGAAGAGGCGCGGATGCTGGGCCTGCAATGCCTGAAGCAGCGCGTCGAGCCGCGCGACATCGCCGCCATGGTGTTATTCCTGTCGTCCGACGATGCGCGATTGTGCACGGGGCACAATTACTTCGTCGATGCGGGGTGGCGATGAACGATCTTTCTTCCATCAAGCCGGAACTGGCCTGGGACCTTGGCGCAACGCTGGGCGAGGGCGCCTGCTGGGATGCCGAGGCGTCCGTCGTCTGGCTCACGGACATCAAGAAACGCCGCATCCACCGGCTGGACCCGGCCACAGGCGCCAAGGACAGTTGGGACGCCCCTGACCAGCCGGGCTTTGCCCTGCCGCGCGCGGGCGGCGGGTTGATCGTGGGCATGCCGCACGGGCTGCACCATTTCGATCCGGCCGATGGCAGCTTTACCAGGCTGACCGGCGTGGAGACGGAGCGGGCGGGCAATCGCCTGAATGATGGGTTCACCGATGCCACGGGCCGTGTCTGGTTCGGCAGCATGGATGATGCCGAAGAAGCCGCCAGCGGCGCCTTCTACCGCTGGACCGGTGGCGAACCGGTGCGTGTGTTGGACGGTATCCCCATCACCAATGGTCCGGCCACCAGCCCGGATGGCAAGGTGCTGTACCATACCGACACGCTGGGCCAGACCATCTATGCCGCCGACATCCAGGATGATGGCAGCCTGTCGGGCCGCCGCGTCTTTGCCCGGATCGGAGAGGGCGAAGGCTATCCCGACGGCATGGCCGTGGATGCGGAAGGCTGTGTGTGGACGGGCCTGTTCTGCGGCTGGTCCATCCGCCGCTATGCACCCGATGGCACGCTTCTGGGGTCCGTCTCCTTTCCGGTTGGCAACATCACCAAGCTGGCCTTCGGCGGGCCGGACCTGCGCACCGTCTATGTGACGACGGCGGCCAAGGGCCTGTCGGCGGCCGAACTGGCGGAACAGCCGCTGGCCGGTGGTCTTTTCACTTTCCAAAGTCCGGTGGCCGGCCTGCCCCCGGCAAAGGTGCGTGCATGAGCAACGATCCCCGTCCCGCCCGCCGCTTCCGTTCGCGTGAATGGTTCGATGCGCCGGGCCGCGCCGATATGACCGCGCTCTATCTGGAGCGCTTCATGAATTACGGTCTGACGCCGCAGGAATTGCGGTCGGGCAAGCCCATCATCGGCATCGCCCAGACGGGCAGCGACCTGTCGCCCTGCAACCGTATCCATGTCGATCTGGCGCGGCGCGTGCGGGACGGGATCCGGGATGCCGGCGGCATTCCGTTTGAGTTTCCGGTCCATCCGATTTTCGAGAATTGCCGCCGGCCCACGGCGGCTTTGGATCGCAATCTGGCCTATCTGGGGCTGGTGGAAATCCTGCACGGCTATCCGATCGACGCCGTGGTCCTGACCACGGGCTGCGACAAGACCACGCCGTCGGGCATCATGGCGGCCAGCACGGTCGACATCCCCGCCATCGTGCTGTCGGGCGGGCCCATGCTGGATGGCTGGTTCGAAGGGGAACTGGTCGGGTCGGGCACGGTGATCTGGAAGGGTCGTCGCCGCCTGGGCGCGGGGGAGATCACCGAAGAACAGTTCCTGGATCTGGCCGCCGCGTCGGCCCCGTCCGCCGGCCATTGCAACACAATGGGCACGGCCAGCACCATGAATGCCGTGGCCGAGGTGCTGGGTCTGTCCCTGCCCGGCTGTGCCGCCATCCCCGCGCCTTACCGTGAACGCGGGCAGATGGCGTATGAGACAGGCCGCCGCATCGTCGACATGGCGTATGAGGATCTGCGCCCGTCGCAGATTCTGACGCGCCAGGCCTTCATCAACGCCATTGTCGCCACCTCGGCCATCGGCGGGTCGACCAATGCCCAGCCGCATATCGTGGCCATGGCCCGGCATGCGGGTGTGGAGATCAGCCATGATGACTGGCGCGCCTATGGCTATGACGTGCCGCTGATCGTCAATATGCAGCCGGCCGGCAAATATCTGGGCGAACGGTTCCACCGGGCCGGCGGCGTGCCCGCCGTGCTGTGCGAACTGGCCGCGGCCGGCAAGATCGACACGTCCTGCCTGACCGTCACGGGCAAAAGCGTGGCCGAGAATATCCAGGGCCGGCAGACGCATGACCGCGAGGTGATCTTCACCGTCGACCAGCCATTGAAGGAACGGGCGGGCTTCCTGGTGCTGAAGGGCAACCTGTTCGACTTCGCCATCATGAAGACCAGCGTCATCTCCGACGATTTCCGCCGCCGCTACCTGTCGCGACCGGGGAACGAAGGGGTCTATGAAGGCCGCGCCATCGTCTTTGACGGGCCGGATGACTATCACGAGCGGATCAACGATCCGGCGCTGAACATTGATGAGAACTGCATCCTGGTCGTGCGCGGTGCCGGCCCGCTGGGCTTCCCCGGTTCGGCCGAGGTGGTGAACATGCAGCCGCCGGATGCCCTGCTGAAGAAGGGCATCACCAGCCTGCCCACCATCGGCGACGGGCGGCAGTCGGGCACGTCCGACAGCCCGTCCATCCTGAATGCCAGTCCGGAATCGGCGGCGGGCGGTGGGCTGGCCTTGCTGCGCACCGGCGACACGCTGCGCCTGGACCTCAACAAGGGCACCTGCGACATGGTGGTGGCCGAGGACGAACTGGCCCGCCGCCGCAGCGAGCCGGCCCCGCCCATCCCGGCGTCGAAGACGCCGTGGCAGGAACTGTACCGCGCCCATGTCGGGCAATTGGACAGCGGCGGCTGTCTGGAAATGGCGTTGAAATACCGGGGCGTGGCGGAAGAGACGCCCCGGCATAATCATTGAGGTCGATTGAGAAAGGATGTCGCCCCTCCTGCCTGCCTCCCCCGCGAAAGCGGGGGTCCAGGGGCCACAGGCAAGACGGCTTCAGGGATATCAAAATACGCTTGTGGGGCTGTTGTACCCCCTGGACCCCCGCTTTCGCGGGGGAGGCAGCAACCAGACAAGCCAAGCGCATTAATCAAGCGGCGCAGGAAACAGACAGGAGATAATGATGAGCGGTTCCAGGGAGGAACAGGTCAATATGGGCTTCATCGCCGCGATCGTGGCGGTGGCGACCATTGGCGGGTTCATGTTCGGCTATGACAGCGGCGTCATCAACGGCACCGTCGACGGCCTGAAAAAGGCCTTCAATTCCGACAGCATCGATACCGGCTTCAATGTCGCATCCATCCTGCTGGGTTGTGCTGCCGGTGCCTTCAGCGCCGCGCGACTGGCCGACATGATCGGCCGGCGTAAAGTGATGATGATCGCAGCCCTGCTGTTCATCATCAGCGCCATCGGCGCCGGTGCCGCCCACAGCTCCAGCGTGTTCGTCATCGCCCGCCTGATCGGCGGTCTGGCCGTGGGTGCCGCGTCGGTGCTGTCGCCGGCCTATATCTCCGAAGTCACACCCGCTTCCATCCGCGGCCGGCTGTCGTCAGTGCAGCAGATCATGATCATCTCCGGCCTGACGGGCGCCTTCCTGGGCAATTACCTGATCGCCCATTATGCCGGCGGGTCCACCGAGCCCTTCTGGATGGGATATGAAGCCTGGCGCTGGATGTTCTGGGCGCAGGTCATCCCGGCGACCGCCTTCCTGCTGGCCCTGCTGATCATCCCGGAAAGCCCGCGTTTTCTGGTGGTCAAGGGCCGCGAGGATGAGGCCCGCGCCGTGCTGACCCGTCTGTTCGGCCCCGCTGCCGGTGCCGCCAAGGTGGTGGAGATCCGCGACAGCCTGGCCCAGGACCACCACAAGCCCAAACTGTCCGACCTGATCGACAAGGCGTCGGGCAAGATCCGCCCCATCGTCTGGACGGGCATCGGTCTGGCCGTGTTCCAGCAGCTGGTCGGCATCAATGTCGTGTTCTATTACGGCGCCGTGCTGTGGCAGGCCGTGGGCTTCAGCGAGGCCGATGCGCTGCGCATCAATATCCTGTCCGGTGCCTTGTCCATCCTGGGCTGCCTTGCCTCCATGGCCCTGGTCGACAAGCTGGGGCGCAAGCCGCTGCTGATCATCGGGTCGGCCGGCATGGCCGTGACGCTGGGCCTGATGGTGGTCTGCTTTGCATCCGGCTCCATCGTCGATGGGAAGCTGCATTTGTCGGATACAGCCGGTCTGGTGGCCCTGGTCAGCGCCAATGCCTATGCGGTTTTGTTCAACTTCTCCTGGGGCCCCGTCATGTGGGTCATGCTGGGCGAAATGTTCCCCAACCAGATCCGCGGCTCCGGTCTGGCCGTTTCGGGCTTTGCCCAATGGACGGCCAATTTCGGCATCACCATGACCTTCCCCATTATGCTGGGGTCGGTCGGGCTGACGGGGGCCTATGGTTTCTATGCCGTCTGCGCCGCCATCTCCTTCTTCTTCGTCCGCGCCCTGGTGCATGAGACGAAGGGCCGGGAGCTGGAGAATATGGAAGGCTGAGTGCGGCGGGAAACGGTTGCACAAGCCGCCTGGAAAGGCGGATAAAGAGGCGGTTTTTCTAAGTCGAGACGGGACCGGGGGCGGGCAGGGAATGGCGGAACGGCAAAGACGGCGCGGCACCCAGGCCGTGACCATTCGCGAGGTGGCGGCCCGCGCCGGTGTTTCCTCCATGACCGTGTCCCGCGTCATCAACAAGGATGACAAGGTCAACGAGAATACCCGTGCCCTGGTCGAAGCCGCCATCCGCGAGTTGAACTACACCCCCAACCCCGCCGCCCGCCGGCTGGCGGGGTCGGAGGTACTGCGCATCGGTCTGCTTTATTCCAACCCGTCCAGCGCCTACCTGTCGGAATTCCTAGTGGGCGCGCTGGATGAAAGCAGCCGTGAGGGCCACCAGCTGGTGGTGGAAAAATGCGCCGGCACGGCCAAGGCGGCAGCATCGGTGACCAAGCTGCTGGCCAGCGGCATCAACGCCTTTATCCTGCCGCCACCGCTCTGCGAGTCGAAGCCCATCCTGTCCATGCTGGAACAGGCCAATGTCATCGCCGTGGCCGTGGCCACGGGCCGGCCCAACCCGACCATGCCCACCATCCGCATCGACAATTACGCCGCAGCCCGGCAGATGACGGAATATCTGGTGGCGCTGGGCCATCGCCGCCTGGGCTTCATCAAGGGTAACAAGAACCAGTCGGCATCCGACATGCGCCTGCACGGGTTCCTGGACGGGTGCGAGGCGGCGGGCATTGCCGCCGGCGACATCCTGACCGAACAGGGCCAGTTCGATTATGCCTCGGGACTGGAGGCGGCGGAGAAGCTGCTGACCGTGAAAAATCGGCCGACGGCCATCTTTGCCGCCAATGACGATATGGCCGCCGCCACCATTTCCGTGGCCCACCGGCTGCATCTGGACGTGCCCAACGACCTGTCGGTGGCGGGCTTCGACGATACGCTGATCGCGACGACGGTCTGGCCGCCGCTGACCACCATCCGCCAGCCCATCGCCGCCATGGGCAAGGCCGCCGTCGCCTCGCTGGCCAGCGCCATGCGCAGCCGCTGGCAGCCGGGTCGCAGCGGTGATGGACCGGAACAGAAGCTGCTGGCCTACAAGCTGGTGAAGCGCGAATCGACCGTGCCGGTGGGTTGATCCCGGGGGCGGTCAACGCCTCTCCGCCGCGCCCCTTTCCATCATGAATTTGTGCAGGGTCTCGGCTGGCATGGGCCGGCCGAAATGCCAACCCTGGCCGATATCACAGCCGGCATCGGCCAGGATGGCGGCTGTTTCCGCATTTTCCACGCCTTCGGCCACCACTTCCATGCCAAGCTTATGGGCCAGATCGATGACGGCGGCGACGATGTCACGGCTGCGCCGGCTTTCCACCAGATCGCGGATGAAGCTCTGGTCGATCTTGATCAGGTCGGCCGGCAGGTGCTTCAGATAAGAGAGCGAGGCAAATCCGGCGCCGAAATCATCGATGGCCACCTTGATGCCGATCGACCGCAGATGCGCCAGCACACCGGCCGCGCGGTCCAGATTCTCGATGACGGCGGTTTCCGTCACCTCGATCTCCAGCCGGGCCGTCTGCACCTGGGCGGCCCGCACCACTTCAATCAGCCGGTCGACCCAGTCCGGATCGGCCAGTTCCTTGACCGACGCGTTGATGGAAATGACGGCGTCGCGCGGCAGGCCCAGGGCACCGGCGGACAGCAGCTCCATGGTGCGGGCCGTCACCAGCCGGTCGATCTCCCCCACCAGCCCGATCCGTTCCGCGATGGGAATGAACTGGGCCGGGCTGGGACCGGTAAGGCCCCCTTCCCCCCGCCAGCGCACCAGCGTTTCCACCCCGCGCACACGCCCATCGGAAAGCCGGATCTGCGGTTGAAAGACGGGCGTCAGCAGGCCGTGCGCCATGGCCTGCGGCAGTTCCGCGGCGATGGCGGTACGGTCGCGGATGCTGCTGGCGACATGATCGTCATAGGTGAAGACGGAACTGGCCCGATGGTCGGCCGTTTCCGCGGCCCAGGCGCTGCCGGCATTCTGGGCCAGCAGCAGGTCGGCAGCCCCGGAGAAGCGCTGCGCCCGCGGGGTGATCACGAATTGCAGATCGGGCAGCACCATCACACCGCCCAGATCGACGCCCTTGCGAAAGGTCACGGCCAGCAGCACGCCGGCATCGGAGGCCGGCACGCCACCCGGTGACGGCAGGGCGTAGGCCAGTTCCGTGCGGGAAAGGCGGGCCATGATCTCGCATCGCGGCAGCGTCGCCTGGATGCGGCGATGGATGGCACCCATCACGTCGGTTTCCACGGACGGGCCGAAGGTCACCACCAGATCATCCAGGTTGCGCACCGTGGCCTGCAGGATCCAGAACCCGGACTCTCCGTCGCAATCGGCCAGCAGACCGGCTGTTTCAACCTCCCAGGAGCGGCGGTTGAAGATACCCAGGTCCGGATCATGGTGGGCCAGCCGGTGCAGCTCGAATTCCGCCATGCGCTCATGCGTGACGTCGCGCACCATGCCGGTGAAATGCAGCCCTGAGGGCAATTCCATGCGGCCGATGGACAGCCAGGCCAGGAAGGTGGTGCCGTCGCGGCGGCGTGCCACCACCTCCCGACCACGGCCGATCACGCGCGACGGGCCCCCGGCCAGATAGGTCTTGACGTATTCATCATGGCGGGCGGCGTCGGCATCGGTCATCAGGACACGGATATGCTGGCCGATCATCTGGTCGACCGTATAGCCGAACAGGCGGGCGATGGCGTGATTGGCCTGCTGGATGATGCCGTCCTGATTGATGGTGACGATACCATCCACGGCCGTATCCAGCACGGCCTGCAATTCACGCTCGCGCCCGCGCAGGGCGAAGACGGCCGTGCGCAGCACCGCGGTGAATTCCCGGATCTCGCGGATGCCCCCGGCGCGCGGCAGGTGCAGGGCGTGGTCATCGATCCCGATGCGCGACAGCCGTGCGCCCAATTGGGCCACCGGGTCCAGGATCAGCCGCACCGACAGGAAGATCAGCAGGCCGACCACCATGACCAGCACGCCACCCAGCCGCAGGCTCTGGTTCCAGAGATCCGCCCGCGCCTGCGTCATCAGCCAATCGATGCGGCGGGCCAGAATGACATGCCCGGCAATGTTGGCCTGCCCCGCATAGAGCTTGCCCCCCGGCGTGACCGGCCAGCAGCCGGCCACCAGCCGTTCCCCCAATGCCAGCGCCAGGCCGCGGCCGCAGGATCGCGTGGAAACCGCGACGCGGATGGGCTCCGGCACGGCCGGATGTTCAGACAGCGCCCCGCCTTCACGCAGGATGTCGTTGGTATAGGTGACGATGCTGCCGGCATCCACCAGCAGGACCGTATCGGCGGCCACGCGCAGGGCGGCCCGGTCAAGTACCTCCACTTGCGACAGGCTGGAGCGCTGGTCGTGATCGGACAGTTCCTGGGCGATGGCCGCCCCGGTCTGTTCAAATATCTGCCGCTCGCGCTCGACAACGCTCTGCACCATGGCCGGATAGGCCAGATACCAGGCCACCAGAGCCATGGCCATGATGCCAAGGAAGGGTGGCAACAGCATGAGCCGCAGAAGCGTCGGTTGCATCGCCGCCTCCTCAGCCGTCCGGCAGCAGTGATGGATTCAGGACGGGGCCGTCCGGCACCTCACCGATGGCCCCTTCCGCCCGCAACCAGTTGGCCATGTTGGCAATCGCCGATGCGCCGCCGCCCGACAGGATGGCGCGCCCGCGCGCCACGCCGGGGAAATCCAGCCGCTCCAAAACATGCTTCACACTGTCCACCGGCAATCCCTGGCGCCAGGCAACCCGCTCCAGGCCGGCGCCGTTGGGGTCGCGCAGCAATTCCACACCCGCATACCAGGCTTTGGCCAGCGCCCGCAGGGCCTTCCCGTGACCATCAATCCGGTCGCGCCGGATGGCCAGCACATCAATGATCTCCTGCGGCATCGACCCGCTGTCGAAGACGCGGACGGCGCCGGCCCCCGTCAGGCGGGAAACCAGCGGCTCGTAGGTGACCAGGAAATCCAGGTCGAAACGGTCAAAGGCGCCGACATGGTCGGTGGCCGCCACCGGCACGATGGTGACATCCTGCTTGGTCAGTCCGCGCAGGGCCAGAAAGCGGTGCAGAACATAGGAACCGACACCGTCAATTTCCACCCCGATGCGCCGCCCCTTGATCGGCGTCTTTGCGGTCGCAGCACCGCGCGCCAGCACGGCGTCGGCCCCGTTGGAAACGTCCAGAACCATGACGATGGCCATGGGTTGCCCCGCAGCCTCCAGACGCAGAACCTCGTCCAGGGTCAGGGCCGCGCCGTCCAGCGTGCCGGCCACCAGGGCCGTCATCAGCGATGGCGACGATCGCGCCTCGACCAGCGTGACGTCATCCGACAGCAGGCCATTGGCCCGGGCCAGATGAAACGGTTCGTACCCGATCCACAGGTTGGTACCGATATGCAGGGGACGTTCCGGCGCCTTCACGACGCCGATGGCACCGGCCAGGAAGATCAGGCATCCCGACAGAAACAACAGAGCCGCAACGCCGTAGCCGGTTCGGGTCTGTCGTTCCATGTCCTGCCTATCTCGCCGCGTCCGTCAGTGCCACGATGAATGTGTCGAAGCCGGTGCGAAGCTCTTCTGCCTTGCGCGACAGGTCGTCCGAAGCATCGCCGAGCTCCCCGGCCACCTGCCCAACGGCTTCCGCCGCACCGGCAACACCAGAAACATTATCACCAACTTCAGCGGTAGCCATAGCCGCCAGTTGCACGTTGCGTGCGATTTCCCGCGTGGCGGCCCCCTGCTCCTCCACCGCAGCGGCGATGGTGCTGGAGATCTGGTCCATTTCCCGGATGGTCCGGTCGATGGTGGCGATGGCGTGGACAGCCTTATCCATGCGCGCCTGCATCTCCGTCACCTGCAGGGCGATATCCTCTGTGGCCCGGGCCGTCTGGTTGGCCAGCTGCTTGACTTCGCTGGCGACGACGGCAAAGCCCTTGCCGGCCTCCCCGGCCCGCGCTGCCTCGATCGTGGCATTCAGGGCCAGAAGGTTGGTCTGGCTGGCGATGTCGCTGATCAGGTCGACGACCTGGTTGATGCGGCCGGCAGCCTCCGCCAAGGCACCGATGGTGCTGTCGGCATTACCGGCCTCGACCACGGCGTCGCGGGCAACGCTGGTCGACCGGGTCACCTGGGCCGCGATCTCGTTGATGGAAGCGGACAGCTGTTCCGATGCGGACGCAACCGTGCTGACATTCTCCGTCGCCCGCGCCGCCGCCTGATGCGCGCCCTGGGCGCGGTCGGAGGTGTCATGGGCGGCGCTGCGGATGCGCTGGGCGCTGCTGTCCAGCTGGGTGGCGGCCGAGGCCACACCATGCACCATGCCGCGCACATGCGCATCCAGATTGCCCGAAATCTCGTCCAGATGGCGGGCGTGACGCGCCGCGTTCTCCTCCAGATAGACGGAAATGACCAGTTCCATGTCCAGCATGACGGCCAGATTGACGGCGCGCAGCGCATCGGACAGGCGCGCTTCCGCGTCGGCGGGACGAAGGCGGCTGCTGGACCCCTTGATCAGCAGGTCATAGATGCGGGTCATGGTCACGGCATAGCCGCCCAGATACCAGCGGGGCTCCAGCCCCAAGGCACTGTGGACACGGCCGATGGCGCGCACGCTTTCGAAATAGCTGTCGTCGAAATTGCCGCTGAACAGGTTCAGCCAGTGCTGCAGCTGGCGTTCACGCGCATGGCGCATGCTCGCTTCGTTGCGGAACATGCGCATCATGTCCGGCCAGCGTTTCAGGTCCCCATAGAAGGCGTCGATAACCGACGGCAATGCCTCTGCAATCTGCGGCCGTATCGCTGCCAGGGTCGCCTGTGTACGCCGGTCGATACCTAGAAATGCCAATCGGCCTTCGCGATCAATCTGAACTTGACCTGACATGTGAATTCCCAACCCCCCGCAACCTCAACAAAAGACATAAGCCTCTTATCCCCCAAACTATCGAATAAGTTCTTAACGACCGCAACGAATAGCCATGCTCATGGTTGGTTTTCTCAAATTTTCTAGTGATATAAGCAATGTTACCGATGTCGGCTGGTCAATTTCCGACTCGATGTTCCACTGTCCGTCTGGTGGAAGGAAAAAACATTGAATGATCAACGTTCACCCTGCCACCCACATCTGCATTGCACCTGCGAACTTGACGAATTGATGAAACCGGCGCCCTAATGACTGACCAGATAGTCATTATCTAGAGAATCGGTATCATGCGCAACACAGCACCCCAGGCCGGTACCGATCCGCCCGCACCCCGGACGCGCCGGAAGGAGGCGCGGCCGGCGGAACTGCTGGCTGCTGCCCTGGATTGCTTCGTCGAAAGAGGCTTCGCCGCCACGCGGATGGAGGATATCGCCCGGCGGGCCGGTGTGGCCAAGGGCACCTTCTATCTCTACTTCCCCTCCAAGCAGGCCGTGTTCGAAGCGCTGGTACGCGAAAGCCTGCTGCCGCGCGTGGCGGCACTGGAGGCGGCAAGCCGGGCGGCGGGAGGCACCGCGTCGGGCCGGCTGCGCCATCTGCTGGCCAGTCTGGCGCCCATCGTCACCAATCCGCGCATCGTGGCCCTGCCCAAGCTGGTGATCGCCGAGGCTGGAAACTTTCCCGAGATGGCGCGGTTCTATCGGCAGGAAGTGATCGGCAGGGGGCTGGCCCTGCTGACCGGCCTGTTGCGCGACGGGGTGGCGAGCGGGGAATTCCGGCCGATGGAAGACCCGGAAATGACGGCACGGCTGTTCATGGCCCCAGTCCTGCTTTCCGCGCTCTGGCAGGCCAGTTTCGCCCCTGTCGAGGATACGCCCCTGCCCGTTGGCCGGCTGCTGTCCACCCATGCCGACCTGTTCCTGCGTTCGATTGCCGCCAATCCTGGCGCTGGAGAGACAAGATGATCCGCCGCGTCCTGCCCCTGCTGCTGCTTCTGCCGCTTGCCGCCTGCGGTCGGGGGGCGGAGGAAACGACCTTCCAGGGCTATGTGGAAGGCGACTATCTGCGCATCGCCGCCCCCGAAGGCGGCTGGGTGGCGGGTGTCTCCGTCGGTGAAGGCACCCTGGTGCAGGCGGGTGCGCCCTTGTTCACCCTGGACGACACGGCGGCCCGCGCCGCGCTGGCGGAGGCGAAGGCCGGTCTGGCCCAGGCGGAGGCGGCCCTGGCCGACCGCCGCCTGGGTGCGCGGGCGGAGGAGATTGAGAGCTGGACAGCGCAGTTGCGTCAGGCCGACGCCGCCCTGCGCCAGGCGCGCCAGGACCTGGAACGGCAGAAATCCCTTGCGGCCGACAATGTCGCCGCAAAGGCCCGGCTGGAACAGGCGCAATCCACGGCCGCCCAGGCCGCTGCCCGCGTGGAACAGGCCAAGGCGCAGCTGGCCACGGCCCGCCTGCCCGCCCGCCCCGACCAGATCGCCGCAGCCGAGGCGCAGGCTGAGGCCGCCCGCGCCGCCGTGGCCCAGGCCGAATGGCGCCTGTCACAGCGCCACATCAACAGCCCCGCCGACGCCCTGGTCGATGATATCGTACGCAAGCAAGGCGAATGGGCGCCGGCCGGCGGCGTGGTGGTCAGCCTGCTGCCGCCCAACGCGGTGAAGCTGGTGCTGTTCGTGCCGGAAACAAGCCGTGCCGGTCTGGCGCCGGGCGGCACTCTGTCGGTCAGCTGCGACAGCTGCAAGCCCGGCCTGACCGCCCGCATCAGCCGCATCGCGTCAGAGGCCGAATATACCCCGCCCGTCATCTACAGCCGGGAGACGCGCGCCAAGCTGGTCTACCGGGTGGAGGCCCAGTTGACGCCCGACCCTGCCGCCCTGCATCCGGGCCAGCCGGTGACGGCCAGCCCCGCGGGGACAAAGCCATGAATGCCGCCGATCCTGCCATCGCCATCGATGTGCGCGGCCTGACCAAGCGCTTCGGCGGCAAGCCGGTCGTCGACAATGTTACCCTGCGCGTGGGCCGGGGCCGCATCCATGGCTTCCTGGGCCCCAACGGCTCGGGCAAGACCACGACCATCCGCATGCTGTGCGGGTTGCTGGTGCCCGATGCCGGCGAAGGCACCTGCCTGGGCTTCGACATCCGGCGCGACGCCTGGGCCATCAAGCAGCGCGTCGGCTACATGACGCAGAAATTCAGCCTCTATGAGGACCTGACCATCAAGGAGAACCTGGATTTCGTGGCAAGGCTCTATGCCCTGTCCGACCGCCGGGCGCGGGTGGCGCGCGCGCTGGAACGGCTGGGTCTGGTCAATCGCCAGGATCAGCTGGCCGGCACCCTGTCGGGCGGGTGGAAACAGCGGCTGGCGCTGGCCGCCTGCATCCTGCATGAACCGGCCCTGCTGCTGCTGGACGAGCCGACGGCCGGCGTCGATCCCAAGGCGCGGCGGGAATTCTGGGACGAAATCCACGCCCTGGCGGCGGAGGGCATGACCGTGCTGGTCAGCACCCACTATATGGATGAGGCGGAGCGCTGCCACCGCATCGCCTATCTGGCCTATGGCAGGCTGCTGGCCGATGGCACGGTGGCAGAGGTGGTGGCGACCAGCGGCTTGTCCACCTGGCATGTCAGCGGCCCGCCTGACCGCATCGCCGCCTTGGCCCGCACCCTGTCGGGCCGGCCGGGCGTGACCATGATCGCGCCGTTTGGCGCCACCCTGCATGTCAGCGGACCAGACGGGGCGGCCCTGGATGCCGCCGTCGGCCCCTGGATGGGACAGGACGGGCTGGACTGGCGGCGCGGCGATCCGACCCTGGAGGATGCCTTCATCCACCTGATGCAGGCCGCACCCGACAATTTCAGCCACGGGGAGGGGCGGAAATGAGCGATCTGGCCCCCCGCTTCTCCTTCGCCCGGCTGGCGGCCCTGGTCATCAAGGAATTCATCCAGATGAAGCGGGACCGGTTGACCTTCGCCATGATGGTCGGCATTCCCGTCATTCAGCTGATGCTGTTCGGCTTTGCCATCAATGCCGATCCCAAGCATCTGCCCACGGCCGTGCTGAGCCATGACAGCAGCGAGTTCAGCCGCGCCATCGTCTCCGCCCTGCAGACCAGCAATTATTTCGAGGTGACGCTGATCGCCGATGGGCCGGGGCAGATGGATCTGCTGCTGGACCAGGGCAAAGTGCAGTTCGCCGTGGAAATCCCCACCGGCTTCGGCCACGATTTGATGCGCGGCGAGCGCCCGCCCTTGCTGGTCATGGCCGATGCCACCGACCCCGCCGCCACCGGCAATGCCGTGGGCGCCTTGCAGCGCATCGTCGACATGGTGCTGACCCAGACCATGACGGGGGCGCTGTCGCCGCTGGCCCCTTCCCCTGGCCCCGTGGAGGTGCGGGTGCATCGCCGCTACAATCCGGAGGGGCTGACGCAGCATAATATCGTGCCAGGTCTGGTGGGGACCATCCTGACCATGACCATGATCATCATGACGGCCCTGGCCGTGACGCGGGAGCGCGAGCGCGGCACCATGGAAAACCTGCTGGCCATGCCCGTGCGCCCGACAGAGGTGATGCTGGGCAAGCTGGCGCCCTTCATCCTGGTCGGCGGGGTACAGGTGGGCGTGATCATGACGGCGGCCCGCCTGCTGTTCGGCGTGCCCATGCTGGGCAATCCGCTGGCGCTGGCGTCAGGCATGATCATCTTCATCATCGCCAATCTGGCCGTGGGTTTCCTCTTTTCCACGCTCGCCCGCAATCAGTTGCAGGCCATGCAGATGAGTTTCTTTTTCTTCCTGCCGTCGATCCTGATGTCGGGTTTCATGTTCCCCTTCCGGGGCATGCCCGACTGGGCCCAGACCATCGGGGAGGTGCTGCCGCTGACCCATTTCCTGCGCATCGTGCGCGGCGTGATGCTGAAGGGCAGCGGCTTTGCCGAAATCTGGCCAGACCTCTGGCCCCTGGCCGTCTTCCTGCTGGCCGTGTCGGTGCTGGCCGTGAAACGCTACCGCCAGACGCTGGATTAGAGTCTGTTGGTTTCAGGCTAAATCGCCCTTTTCCGTCATCCCGGCGAAAGCCGGGACCCAGGGGCCACAGGATCAACCATCGACGCCACGTTGATCGAAGCCGCCGATAGGTCGGGCGCTTGCCCCCCTGGGTCCCGGCTTGCGCCGGGATGACGGGAGAGGATGCTTCAGCCCAAACCAGACAGAATTCAATAGCGCCACCCACAGCACAAAATGCCGCCACCGCCCGGCAAAATCCCCCGCAGCGCCCCCCGCCGGGGGCAAGATCAGTGTCTTGACCCGGCCGGCGGGGCCTAGGCTTGCATCCAGCCTTTCCCTGCCACAGGGCACCAGACCGATGCTGAAGCGCAACCGTTCCATCCTGGATATCGACCGGGACCACCTGATCCATCCCGTCACGTCCTTCCACGGGCATGAGGCCCGCGGCGCCACGCTGCTGCAAAGCGCCAAGGGCATGTATGTGACCGACATCGACGGCAACGAATTGCTGGACGCCTTCGCCGGTCTCTGGTGCGTCAATGTCGGCTACGGCCATGACAGCATCGTGGAAGTGGCGGCCGAACAGATGCGCCGCCTGCCCTATGCCACCGGCTATTTCCATTTCGGCAGCGAGCCGGCGGTGAAGCTGGCGGAAAAGCTGGTGGAACTGTCGCCGGCCAGCCTGACCCGCGTCTATTTCACCCTGGGCGGGTCGGACGCCGTGGATTCGGCCATCCGCTACATCGTCCATTATTGGAACGCCCTGGGCAAGCCGACCAAGAAGAACTTCATCGCCCTGGAACGCGGCTACCACGGCTCCTCCAACACGGGCGCCGGGCTGACGGCCTTGGCCAATTTCCACCGGAATTTCGATGTGCCGCGGCCGTGGCAGCATCATCTGCCGTCGCCTTACCCGTACCGCAGCGATGTGGGCCATGACCCGCAGGCCGTCATCGACCGGTCGGTGGCGCAGTTGCGGGCCAAGGTGGAAGAACTGGGCGGCCCCGACCATGTCGCCGCCTTCTTCTGCGAACCGATCCAGGGCTCTGGCGGCGTCGTCGTACCGCCGTCCGGCTGGCTGAAGGCCATGCGGGAGACCTGCCGTGAGCTGGGCATCCTGTTCGCCGCGGACGAGGTCATCACCGGCTTCGGCCGCACCGGGCCGATGTTCGCCTGTGAGGCCGAAGGGGTGGAACCCGACATCATGACGGTGGCCAAGGGCCTGACCGCCGGCTATGTGCCCATGGGCGCCGTACTGATGTCGGAAGCGATCTATCAGGGCATCGCCAGCGGCACGGGCGAGGGCCAGGTGGTGGGCCACGGCTTCACCTACTCCGGCCATCCGGTCAGTGCGGCCGTCGGGCTGGAGGTGATCCGGCTTTATACCGAAGGCGGCATCCTGGCCAATGGTCAGGCGCGAGGGCTCGATTTCGCCACCGGGCTGGAGTCCCTGAAGGATCACCCGCTGGTCGGCGACGTGCGCGGCCGGGGCCTGCTGGGCGCCATCGAACTGGTCACCAACAAGCAGACCAAGACCCGCTTCGACGCATCGCTGAAGCTGCCCGACCGGCTGTTCGCGCAGGGCTACCGCAATGGCGTGATCTTCCGCGCGTTTGGAGACAACATCATCGGTCTGGCCCCGGCGCTCTGTTGTAACGAAGCCGAAATGGCATTGATTTTCCAGCGCATCCGGAAGACGTTGGACGACATGCTGGAAGCGCCGGACATCCGGGCCGCACTGGCTTGACCGTCAGGACCTTGTCTTTGTCCAAAGCCCGTCGGGCATCAGGGGAAAGGGCGTTCGAGGCATGATACCGGGACCCAAGTTGGATCGGATCGACCTGAAGATCCTGGCGCAGCTTCAACAGGCCGGCCGCATCACCAATGTGGAACTGGCCGATGCCGTCGGCCTGTCGCCCAGCCCCTGCCTGACGCGGGTCAAGCGGCTGGAAAAGGCCGGCTATATCACGGGCTATGGCGCCCATATCAATCTGGCCAAGCTGGGTGAATTCCTGACCGTCTTCACCCAGGTGACCCTGACCGAACATCGCAGCGGCGACTTTTCCCGGTTCGAGACGCGCATCCGCAAGATCGACGAGATCGTGGAATGCCATCTGGTCAGCGGTGGCTATGATTATCTGCTGAAATTCGTGACCCAGGGGGTCGCCCATTACCAGACCATCATCGAAGGGATGCTGGAGGGTGATTTCGGGATCGAGAAATATTTCAGCTATGTCGTCATCAAGTCGCCCTTCATCAAGCACCATTACCCGATCCAGACCCTGTTCGGGGATCAGGGGGGGTGAATTTTCGTGGAGCGCAGAGCCTATATTTCTTCCTGCCTCCCCCGCGAAAGCGGGGAAGGCACCTTATTCCAAGGGACTAACTTAGCGCCTTCGCCGGGGTCACGGTGGAAAGCGCTTCAGCGTAAACCTGACAGACTCTAGCGCCTGCGGGCGTTCGCCGGGATGACCGGCGTGAGTGCCATTTCTTTTCCAACTCAACCAGATGGGCTCCAAGGACCACCCCATGCCCGACAGCATCGCCGACCTTCTGCCCGCCCTTGTCGCCTTTCGCCGCGACATCCATGCCCATCCCGAACTGGGGTTCCAGGAACATCGCACGGCGTCGCTGGTCGCCGCCGCGTTGAGGGATCTGGGGCTGGAGGTGCATGAAGGCATTGGCGGCACGGGCGTCGTCGGCATCCTGCGCGCCGGGACGTCGGATCGCACCATCGGCCTGCGCGCCGACATGGACGCCCTGCCCATCCAAGAACAGACGGGCCTGCCGCACGCCAGCACAAAGGCCGGCGTCTTCCATGGCTGCGGCCATGACGGGCATACCACCATGCTGCTGGGTGCCGCCCGGCACCTGGCCCGCACGCGCCGCTTTGACGGCACCGTCCGTTTCATCTTCCAGCCGGCCGAGGAAGGGCTGGGCGGGGCGCGGGAGATGGTGAAGGATGGGCTGTTCACCCGCTTTCCCTGTCAGCGGGTCTTCGCCCTGCATAACTGGCCGGACCTGCCCGCCCACCATGTCGCCACCCGCCCCGGCCCGATCATGGCGGCCGCCGACAAGTTCGAGATCGTGGTCAACGGCAAGGGCGGCCATGCCGCCATGCCCCATGTCACGCCCGACGCCATCCTGGCCGCCAGCGAGATGGTGGGACAGTTGAACACCATCATCGCCCGCCGCATCCCGCCCATGTCGACGGCCGTGCTGTCGGTGACGCGCATCCAGGGCGGCCACGCCCATAATGTCATCCCGGCCGCCGTCACCCTGGGCGGCACGGTGCGCAGCTTCGATCCCGCCATCCAGGACAAGATCGAAGCCGCCCTGCGCCAGATCGTGGAAGGGGTGGCCCTGGCCCATGGCGTGACGGCGGACATCACCTATGACCGCTATTACCCGGCCACCATCAATGATGCCGATGCCGCGGCCGAAGCCCTTGCGGTGGCCGCAAAGGTCGCCGCGCACGCCTTCACGGCGCCGGACCCCGCCTTCACGTCGGAGGATTTCGCCTTCATGCTGCAGGCGACCAAGGGGGCCTATCTGTGGCTGGGCCAGGGTGCCGACCATGGGCACAGCGCCTGCGGCACCAGCCCCCTGCACCACCCGCATTATGATTTCAACGACGAGATCATGCCCACCGGCATCCGCCTGCATGCCGGGCTGGTGGAAAGCCTGTTGGCGGCGTGACGCTCACCCTGCCCGCCGCCGCCACCGCAGGCTGGCGGCCAGCGCCAGCCCCGTCAGCAGCAGCACCCCGTTGATGACCCAGGCCATGGCGTCACCCGCCGGCTTCAGGGATACATGCAGCAGGGGCAGCCCCAGCAGCAGGGCCGCCGTCGCCATCCGCCCCAGCCGGCTGATCCGGTCCGGCGACAGGCGCAGCGCCGGCAGCAAACAGATCAGCGTGACCAATCCCCAGACCAGCAGCGACATCCCCATGCGCGGGGCCGGCAGCAGCAGGCTGGGCAGCACGGCGGCGGCCAGGGCCACGGGCTGGCCCCAGATGGTGGCCGTCCACACCCGTTCCCAACCGGGGGCGGGGCGCCCCTTGTCGCGGCGGCGGGACAGCCAGATGGTGACGCCATTGATGCACAGATAGGTCAGGCCCAGCCCCAGCAAGCCATAGGCGATGCGCACGATACCACCGCCGAACCAGCCGAAATGCACGGGCCCCAGCGCGCCCAGGATGCCTTCGCCCAGATTATTCTCCGCCGCCCGCTTCAGATGGAACAGGGCGCCATCGCGGGTGAAGATCAGACTGTCCTTGTCGGCCAGACGCTGCGACCCGTCCTTGACGTCGAAACGGATAAAGCCCCCGGCCTCCAGCGGATGTTCCAGGCGGATATAGGCGATGGTGCCGCCGCTTTCCGCCGCCACCCGGTCGAACAGGGGGATCAGGTCGGGCATGGGCGCCGGGCGCGGGTCCTCCGCCGGTTCCGGCACCTGGAACAGGGCATAGACCTTGCCGACATTGCCCTGGAACAGGGCCATGCCCAGCACCCCGACAATCAGGGTGGACAGGCCCAGCAGTGCGCCCGTGGTGGAGATGATGGCATGGAAGGGCAGGGCCCAGACGCCGATGCGGTTATGCAGATCCGCCTCCTGCAAGCGCCGCGACCCACCCAGCCGCAGATGGAAGGCATCGCGGAAGATGCGCGGATGGGCCAGCACCCCGGAAATCAGCGATGACAGCAGCGCCACCCCCGTCATGCCCACCAGGAACAGGCCCCAACTGCGCGGCAGATGCAGATAGACATGCAGCCCGATCAGGAATTCCGTCCAGGGCGTGGCGGCATCGGCCACCAACTGCCCCTCGGCGTCGGCGACCCAGGTCCGGCCCACCTTGCCATCGGCCGACAGGCGCAGGGCGGGAAAGGCATCATCGGGCATATAGACGAAAATATGCTCCAGCCCCTCCCCCGCCTCACGCGCAACAGCCTCCACCGCCGCCTGCACGGCCTGGGGTGTCACCTCTTCCAGCCGGGGGGCGCCACTGGTTTCCCAGCGTTTGAATTCATTGACAAAAACGGCCAGCGACCCGGTCAGGCAGACCAGATACAGCAGGGCGGCGAAGGCCAGGCCCAGGGCGCTGTGCCCCTTCAATACGGCGGCGACAACCCCGGGCCGCCCCCACAGGGCGCCCGCGCGCCCCCCCGCCGGAACAGTTGCCGGCTTGGCGATGGGCGCGTCCGTCATGTGAACCCCTTCAGGATGGAGATGGCGAAGCCGACCACGGCCGTGCCCGTCAGGACGGCCGTGGCGCGCCCGATGCGATTATCGGCCAGGGTCCAGGCCATGGCCCCGCCCCACAGGACGGGGACCAGCAGCCCCGCCAGCAGCAGACGCGTCTGCGTCTCCCCCGGCGTCCAGGTGGCAAAAGCGATGGCCAGCGCAAGGGCGGCCACCATGCCGATGGGCCCGGCCAGCAGCCAGCGCAGCGTTGTGCGCCAGGGCGCGCCCGGCCGGTCCAGCGGTTCTGGCGCCAGCCCGTCTGTCCCCCCGCGCCCGCCCGCCCGCGCCTTGCGGCGCTGGTAATTCTGGGCAACCACGGCCAGCCCGGCAATGGACAGCAGCGCCAGGGCCACAAAGGGCCCGCGCGCCGGCCCCATGGCAAAGGCCGGCCAGATCAGGCTGGCCAGCAGCAGGCCCCAGCCGGCCAGCAGATAGGGCAAACGCCCGGCCGGCCGCTGCTTCCACAGATGGCGCAGGATGAAGGCCCCCGACAGGCCGCCCGCCATGATCAGCGCCGCCTCCACCGACAAAGACGGCCCGGTCACAGCCGCGTCTCCACCGTCAGGCCGACGACACGCGGATCGCCCAGCAGGGCGCGGCTGAATTCCGACCGGTTATATTGCAGGTAATGTTCGTCAAACAGGTTGTTGGCATAGACGGCAAAGGTCCACTCCCCCACCTCATAGGCCAGGCGGGCATTGACCAGGGTGCGCGCATCCAGCCGGCTGTTCGGGTCATTGGCCTTGGTCACATCGTCATAGACCTTGCCGCGATAGCTGGCATTGACATTGGCCAGGAACCCGTCGCCGAAGCGCAGATTGACGCCACCGCCCAGGGTCCAGTGCGCGGCATAGGGGAATTCGCGGCCCGAATAATCCGTGGCCGTGCCCAGGGTCGTCTTGAACTCATCAAACTTCGTGCGCGTATGGCCGATGGAGGCGTACCAGTCCAGGTCGCTGGATAGGCGATGGCTGATCTCAAGCTCTCCGCCATAAAGATGGGACTGGCCGGCATTGACCGTGTGCCGGTCATAGAGGTTCAGGCCGAAATTGGCGCTGGTCTGCTGGTCCTTCCAATCGACGTAAAAGGCATTGGCATTGACCGTCAGCGTGTCATCCAGCCATTGCGACCGCATCGACAATTCATAATTCCAGGTGAATTCCGGGTCATAGGCGAAGGATTGCGACCGGGCCGTGTTCAGGCTGCTGCCGCCGGAGCGATAGCCGCGCTGGGCGATGAAGCTGGTAGACAGATCATCGGTCCATTCCATCTCCGCCCCCAACTTGGGCAGGAAGGCGTTGAAGGTACGGCGCGTTTCCGCAGCAGTCCCCGACGCCTGCTTCACCAGACCCAGCACCCCGTTATTGATGGCCGTGATCAGGGGGGCATAGGCGCCATAGGCGGACGGCGTCGGCAGGGTGCCGTCAAAGATCGCCGTCTGGGCATTGGCGACACGGTTGCGTTCGCGGTCATAACGGAACCCCGCCAGCAGCGACAGCCCGTCCAGCCCCAACGACACACGCCCATCGCCGAAGACGGCCATGGTCTCCACCTTCATGGGGTTATCGTTGTTATAGCGGACGGGGATGTTGGGCAGCGCCGTGGTGTAGAGGCTGGCGATGCTGGACGCCGCGGCGGCCCCCAGCCCTGCGCCTTGCAACAGCCCCTGGATCTGGGATGCCGGCGTCGGTACCAGGGTGCGGCTGGTCGATCCCGTCGTCTCATCCCGGTTATAGTAGAAGGCGCCCAGCAGACCTTTCAGCCCTTCGCTGTCATAGGAAAGGCGCATTTCCTGAGAGAAGGTCTTGTAGTCGCCGGTGTTCCGGCCATAGCTGCGCGCTTCCGGCCCGTAATCGCCGTCATAGGCGCGGTCGTAATCGGTCTCGCTGTAATTGGTCACGGAACTGAGCGACAGCCCGTCCGCGAGGGCATAGCTCAGATCCAGCGTGCCGATATCGGCCTTGATGTCATTATACTGGTCGGCATCGACATTGGCCTGCCGGTCTTCATAGAAATCGGGGATGGTCGTGTCGACATAGGTGAAGATATAGCCGTCGGTGCGCCTGTAATGGCTGAAGCCCAGCCGCGCTTCCAGGTCCGGCAGGGCGTCCGGCCGCCACAGCAGCTTGGCCCGAACCTGGCTGCTGTCCAGTTCACTGGCCGGCCGGTCACGCAGGACATTATAGACATAGCCGTCCGACGCCCGTTTTTCCGCCGACACGCGGAAGGCGAGTTCATCCCCCACCAGCGGGCCGCCCCCGGCAAAGGCCAGGCTCCGGGTCTTGGCCGTGGCGACACCAGCCTTGATGCGGGCATCCCAGTCGAAGGTGGGATCTTGCGTCTTCAGGATGACGGCCCCGGCCAGGGCGTTCAGGCCCTGCAGGGTCGATTGCGGGCCGCGGAACAGCTCCACCTGCGCCATGTCCCACATGTCGGTGGGACCGGACCCCAGGATCCCGTCGGGGATGGCCGCCCCGTCCAGATAGACGGTGGCCAGCGGCGCATCACCGCCGCCCGACACGCCGCGGCTGGCCACGCCGCGGATGGTGAAGCCCGTGCCGCCATAGGTTTCCGCCACATTGGCCGTACGCTGGAACACCTGCGACAGCGTCTCGATATTCTCCGTCTCCAGCCGGCGGGCCGTGGTGACGGCGACGGAGGTCGGTGTTTCCTGCAAGGAACGGGAGATCTTTTCCCCCGTCACGATGATCTCCGTCTCCAGCTGGTCCGTCGCCACGGCGTCCGTCACCGTCTGGGCCGAAATGGCGCCGGTGGACAGCGCCAGCACGCTGGCGGAGAGAAGCAGTCGTTTCAACATCATAGCGTCACCCCCTGAATGCGGGGACTTCTCTGACGCAATCGCAATTGCGAGTCAATCTTAATATCATTGACAACGGCAATATGCTGCCGTGCGGACGCGTGGAATGGCGGCAAAAAATCGGGCGCCATCGCTGCCGATGGCGCCCAGTTGCTTGAGGAGACAGACAGAGAGCGAAAAGATCAGTAGGTGAACCGCATGACCGCGGTGACGCGGCGGTCATTCACGTACCAGCCGCGCGGCACCTCGGTATTCTTGCCGTCCGGCCCCGTCACCACCGCGTTGGTCTTGGTGGTGGCGTTGGTCAGGTTGGCGCCCTGCACACCCACCTTGAACTGGTCGTTCAGCGTATAGAAGAACGACGCGTCAAGCTGGCCACCCGCCTTGTTGATGATCGGGTCGTAGGGGAAGATCACATCTCGGATCGTCAGCACAAAGTCAGACCGCCAGGAATAAGTGACGCGGGCCGAAACCGGGCCATAATCAAAGAAGGGCGTGATGTTGAACTGGTGCTTGGACAGGCCCTGCAAGGGCAGCTTGGTCATGTCCACCGTGGTCACGCGGCCCGCCCCCACATCCGGGTCGGTTTCCGACAGGGTGCTCTGCGGCACGCCCTTGGAATGGACAAAGGTGTAGTTGGCCTGCAACCCCAACCCGCCCAGAATACCGGGCAGGAAATCATAGGTCTGCTGATAGGCCAGCTCGAATCCCTTGATCTTGCCGGTTTCCTCCGCGTTCATCGGTGTGGTGACGATGCTGTCGAAGGTGGCGCCATTGTTGGTCAGGCTAGCCCGCACCGTGCTGTTGGTCAGCACGCCCTTCAGCCGCTTATAGAACATGGACGCCGTCAACTGCCCGACCTTGGAGAAATACCATTCCGCCGTCAGGTCGTAATTGTCGGCCTCCGTCGGCATCAGGTACGGGTTGCCGGCATTGAATTCACCCTGCAGCCGGTAGGAGCCGGGGATGAAATTGCCATTGGCATCGGCATTCTGCACCGTCTGCAGATTGACATTGTAGAAGTTGCGGATCAGGCCCGTCGATGGCGGCGCCACCCCCTTGAAATAGGCGGCGCGGAACTGAAGCTCGTCGCTGGTCTTCAGCTTGATGTTCAGGTTCGGCAGCCAGTAATCGTAAGTCGTCTTCACGCTGCTGGGCGTCAGGGCATTGTTGGTGTAATTGCGCGCCTGCTGCCGCACCGCGGGGGTGAAGGTACAGAAGGCCGGCAACGCCCCCGTGCCGTTCTGGATGATCTCAGCCAGCGCCGCCGCGCACTCGGCATCGGTCGGGAAGGCTGAACTGGGCGTGGGGAAGGCCAGATACCCGTCGGATTGCCGCTTTGTGTGCGTATAGCGCACGCCGACATTGCCCGAGATGTTCCAGCCATTCTGCAGATCGCTGTCGAACTTGGTCAAGAGATAGGCGGCGTTGTTTTCTTCCTGGATCGGGTTGATCTCACCCGGCAGGAACGGCGTGCCCGACAATACGCCGACACGGTCATAGAGCGAATTCCAGCCGGCATTGCGCACCTTGCCGTCGGCCCCCGTCGCCGTCGCCTGCCATTCGCGATTGATGGCCGTGGCATAGGCGACATAGTCGGCATAATCCTTGGCCGTATTGCCCGAATAGAACAGGCGCCCCTGACCCATCAACGGATCGGCGATCTTGCCGCGGAAGAAATCCTTGAACAGATAATTCTCGTATTTGCGCAGCGGTGCGCCGCCCGACCCGCCGGGCGTGCCGTCGACGGGATCATCCAGCCAAACCGGCCCGTCATTGCCCCACTGTTCGGACAGAACGCCCCAGTTATAGGTGGAGAAGCGCGAGGTCTGCCGGCGGTCGGCATAGCGATAACCGCCCTGAAGTGAGGTGAAGAAGTCGCTGTCCTCGAACTTCAGATCGCCATCGATGCGCACGGCGTCGGAATTGCCGTTGCTCTCCTCGATATGGTCCATGGCAGAACGGTAGAAGCTGTTATACGGGTCGGCAAAGGTGCTGTGATTGGCACCGTAATAGCTGGGATTGTTTTGCGATCCGATGGCCCCGGAACAGACCGTATTGGTGGCGGAACCGCTGCAGACCTCCGGCGCCTGGAAACGGACCGTCGGCAGGCCGCCGCCATTGGTGTCGATGAACACATTCTGATAGGTGGACGCCCACAGGCCGTTATCGACCACATTGGTCGTCGACCGTACATGCTGGTAATCGACATTCACGCCAAAGCGTTCGGTGACGTCCCAGCGGAAATTGAAGCCGTAATCGTCGGTGACCATCTTTTCTTCATGGTCACGGCGGATATTGTTGCTTTGCAGGCCATTGACCGGCACCCGCGCCGAACCGCCCAGCTGGTCGGACCGCCAGCCATTGGGACCGGTGATCAGGCCGCTTTCGAACATGCCGCTATCGTCAAAGGCCAGGGTCGTACCCGGCACGCGGCGGCTGTCGCCATTGTTCGCCACATTGTCGGTGGCGATTTCAACCGCATGTTCGGTCCAGGACTGGCGCGCGTCGGAGCGCAGGAAGGTAAAGACGGCCTCCATGCTGTTATCGGGGCTGCGCCACTGCGCGGCACCGGAATAGCCGTAGCGGCGACGGTCGAATTCCTGGCTGCCCATCACGGCCCCGCGCGGGAACAGCACCTGGTCGGTGATCGCGTTGGGCTTGCTGTCCGGGCCGTTCTGCACGACGTCGCCGTCACTATATTGGTTGCGCACCCGGAAGCTGGACAGCTGGAACCGGTCGGCGCGGGACTTCAGCTGCGACCCGACGACACTGCCCAGCAGGCCGAATTCACCGGCACCCGTGTCCCACCGGTCAGAGACCAGCAAAGACCCGGTCGGCGTTGCCTTCTTGATGAAATCGCCGTAATTCACCTCCGTCGACGCGGCCAGCGTGAATTCCTTGCTGTCGAACGGCTTGCGCGTGCGCAGGTTGACGACACCGGCGATACCGCCTTCAATACGGTCGGCCGTGGGCGACTTATACACATCCACGCCGCCCATCAGTTCCGACGGCACGTCGGCAAAGCCCAGCGCACGGCCGTTATTGGCGCTGAATGCCTCGCGGCCATTGAATTCCGACCGCACATAGGTCAGGCCGCGCACAACCACACCCGACCCTTCGACCGAAAAGTGATCGGGATCGACACCGGCAGCAAAACGGTTGATCGATACGCCGGGAATTCGCTGCAACGCCTCGGTCACCGACCGGTCGGGCAGGGCGCCGATATCCTCGGCCGTGACACTGTCGACGATGCTTTCCGAATAGCGCTTGATGTCCTGCGCGCTTTCCAGCGACTTGCGGAAGCCGGTGACGATGATCTCGTCCAACGCGGCGGGCACCGCTGCAACAGCGCTGTCATTTACGGCCGGCTTAACCGGCGCTGGTGTGGCGGCAGCAGGGGCGGCGGGCTTTTTCGCTTCCGTCGCCTGCTGTGCCTTCACCGGCAGAACCGTGGTTATCGCGCACAAGGCAGCAACGGAGACCCCACCCCGCAGACCTTGCACGAACCCATGGCTCCGCCCTTCCCCCGCCCGGGGGCGAACCATAACACCCATCCCCATTTCCTCCCGATGTTAGCGCTAGCATTTTGTTTTTTGCGCTTTGAACAAGGTTAATTGGTAATCAGGAGGGCACACCACGTCAAGCGGCAAGATGTTAGGGCTAACAGAAAAATACTATCATGTTGCTATGCAGCATAATGCGCCTTTTGCACCGCACACATATTGACGCCCAGCAATGGTGAGCGTTAACATTTGAATAAATGGGGGAAATCAGTGACAATAGCAGCAGTATCAACGCCCAAGGATGCGCTGCGCGTGCTGATTGTGGGTGGCGGCACCGCCGGATGGATGACGGCCGCCGCCCTGTCCCGCAAGCTGGCGGGCACCGGTACCCGGATCCGGCTGGTTGAATCCACAGAGATCGGCACGGTCGGCGTGGGCGAGGCGACGATCCCCCATATCCGGCATTTCAATGCCAGCCTGGGCCTGATTGAGGCCGACTTCATGTCGCGCACGGAGGCCACGTTCAAGCTGGGTATCGAATTTCGTGACTGGGGCCGCAAAGGCGACGCCTACATCCACCCGTTCGGTGCCTTTGGACAGATGGTAGGGGACGTGCCGTTCCACCATCACTGGATCCGGGCACTGCGGGAGGGGTTGGCGCCGGCCGGCGGGCTGGACGCCGTGTCCCTGCCCATCCAGGCGGCCCGCGCCGGGCGCTTCGGCCATCCGGCGGCCGATCCGGACAGCCTGTTCTCCACCTTCTCCTACGCCTATCAGTTCGACGCCGGGCTATACGCCGCCTATCTGCGCCAGGTTGCGGAAGCCCGGGGCGTGGTGCGGACCGACGGCAGAATCAATGCTGTGCATCTGCACGGCGATGGCCGGGTGGAAGCGGTACAGCTGGAAAGCGGCGAGCGGATCAGTGCTGACCTCTTCATCGACTGTTCGGGCTTCCGGGGCCTGATCATTGAGGAAGCGTTGAAAACCGGATATCTGGATTGGCGCCATTGGCTGCCCTGCGACCGCGCCGTGGCCGTGCCCTGCGCCAATCTTGGCCCCCCCGCCCCCTATACCCGCGCCACGGCGCGCGATGCCGGCTGGATGTGGCGCATCCCGTTGCAGCATCGGGCCGGCAACGGCCATGTCTATTGCAGCGGTTTCATCGATGATGACGCGGCGGAACTGGCCTTGGTCCGGCAATTGGACAATCCGCCGCTGGCCCCGCCCCGGCGCCTGCGCTTCACCACGGGCAAACGGCGGCGGCAATGGGTGGGCAATTGCGTGGCCATCGGCCTGTCGGCGGGGTTCCTGGAACCGCTGGAAAGCACCTCCATCCACCTGATCCAGCTGGGCATCGGCCGGCTGCTGGACCTGTTCCCTACCGGTCCCGTCCCCGACCCGGCGGATGCCGCTGAATTCAACCGGCTGATGGATCTGGAATATGAACGGGTGCGGGATTTCATCATCCTGCATTACGTCGCCAATCAGCGTGATGACAGCCCCTTCTGGCGCCATTGCCGCACGATCCAGGTGCCCGACAGCCTGGCCTGGAAGATGGAGCTGTTTCGGCAACGCGGCATTGTCACCCCCTACAGCGACGGGCTGTTCATGGAGCCCAGCTGGCTTGCCGTCTATCTGGGACAGAACATCCTGCCCGACCGGATCGACCCGCGCGCGGCTTTGGTGCCGGCGGCGGATCTGGCGCGGCAACTGGCGGGACTGTCCGATACGGTCCGCCGCGCCGCCCTGTCCATGCCGGACCATGCTGATACCCTGGCCCGCTATCGCCGGCAGGCGCCGGCATGACGGGCCCGTTGCACCATATCGTCATTGTCGGCCAGGGGCTGGCGGGCGGTCTGGCGGCCGCGGCCTTTGCCCGCACCCATGGCGGGCGCGGCGGGTCGGTGACGCTGGTCCCCCTGCCCGGCCCGGATGACAGCCTGGACCCGTTCGGCCCCGCCATTCCGGCCCTGCCCGGCTTTGCCGATGCGCTGACCGCCCTGGGTCTGGACCAGCGGCTGGCACTGGCCAGTGACGGCAGCTTCAGCCTGGGCACCGCCTTCCTGGGCTGGTCCGGAAAGGACAGCGCCACCTTCCAGCCCTATGGCGCCACCGGCGCCCCCTTGCAGTGCGTGGGCTTCCAGCATCTGGTCTGGCGGGCGCGGGCAGCCGGGCAGACCCTGCGCCTGACCGATTATGCCCTGGCCACCCTGGCGGCACAGGCCGACCGCTTCACCCTGCCGGCCGATGATCCCCGCTCCGTCCTGTCCAGCCTGGATTATGGCGCGCATCTGCACCGCGACAGGCTGGCAGCCTTGGCGCGGCAGGTCGCCCAGGCGGCCGGCGCCCGGCTGGCCCCGGCCCCGCTGCGGTCGGTGGAACGGGCGGCGGACGGACGGGTGCTGGCCCTGACCCTGGCCGATGGCCGTCGCCTGGCCGGCGACTGGTTCATTGATGCCTCCGGCCCCGCCGCCGTCCTGGCGGCGGGCGACAATGGCTGGGCTGACTGGCGGCACTGGCTCCCCCCCGACCGCGCCCTGGTCACACCGGCGGCGGCCGATGGCCCGCCCCCGCCCTATGCGCTGCACACGCCCGACGACACCGGCTGGACCCGACGGGTGCCCCTGCGCGATGGGGCCTGGACTGTCCGACTGTCGATTGGCGGCGACGGCACCCCCTTCACCAGCGGCCATCGCCACCGGCTGTGGCACGGTAATGTCACCTTCCTGGGGGCGTCCGGCTGGCTGCTGGACCCCGTGGCAGGGGCGTCGCTGTCCCTGACCCTGTCGGCCCTGACCCATCTGCTGGCCCTGTATCCGGTCGATCCGGGTGCGGGGGTGGAGGCGGGGGAATATCAGCGGCGGGTTCTGGCCGATCTGGAACCGGCCCGGGACATCGCCATCGCCCGCCATCACAGCAGTGGAAGGACGGGGCAGTCCTTCTGGGACCATGTCCGCGCGCAGCCCCTGCCCGACAGCCTGTCCCATCGGCTGGAACGGTTCCGCAGCCGGGGACAGATTCCAGCCGTCCAGGGGGATATTTTCACCGCCGCCGACTGGATCAACCTGTTCGACGGGCAGGGTGTGCGCGCCGACCGCTGCGACGCGCTGGCCGCCGCTCTGCCGGACGTGGCCATCCTGACGCATCTGGAACGGCTGCGTGCGGTTCTGCTGCGTGCCGTGGGCGCCATGCCCACCCATGCGCAGGTCCTGGCGCGGTTGGCAGCGGGGACATGATGCGGGCGCCCGATCCCATCCGCCAGATCGTCATTGTCGGCGGCGGCACCGCCGGCTGGATGGCGGCGGCGGCTCTGTCGCGCCTGTCCGGCAATGGCACCACCCGCCTCACCCTGGTGGAGTCAGAGGAGATTGGCACCGTCGGCGTGGGAGAGGCGACGATCCCGCCCATCCGCACCTTCAACAGCCTGTTGGGCCTGGACGAGAATGAATTCGTGGCCCGCACCCAGGCCACCTTCAAGCTGGGCATCGAATTCGACGGCTGGGCCCGGCCCGGCCACCGCTATCTGCACCCGTTCGGCAATTTCGGCTTCGATATGGAGGCGGTGAAGTTCCACCAGTTCTGGCTGAAGCTGCGCAGCCAGGGGCTGGCATCGGATCTGGACGATTACAATCTCTGCGCCACCATGGCGCGCCGGGGCCGTTTCGCCCGCCCCTCCCCCGACCCGTCATCGGTGCTGTCGCAGGTCAATTACGCCTTCCATTTCGATGCCGGCCTCTATGCCGCCTATCTGCGCCGCTATGCCGAAGCGCGCGGCGTGACGCGGGTGGAAGGCAAGGTGGCGCATGTTCCCTTGCGGGGAGAGGACGGATTCATCGACGCCGTCATCCTGACCGATGGGCGGCGGATCGATGGCGACCTGTTCATCGACTGTTCGGGCTTCCGCGGCCTGCTGATCGAAGGGGCCTTGGCAACGGGGTATGAGGATTGGACCCACTGGCTGCCCTGTGACCGGGCGCTGGCCGTGCCGTCGGCCAATGCCGGTCCGCCCAGACCCTATACCCGCGCCATCGCGCGCGAGGCCGGCTGGCAATGGCACATTCCGCTACAGCACCGCACCGGCAATGGCCTGGTCTATTGCAGCCAGGATCTGGACGATGCGCGGGCGGCCGACATCCTTCTGTCCAACCTGGAAGGTCCGGCCCTGGCCGACCCGCGGCCCCTGCGCTTCACCACGGGCCGGCGGCGCCAAGCCTGGAACCGCAACTGCGTGGCGCTGGGGCTGGCGTCGGGCTTTCTGGAACCGCTGGAAAGCACGTCCATCCACCTGATCCAGGCCGGCATTGCCAAGCTGCTGGCCCTTTTCCCCGACCGGGGTTTCAACCCGGCCAATATCGACGCCTATAACCGGCTGACATCGATGCAGATGGAACAGGTGCGGGATTTCATCATCCTGCATTACGTCGCCAATGAAAGGCCCGAGCCCTTCTGGCGCCGGGTGGCCGCCATGGACATCCCCGATACCCTGCGCCTGAAGATCGACCTGTTCCGCAGCAATGGCCGCCTGTTCCGGTTCGAGGATGAGCTGTTCAGCGAGAATAGCTGGATCGCCGTGCTGCTGGGCCAGGGGATCATGCCCGCCCATTGGGACCCGCTGGTCGATACGATCGACCCGGCCCTGGTCCGGCACAATCTGGACCGGCTGCGCACCGTCTTTGCCCGCGCCGCCGACGCCATGCCCCTTCATGGCGATTTCATCGCAAGCACCTGCCCCGCCCCGAGGAACCCATGAGCAGCGACCGTCGCATCCGCCGCATCACCATCGTTGGCGGTGGCACCGCCGGCTGGATGAGTGCGGCCACCTTCGCCCGCCTGCTGGGCCCGGACTATGCGCAGATCACCCTGGTCGAAAGCGACGAGATCGGCATTGTCGGCGTGGGCGAGGCGACGATCCCGCAGATGGCGACCTTCAACCGCATGCTGGGCATTGATGAGGATGAGTTCCTGAAGGCCACCAAGGGCAGCTTCAAGCTGGGCATCCAGTTCGTGGACTGGGCCCGCCGGGGCCACACCTATTTCCACCCGTTCGGCCATATCGGCGTGAATATGGAGGGCGTTTCCTTTCACGCCTATTGGCTGCGGCTGAAACAGGCGGGCCTGGTCGACCGGATCGAGGATTGGTCGCTGCAGGCCACGGCCGGCGCGCGCGGGCGTTTCATGCGCCCCATCAATGCCGGCCGCTCGCCCCTGTCGGAAATCGCCTATGCCTTCCATTTCGACGCCGGCCTTTATGCCCGCTACCTGCGCACCTATGCCGAGGCGCGCGGCGTGGTCCGCCGGGAAGGGAAGATCACCCGCGTGCATCAGCATCCCGAAACCGGCTTTGTGCAGTCGGTCGAACTGGCCGACGGTTCGCGGGTGCAAGGTGACCTGTTCATCGACTGCTCCGGCTTCCGCGGGTTGCTGATCGAAGGCACGATGCAGGCGGGCTTTGTCGACTGGTCGCACTGGCTGCCCTGCAACCGCGCCGTCGCCGTGCCGTGTGAAGGGACCGAGGCGATGACGCCCTATACCTGCTCCACGGCGCGTCCCGCCGGCTGGCAATGGCGCATCCCCTTGCAGCACCGCATCGGCAACGGCCATGTCTTCTGTTCTGCCTATATGGGCGACGACGAGGCCGCATCCCTGCTGCTGTCCAATCTGGATGGCAGGCCGCTGGCCGATCCGCGTTTCGTGCCCTTCACCACGGGCCATCGCCGGCAGGTCTGGATCAAGAATGTGGTCGCCATCGGCCTGTCGTCTGGCTTTCTGGAACCGCTGGAATCGACCTCCATCTGGCTGATCCAGTCGGGCCTGTCGCGGCTGATGGCCATGTTCCCGGACCTGGATTTCGCGCCCGCCACCATCGCCCGCTATAACCGCATCCTGGCCACCGAATATGCCGAAATCCGCGACTTCCTGATCCTGCATTACAAGGCGACGGAACGCGACGACAGCCCCTTCTGGAATTATTGCCGGACCATGCCCATCCCCGACCGTCTGGCGGAAAAGATGGCGGTCTTCCGCGAGCATGGCCGCTGTTTCCGGGAGAATGAGGAACTGTTCAACGACACAAGCTGGTTCGCCGTCATGCTGGGCCAGTTGATGCAGCCCCAAGGCTACGACCCCGTCGCCAATGTGCTGAGCCTGGACGAAACCCGCGCCCGCCTGGACCATATCCGCGAGGCCATCGGCAACTCCGCCGACTATATGCCCGCCCACAGGGAGTTCATCCGCCAGCATTGCGGGGCGTGAGAACCCTTTCCAGAGCAGGCGGGATTTCCTATATTATGACCATATTTCCGGTCAGGGAATATCCCCATGCACACGATCAAACTGGCCGACGCTAAAGCCCATCTCAGCGAACTGCTCACCCAGGTCGCGGAGGGAGAGACTGTGTGCATCACCCGCCATGGCATACCGGTCGCTCGGTTGAGCCCGATTGAAAGGCCGCGCAAGCCCATATCCTTGGATCAGTTGCAACACCTTACCCAGAGCATTTCCCTCCAGGCCGAAGATAGTGACGTCTTCATGCAGCGCCTGCGCGATGATGCCCGCTACTGACCGTGCTTTATCTCGACACGTCCCTGCTGGTCACCGCCTTCACACCCGAGGCGACGACGCCGGAAGCACAGAGGTGGCTGGCTGCGCAGGATGTGGACAGGTTGCTGGTCAGTGATTGGGGGCTGACAGAATTCTCTGCCGCCCTGTCGATGAAGGTCAGGACGGGGCAAATCGGTCTGAATGAACGGGCCGCTGTGCTGGTTCATTTCCGACGCTTGGTCGACGAATCCCTGAAGCTCGTCACGGTCGGCCGTCAGCATTTCGCCCAGGCGGCAAGGCTGTGTGATCAGGCCGACATGGGGCTTCAGGCCGGTGATGCCCTGCATCTGGCCATCACCGCCGACCTTGGCGCCACGCTCTGCACCCGCGACAGGCGGCTAGCGGAAGCCGCCCGACAATTGGGCATCGCTGTCCTCGCCCTTTGACAATCCCTCCCCAGCACGCGCGCTGAAACGGCATGGAAAGATCGGCCAGACTTTGCTATCGAACCGTATACTTTCTATGGAGTGCCAACGAATGAAGAAGCTGCTGCTCGCGACGGTCGCTCTCTGCGCGACCTCCGCCTTCGCTGCCGATCCGCAATTCAATATGCAACGTATGTCGGACGATATCCGCACCCTGTCCAGCGACGCGTTCGAAGGGCGCGGACCGGCCACACCGGGTGAAGTCAAGACAGTCGAATTCATGGCCAAGCGCATGGCGGAGGCCGGGCTGGAACCCGGCGGTCCCGTCGGTCCCGACGACAAGCGCAGCTGGACCCAGGACGTACCGCTGCTGAAGTCGGACATTATCGGCACACCGACCCTGTCCATGAACGTCGCCGGCACGACGAAGGCGCTGGCCCAGGCCAAGGACATCGCCGTGCGCGCCGCGCTGACGGGTGACAAGTCGGTGACGCTGAAGGACGTGCCGATGGTCTTCGTCGGCTATGGCACCAAGGCGCCGGAACGCAATTGGGACGATTTCAAGGGTCAGGACCTGAAGGGCAAGATACTGGTCGTCCTGATCAATGACGCCGATTTCGACGGCGGCGACGCGCCCTTTGGCGGCAAGGCCATGACCTATTACGGCCGCTGGACCTACAAGTATGAAGAAGGTGCCCGCCAGGGTGCCGCCGGTGTCCTGATCATCCATGAGAGCGCGCCCGCCGCCTATGGCTGGGCCACGGTTGCCAATTCCAACACCAACACGATGTTCGACATCGTGCGCAAGGACCCGCGCGCCCAGCACACCGCCGTGGAAGGCTGGATCCAGCGCGACCTGGCCGTTGACCTGTTCAAGGAATCGGGCCTGGATTTCGAGGCGCTGAAGGCCGCCGCCCGCAAGCCCGACTTCAAGCCCGTCCCCCTGAAGGCCAGCTTCAGCGCCGATTATCAGGTGAAGCCGGAAGTCATCATCTCCAAGAACATCATCGGCCGCCTGCCCGGCACCGAACGTCCGGACGAGACGGTGATCTATTCCGCGCACTGGGATCATCTGGGCGTCGGCGCACCCGACGCCAAGGGCGACCGCATCTTCAACGGCGCGCGGGACAATGCGTCGGGCTCTGCCACGCTGCTGGAACTGGCCCGCGCCTATGCGGCCGGTCCGCGCCCGGCCCGTTCCGTCGTGTTCCTGTCGGTGACGGCAGAGGAAAAGGGCCTGCTGGGCTCCACCTATTATGCCAGCAACCCGGTCTATCCGCTGGGCAAGACGGTGGGCGTCATCAATATGGACGGCTCCGTCGGACCCGGCCCCGCCAAGGATTTCACCATCTCCGGTCAGGCCAAGCTGGACCTGCTGGACATGCTGATCGCCGAGGGCAAGAAGCGCGACCGCGTCTATTCCCCCGATCCGAAGGTTGAAGCCGGTGGCTTCTTCCGGTCCGACCATTTCCCGTTTGCCAAGCAGGGCGTGCCCGCCATTTCCTTTGGCGGCGGCATCGATCTGGTCAATGGCGGCGTGGCCGCCGGCAAGGCCTGGCAGGAAGCCTATATCAAGGAAAAGTACCACCAGCCCGCCGACGAATGGGCACCCGACTGGAACCTGGACGGCGCCAGGCTGGACATGGGCATGCTTTATGCCCTGGGCCGCGATCTGGCCGACGGCAAGTCCTGGCCGAACTGGAGCGCGGACAGCGAGTTCCGGACCATTCGCGACGCCAGTGCAGCCGACCGCAAGTAAGCGCTTTTTACTGTTGAGCGAAGCGAAGGGCGGCGGGGCAACCTGCCGCCCTTTCCTTTTGCCCCCCTGACAGCCTTGTCAAAGCCCTGGACACAGACCCGCCGCCTCGCCATGATAACGCTAACAACGTTAATCGAACGAAATATCCGGGGTAGGAAACATGGCCAAGGGGCGTTGGGCGCCGTTGCTGGCACTGGGGATTTTCTTGTCCGCGACGGCCGCGGCCCAGGCGGTGGAGGCGGCGCGGTTCGACTGGTTTGAGTATCAGGGCACATCCGACCGGGCGGAAGCGAAGCAGAAGCCGGGTGCGGGTGAATACCGCAATCCCGTCGTCGCCGGTTTCTATCCCGACCCGTCCGTCACCCGCGTGGGCGATGATTTCTATCTGGTCAATTCCAGCTTCGGCTGGCTGCCGGGCCTGCCCGTGTTCCACAGCCGCGATCTGGTGAACTGGACGCAAATATCCAACGCCATTGCCCGGCCAGGCCTGATGGAATTCGGCAATGGTGGCCTGACGGGCGGGCTGTTTGCGCCGACCATCCGGCACCATGACGGCCTGTTCTACATCACCAACACCTGCTTCTATTGCGGCGGCAATTTCGTCATCACGGCCAGGGATCCGGCCGGCCCCTGGTCCGACCCGGTCTGGCTGAAGGATCTGCGCGACGGGATCGACCCGTCGCTGTTCTTCGATGATGACGGCACGGCCTGGATTCTGAACAACGACCTGCCGGAAGGTGACAAGGAACTGTATGAGGGGCACCGCGCCCTGTGGATTCAGCAGTTCGATCCCAAGACCCTGACCACCCTGGGCAAGCGCCACATGATCGTCAGCGGCGGGGCCGACATTGCGACCAAGCCCGGCTATGTCGAAGGTCCGCATCTTTATAAGAAGGATGGCTATTACTATCTGACGGCAGCCGAAGGCGGCACGGGCACCAGCCACGCCCAGATGATCTGGCGGTCGAAGTCACCGACCGGCCCCTATGAGCCTGGCCCCGTCAATCCCATCCTGACCCAGCGCGACTTGAGCCCCACCCGGCCCGACCCGATCGAGGCATCGGGCCATGCCGATCTGGTGGAATTGCCCAATGGCGACTGGTGGGCTGTGTTTCTGGCCGTGCGCCCCTATGCGGGTGGGGAGATGTTCAATACCGGGCGGGAGACCTTCCTCTTGCCCGTGCGCTGGGTTGATGGCTGGCCGCGCATCCTGGACAAGGGCACGGAGATCCCGCGCATCGCCACCCGGCCCCAACTGCCGGCCCAGCCTGCCCCCGTCCTCCCCACCACGGGGCCGATGCTGGTGCGGGACGAGTTCAATGGCGACCGCCTGCCGCTCTACTGGATGACGCCGCGCGGGCTGGATGACGGTTGGTACCGGCTGTCGGATGGCGCCCTGTCCATCACCCCGCGCCCCGTGGGTCTGGGCGACCACAAGAACCCGTCGCTGTGGGGCCGGCGGCAGCAGCATATGCTGGCCAGCGCCACGACAGAGGTCAGCTTCAATCCGGAAAAGCCGGGGGAGCGGGCGGGTCTGGCCGTCATCCAGAATGATGAATACTGGTTCCGCCTGACCGTGGAACGGGCCGACGGCAAACGGGTGGTTCGCGTCGCCCGCCGGGCGGGAGAGAAGGAACCGACGGACGGAACCATCCTGGCCACCATCCCCGCCCCCGGCGACGGCCCCTTGCGCCTGCGCGTCACGGCGCGTGGCGGGCTTTATGATTTCCATGCCGCCACACCCCGGGGCGACTGGCTGCCCGTGCTGACCGGCGCTGATGGCACCATCCTGTCCACGGCCACGGCGCGCGGCTTCATGGGCGTGCTGATCGGCCCCTATGCGGAAGCACCCAAGGGCTGAGCACCGGCCCCAAACCGATAAAAACACCACCGGGAGGACCAAGATGAACCGGCGCAAAGCCATCACGACGCTGGCCCTGGCATTGGCGCTGCTGGCCCCGGCCGCATCCGCCGCCGACAGCGCCCGCTTCAACTGGGTCGACTATCAGGGCAGCGACCCGGCGGACGCGGGGACAAAGCCGGGTCCGGGCGACTATCGCAACCCCATCCTGACCGGCTATTACCCCGACCCGTCGATCACGCGGGTGGGCGACGATTATTATCTGGTCAATTCAACCTTCAGCTGGTTTCCCGGCATCCCCGTCTTCCACAGCCGCGATCTGGTGACCTGGACGCAGGTGGGCAATGCCATCGACCGACCCGGCATGCTGGATTTCAAGGATCTGGGCCTGTCGCGCGGCGTCTTCGCGCCTTCCATCGCCCATCATGACGGCACCTTCTACATCATCAATACCTGCGTGGATTGCGGCGGCAATTTCGTGGTGACGGCCAAGGATGCAGGCGGCCCGTGGAGCGATCCGGTCTGGCTGCCCGATCTGGTGGGCGGCATCGACCCGTCCATCTTCTTCGATGATGATGGCCGCGCCTATATCGTCAATAACGGCCCGCCGGAAGGTGAACCGCTCTATAGCGGCCACCGCGCCATCTGGGTGCAGGAGTTCGACGCCAAGGCGCTGAAGACCATCGGCCCGCGCAAACTGCTGGTGAATGGCGGCGTCGACATCACGCAGAAGCCGGTCTGGATCGAAGGCCCGCATATCTTCAGGAAGGACGGCTTCTATTACCTGATCGCGGCGGAGGGCGGGACGGCCGTCAACCATTCCCAGGTCGTGTTCCGCGGCCCGTCGCCCCTGGGGCCCTTCACGCCCGCGCCCGGCAATCCCATCCTGACCCAGCGCGACCTGCCCGCCGACCGGGCCTATCCCGTTACCTCGGCCGGGCATGCCGATTTCGTGCAATTGCCCAACGGCGACTGGTGGGCCAGCTTCCTGGCCGTGCGCCCCTACGCCGATGATTTCTACAATACGGGGCGGGAAACCTTCCTGCTGCCGGTGGAATGGGTGGATGGCTGGCCCCGGATGACCCGGCCGGGACAGGCCATCGCCCTGACCCATGCCAGGCCCAGATTGCCACCGCAGCCACCGGCGCCCGTGCCCACCAGCGGGCCCTTCAGCATCCGCGATGAATTCGACGGACCTTCCCTGCCGCTGCACTGGATGACGCCACGCAATCCCAAGGGTGACTGGTACGATCTGACCAGTGCCAAGGGCGCGCTGACCCTGAAGCTGCTGCCCGTGGGCCTGTCGGACCATGGGCATCCATCTTTCTGGGCGCGCCGACAGCAGCATATGAATGCCAGCCTGACCACCGAACTGGATTTCACGCCCGACCAGCCGGGGGAGCGTGCGGGACTGGCCGCCATCCAGAGTGATGATTACTGGTTCCGCTTTACCATCGAACAGGACGGCAAGGCCCGCGTGGCCCGTGTCGCCGCCCGTGCCGGCAATACCGATCCGGCGGACGGCAAGTCGCTGGCCAGCCTGCCCGTCCCCGACCGGGGGACCTTGCGCCTGCGCATCACGGCCCGTGGCGGCGCCTATGATTTCGCTGTCGCCGCTCCGGATGGCCTATGGCAACCCGTGCTGACCGGGGCGGATGGCACCATCCTGTCCACCAGACGGGCCGGCGGCTTTGTCGGTGTCATGTTCGGCCCCTTCGCCCAAACCCATACCGCGCGGAACTGACCCCATGCGCCGCTTGATCCTTGCCGCCGTCGCGGCCAGCCTGTGCCTGTCCACCGCCGCCATTGCACAGGACGCCCCCGTCAATCCCATCCGCCTGAACCAGGCGGGCCTGCTGGCCAATGGCCCCAAACAGGCCTTGCTGCCCGATGCCGCGACCCGGCCGCTGCCCTGGCGCCTGCTGGATGCTGCTGGCTCCGTCCTGGCCCAAGGCAGCACGACGGTGCTGGGCGATGATGCCGCCTCGGGCCAGCACCTGCATCTGTTGGATTTCAGCAGCGCCAAGGCCACGGGCGACGGCTTCACCCTGGCCGTGGGGGATGGGGCCGTGGGCGACGGCGCCGTCAGCCGCCCGTTCGGCATCGGCGATGGTCCCTATGCGGGCCTGAAGCGCGACGCATTGGCCTATTTCTACCATAACCGCTCCGGCATCCCGATCGAGGCGCGGCTGGTGGGTGAGGCCTGGGCCCGTCCCGCCGGCCACCCCAAGGACGTGGCCCCCTGCTTCAACGGCAAGGACAAGGCCGGCAATGTCTGGCCCGGCTGTTCCTACAGTCTGGATGTCACGGGCGGCTGGTACGATGCCGGCGACCAGGGCAAATATGTGGTCAATGGCGGTATCGCCGTCTGGACCCTGCTGAACCTTTATGAACGGCAGGTGGTGCGGCACAAGCCACCCGCCCTGCCCGACGGCACTGCCATCCTGCCGGAAACCGGCAATGGCGTGAACGACCTGCTGGATGAAGCGCGGTGGGAGATGGAGTTCCTCCTGTCCATGCAGGTGCCGGACGGCACACGCATGGGCCTGCCGCTGGGCCCGCAGAAGGGCAGCGACCGGCTGACCTTCACCGACGTCGATGTCTCCGGCATGGCCCATCACAAGATGGGGGACGAGCATTGGACGGGCTTCCCCATGCCGCCGCACCTGGACCCCGAACGCCGCTTCCTCTATGCGCCCAGCACGGCCGCGACGCTGAACCTGGCCGCCACGGCAGCGCAGGCGGCCCGCATCTGGCAGAAGATCGACCCCACCTTTTCCGATCGCTGCCTGAAGGCCGCACTTCGGGCCTGGGCCGCCGCCGTGCGCGTGTCGGATGCGCGTGCCATCGGGGATTTCAATGGCAGCGGCGGCTATGCCGACGATGATGTGTCGGACGAATTCTTCTGGGCCGCGGCCGAACTGCTGGTGACCACGCGCCAGCCCTTGTTCGCGAAGGTCGTGACCGGGTCGCAGCATTTCCAGCGGGACGCCGTGGCCGACCCCGGCTGGGGACAGACGGCCCCCCTGGGCGTGCTGTCGCTGGTACTGCATCCCGACGCATTGCCTGACCGCGACGGGGCCAGACTGGTGAAATCGATCACCCGGGCGGCGGACAACCATCTTCGGGAAGGCGGCGATGGTTACCGCCAGCCCATGCCGGCCCGCGCCTTCGGCTGGGGTTCGAATGGCGGGTTGCTGAACCGGACCATCGTCCTGGCCTATGCCCATGATCTCACGGGAGAGGGCAAATACCGGGACAAGGTGATTGACGTCGCCTCCTACCTGCTGGGCCGCAATCCCCTCGATTTCTCCTATATCAGCGGCTATGGCGCCCGGTCGATGCAGCATCCGCATCATCGTTTCTGGGCGCCCAGCCTCGACCCAAAACTGCCGCCCCCGCCGCCGGGCGTCCTGTCCGGCGGGCCGAACGGCAATCCGGGGGAAGACGCGCGCAAGCTGCTGGGCGACTGCGCACCCCAGGCCTGCTGGCGCGATGACCTGAACCTGTTCACCCTGAACGAGGTGGCGATCAACTGGAACGCCCCCCTGGTCTGGGTCGCGGCCTATCTGGACGAACGGTAGGCAGGCGCGGGGTCACAGCCCCGCGCCTGCCATCGCACAGCAGAACTGGTCAGGCGGCGGCCAGGGCGGCACCCAGTTCCGCATTGGTCCTGGGAATTCCGTCCAGGTTCCAGGTGCCGTCGACCGTGTGGACGCCATTGGCCCAGACACGGTCCGGCGTCAGGCGTCCTTCCGCCAGTTCGATCAGGATGGACGTCGCCTTGCCATAGAAGTCGCGCTGAACGGCCGGTTCATTCAGGGCAAAGGACGGCGTGCGTGTTTCCAGCCACGCGCCTTCGACCGGCTGGCCGCCGGAAAAGCTGGTGCCCTTGGCCATGATGTTGACGTGGGCCGTGACGTTGGGGGTCATGATCTTGTTGCCCGTCAGGCCATGGCTGGCAAGAAAGGCATCGGTGATGCGCGCGATGGCAACGGGGATGACGGCGTCGGACAGGACGCCCTGGGTCAGGGTCAGGCTGATGGGCATGGGATTTCTCCTTGTCGGGATTGCGCGGCGGCTGGCCGGCCGCCATTGAATGACGATCGTTATTTCATATAAAATAGCGGTCGTTATGTTGTCAATCATAGAATAACGATCGCAATATAAAGGCGCCCCATGCGTTACAAGGCTGGACACAAGGAAGAGACGCGGGCCCGCATCCTGGCCGCCGCCGGCCGTGGCTTCCGCCGCCGGGGCTTTGGCGGGATCGGCGTGGACGGGCTGGCCAAGGAGGCGGCGGTGACCAGCGGCGCCTTCTATGGTCATTTCCCGTCGAAGGAGGCCGCCTTTCAAGAAGCGGTGGAGGCAGGGATAGCGGAATTGAAGGAGGCCGTGATCGACCACCAGCACCGGTTTGGCGCCGACTGGCCGGCCGCGTTTGCGGATTTCTATGTATCCGCAAAAAGGACCTGTGATCTGGCGGAAAGCTGCGCGATGCAAAGCCTGTCCGGCGATGTGGCCCGCGCCGAGGATGGCATCCGTCGCACTTATGAGGACGGAATGCGCGGGGTTGTCGCGCAGGTCGCGGCCGGCCTTCCCGACGACACGGGCGAGAAGCGCCAGGGCCGGGCCTGGGCCTTTCTGTCTGCATTGGCGGGCGGCGTGACCTTGGCCCGCGCCATGCAGGACCCTGAACTGTCCAGGGCCATTGCCGATGCGACGCGTCACACGGCGATCGCCGCCCTCAGCAGCTGACCGTCAGCACATCGGAAGCCATGCCGGCCGCATCCGGAATGCGGCGCCCTACTCCCGCGCCACGGCCCCGCCCAGCGCCCCGGCAATGGCGTCACGCAGGGGCTTCGCCCTGTAGCCGTCATCATAGGGGCAGCAGCGCTTGGGCCGCTTGTCGACCCGCGGCATGAAGCCTTGCAGCCAGGAGAACCGGTCCACCATGCCCCAGGCCAGCACATCGCCCGTCTGGCGATAGGACAGCATCAGGTCCAGATAGGTCCGTGCATAATCGGCCACGGCCCGGTCGCGCCGGGCGAAATCGGTGATCGCCAGCCCCTTGTCATTGACGTCGAATTCGGTGATCAGCAGGTCATATCCCATGCCCACCACCTCGTCGATGAAGCGACGCCAGGCCTCCTCCTCATATTTCGGCCCCCCATCCAGCACCAGCAGGTGCGACTGCACGCCCAGCGCATCCACAGGCGTGCCACGTTTGCGGAAACCTTCCAGCAGGCGCAGCACCCCGTCGCGGTGCGTGGCATGGCCGGGCTCCCAGCTCATATAGTCGTTATAGACAAGCTGTCCGTCGGGCAGCACTTCGCGCGCCTTGTGAAAGGCCGCGTCCAGCACGCGCTCGGCCGGCAGGTAGCGGGTGAAGGGCGTGTCGCGCAGCGCGCCGGTATCAGCATCCACCGCTTCGTTCACCACGTCCCAGGACCGGATCACGTTCCTGTAGGAACCGGCGACCATGGCGACATGGTCGGCGATCATCTTTTCCACGCCGCCCGCCGGATTGCCGCCGAAATCATGGGTGGAGACCCAGGCGGGGATCCATTTGGGGTGATGCCACAGCAACGTGTGGCCGCGGAAATCCAGATGGTTCTGGGCCGCAAACGCCATCAGCCTTTCCGCCGCATCGAACCGGTAGAGATCGGCCGACGGGCGCACCGCGCCCCATTTCAGCTCGTTCTCCGGCACCAGCAGCCCGCATTCGGCCAGCAGCAGCGCGCGGTAGCCCGGATCGGCAAAGGACCCGGTCAGGGTGCCGGGGCGCCCTGTGCCCACGCAGGACCCGAAGCGCCGGCCCGTGCGCCGCGCCAGCTCATTCAGCGATGGTGTGGCGGTGACGGTTGTGGCGGCGGTGGATGGCAAGGCGGCGCCTGCGGCACCAGCCAGCGCCGCCGACAGCAGCCGGCGGCGGGTCAGACCCTCAATCATGGGGTTTCTCCCTGATATCCTTCTTGTTAGCGATAACATAACAACAAGGGCGGGACGTGCAAAAGAAAAAGGCGACCCACCGGAGGGCGGGTCGCCAGGCGGGCCGGTCAGCGGGGAGACTGACCGGTCCTTTGAGAGGGAGGATGGCGGCGCTGCCGCCGGAAACCGGTGATCGGGTCCGATCACCGGAACGCGGTGTTAAAGCCGCCCGCGCAGGCCGATCATGATCGTCCGGCCGGGCGTGTAATTGGTGAAGGTGGCGTTATCGTACTGGAAATAGCTGCGCTGTTCCGACTTGGTCAGGTTGATGACATCGAAGGTCAGCTGCGGCAGCCCACGCCGGCCCAGCATCTCGTTCAGATCCAGGCTGGAGGAGAAGTCCCACTGCCGGTAATCGTCGCTGAACAGGGCGGCGGCTGCGATGCCATTCTGGTTCAGGCCGCTGGACTGCGAGCCCTTGGTGAAGGTCTGCGACAGGCGGGCGGAGATGCCGTTATGCTCGTAATAGGCCGTCACATTGTAGGTGTAGTCGGCCACACCCACGGCGACGGCCGGGGCTGCCCCCTTGCCCTTCTGGTCGACGATGGTGGCATTGGCGATGAAGCCCAGGCCCGGCACGTAATCTTCCAGCAGGAAGTCCAGCGGCTGCACCCAGTTGAACTCCAGACCATTGACCGTCAGACGGCCTTCGGCGTTCACCTGCTGCTGCAGGATGACATTGGCTGAACCGGGCCCGCCGCGGGAATTGATGGCAGCCTGCTGCGTCGGCGACAGCGTGTCATAGGTGACGCCATAGGCAGCCAGCGCACCGAACGGCACCGTCGTCGTGCCATTCACCGTGAAGCCCGTGATGGCCTTACGGAAGACGGCGAAGCCGATATACCCTTCCTTGCCCGTATAATATTCAAAACCCAGATCGATATTCTTGGCGATATAGGGCGCCAGGGCGGAATTGCCGACGGTGCCGATATCGGCCGATGGGGTGGAGAAGTTCAGCCCCGGCAGCTGCGCGTTCGGATCGGGCCGGGTCATGGTCTTGGACAAGGCCGCACGGACGACGGCATGGTCCGACAGGTTATAGGCGGCCGAGGCCGAGGGCAGCCAGTTGTCATACTGGTTCTTGATATAGACATAGTTGACGACGTTCGGGTACTTGCCGCCATCGGCCGGGGCGGCACCCGTGGCCGGGGTGTTGCGCGGATCGGGGATGGACACGCGGCCGCCCACCTTCTGGTCGGTCTGGACCCAGCGCATGCCGACATTGAAGCGCAGGTCATTGCCGTCGATCTGCTGGATACCGTTCACCTCACCATAGGCACCCAGGGTCTTTTCGCCGATGAAGCCGCCCGACGCGCCGGTGTTGGACGACCCGGCCTCCGGTGCCGCGTCATGGAACTGATCATACTTGCTGTCGGCCTTGAACTTGTCCCAGTCGACCGTCAGGAAGCCGAACTTGCCCGGCTTCAGGTAATTGGCGAAGGAGGCATTGGGGATCAGCGAGCCGCCATAGGTGACGCCACCCGTCTGGCCCGCCGTATAGCCCGTGCCATAGCCGGGATATGTCGGGTAGCCCGTAGGGGCCGCTCCCGGCTGGTTCAGGCCGCTGCAGGATGGCTGGCTGTTGGGGCTGGGCACGAACACCGACGGATTGTTGCCGCAGACGGCGTTCTGCCAGGCCTGGCTGTTGTCATAGGCGGTGATGCGGCGGGAAACGTCATCATAGGCGGCACCCACCTTCAGGTTCAGCGTGTCCTGACCCCAGGTCAGGTTGCCGCGCACCCCCTTGGTCTCCGTCTCGCGCCGTTCATCCTGCATGTTCACGCGGCCGCCGGGCCAGCCGAACTTGGTCGGATCGTTCAGGTCGATATTGGGGACGATGCTGGGCACGCCACCATCATTCTTATAGGTGACGGTGACACCGGAGCTGGCCGGGGTCAGCGGGCCGACGGTGGGCGATTCACGGTGGAAGGTGGACTTGGTGTAATTGCCCTGCATGTCGAATTTCAGATCGTCGGTGATCTGATAATCAAAACCGGGATTGACGCCGTAGAACTCCGTCTGTTCCAGGAAGGGACGATATTCCAGGAAGAACTGGGCATTGGCGAAGGTGGCTTCCGTCACGACGCAGCCGGTGCTGCAATCGGTGCGGTCGACCTTCATGTTCAACGGGATCATGGCGCCGTTACGGCCGATCCAGTTCATGTCCACGCGTTCCAGGTCATTCTTCTTCTTGCCATACAGGCCGTCCAGATAGAAATGCAGGTCTTCGCTGGCCTGCAGCTCGAACGACGCAATGGCGTTGATGCGGTCGCGGGTACCGAAAATCTCCGCCGGGCGGCCCAGGCGCGGGATGATGGCATTGTCCAGCTGCTGCGCCGTCAGGCCGGGATTCTTGGCCAGCAGGAAATCCTTGTCGATGACGGTACCCGTGGTCAGGCCGTTGCCGGCATTGGCCGGGACGGTGGCGGGAATGGTCCAGTTGCCGCCGCCCGTGCTGTTACAGCCCGTGGTGGCGCCGCACTGGGCTGCCGACAGGTTGGGATTGGTCCAACCGATGGTCTCGAAGCCCGGCGTGCTGACCTGGTTGCGCACGGCCGCCACGCCGATCAGGGCACCGAAATTGCCCCAGGTATTGCTGGCCAGCGCCGAGGTGCGGCCACCCCACTTATCGGCCTCGCTGTTCTTGGTGCCCTGGACGGAGTAGCTGACGCGAGCCCCTTCCTTGTCGAACGGCCGGGCGCTGCGCATGTTCACGGTGCCGGCGGCCCCGCCCTCCAGCATGTCGGCGTTGGGGCTCTTGGACACGGTCAACTGCGTGAACAGTTCCGTGGGGAACATGTCCAGATCGACCTCGCGGTTCGTGCTCTGCGCATCCGTGCGGCCCGTCGATGCGACGGCGACGGGCGCGCCGTTCAACAGCACCTTGGTGAAATTGGTGCCCAGGCCGCGGATGGCGATGCTCAACCCTTCGCCCGACACTTCACGGTTGATGGTGATGCCGGGAACGCGGTTGAAGCTTTCGGCAATGTTGGTGTCGGGGAACTTGCCGATATCCTCGGCGAAGATGCTGTCCTGGAAGCCCGTGGCATTGCGCTTGTCGTTGGTGGAATTGGCCAGGCTGCTGCGGAAGCCGGTGACCACGATCTCTTCCAGGGTTTCGCCCCCCCCGGTGACGGACTGCGCGGCTGCCGGCAGGACGGCCCCGGCCGTCAGGCAGGTGGCCAGCAGCAGGGCGGCCCGGGCCGTCCTGCGGCCCCCATGACGCACATCCAAGATGGACTGATTGCGTTGCTCTTCCATGTTCTTCCCTCCCAATGCGCGGCCACTGCGGGCCGCTTCGGCTTGATCATTCTGAACAGGCAGCGCTCCCGACTCTCGTTAGCGCTACCATCGATAGGGTGATCCCTTCCCCCGCCGGGAGGGGATCGCCGGTGTCAATCCAACGGCGAACCGTCGGTCAGTTGGCTGCCACCGGCGTCAGACGCGGTGACAGCAGATGCAAAAGCAACAGGGCCAGCGGATAGGCGCCGGCCGCCACCAGCAGGATGGGCGTGTAGCTGCCGGTCGTATCCAGCACCCAGCCCGTGAACTTGGACATCAGCATCCCGCCCACGGCGCCGGCCATGCCGCCGATCCCCACCACGGACGCAACGGCGGCGCGCGGGAAAAGATCGGATGGCAGGGTCAGCAGGTTGGCGGAAAATCCCTGGTGCCCGGCCGTGGCCAGCCCCAGGATCAGCACGGCGATCCACAGGTTCGCGGCAGACGTAGCGAAGACCACGGGCAGGACACAGGCCGCACAGGCCAGCATGGCAATCTTGCGCGCGCCATTGACGCCCACCCCACCCCGCATCAGCCGCGACGACAGCCAGCCGCCCGCCACCGACCCCACATCCGACAGGATGTAGATCGCCACCAGCGGCGGCCCGAACCCTTTCAGGTCCAGCCCGTAGGTGCGGTTCAGGAAGTCCGGCAGCCAGAACAGGAACAGCCACCAGACCGGATCGGTCAGGAACTTGGCCAGCGCATAGGCCCAGGTCTCCCGCCGACGCAGCAGACCGGCCCAGCCCATGGACGTCACCGGATCGGCTTCGTCGGACCGGATATGGGCCAGTTCCTCGGCCGTGACCGACCTGTGCTGGTCTGGCGTGCGGTAGAAGGTCAGCCACGCCGCCAGCCAGCCAAAGGACAGCACGCCCGTGACCACGAACGCCGCCTGCCAGCCCCAGGCAAAGGTGATGACCGGCACGATCAGCGGCGTGATGATGGCCCCGACATTGGCCCCGGCATTGAACACGCCCACGGCCAGGGCCCGCTCCCGCTTGGGGAACCAGTCGGCGACCGCCTTCAGCCCGGCCGGGAAATTTCCCGCCTCGCCTGTCCCCAGGAAGGCACGGGCCAGCATGAACTGGCCCAGCGTCGTGGCGGCCGCATGCGCGATATGGGCCAGGTTCCAGACTGTGAAGGTCAGGGCATAACCCCAGCGCGCACCGATGACATCGATGAACCGCCCGAACAGCAGGTAACTGACGGCGTAAGCCGCCTGGAACACGAACACGATGTCCGCGTAGTCCGTCTCCGTCCAGCCGAACTCCACCGACAGGGACGGCTTCAGCAGGCCCAGCATCTGCCGGTCGACATAATTGATCACCGTGGCTGCGAACAGCAGCGCCACGACGATCCAGCGTCGGCCAAGGCGGGTGGGGGTGGACATGCGCTGCACTTTCCTTCCGGCAAAGCAAGAGCGTTTACCGTCACCGGGGGCGACGGCAGGAAAACACGGACGGTCATTCACAAACCCGGAACGGCGTCACCGCCGCTCCCGTCAATCTCACCAGTTCCACATGGTCCCGTCCTTCAGCCGGGCGACCGGCAGATAGGCGGGCGTGTAGGGATATTTCGCGGCCAGATCCTCGTCGATATCGACGCCATGGCCCGGCGCTTCGCCCGGATAGAGACAGCCATCCTTGTAGCTGTAGGCGTGCGGAAACACGGCGTCGGTTTCGGCCGAATGGATCATGTATTCCTGGATGCCGAAATTCGGCACCCAGCTGTCGAAATGCAGCGCCGCACCCATGCAGACGGGCGACAGGTCGGTGGCGCCATGGCAGCCCGTGCGCACCTGATACAGCTCCGCCAGCATGGCGATGCGGCGCAGATGGGTGATGCCGCCGGCATGCACGACGGTGGCGCGGATATAGTCGATCAGCTGGTTCTGGATCAGCTCGCGGCAATCATGGATGGAATTGAACACCTCACCCACGGCGATGGGCGTCGTCGTATGCTGGCGGATCAGGCGGAACGCCTCCTGATTTTCCGCGGGCGTCGGGTCTTCCATCCAGAACAGCCGGAACGGCTCCAGCGACCGGCCCAGCCGCCCGGCCTCAATCGGGGTCAGACGGTGATGCACATCATGCAGCAGATGCAGGTCCCAGCCGAACTTGTCACGCACGGCCCCGAACAGCTTGGGCACATAATCCAGATAGGGTTCGGTGGCCCACAGTGTCTCGTCTGGCACGCCGGCACGGATGGCGGGCTCATACGCCTCGCCCTTCTGCACGCCATAGACCTTGTCCAGGCCGGGCACGCCCGTCTGCACGCGGATGGCCTTGAACCCCTTCTCCTGGTAATAGGCGACGCGGTCCAGCGCCTCGGGGATGTCGCGGCCATTGGCATGGGCATAGACCATGACCCCGTCACGGCTTTTCCCGCCCAGCAACTGGTACAGCGGCATGTTCGCCGCCTTGGCCTTGATGTCCCAGAGCGCCATGTCCACGGCCGCGATGGCCGACATGGTGACGGGCCCGCGGCGCCAATAGGCGCCCTTGTACAGGTACTGCCAGATATCCTCGATCTGGTGCGGGTCGCGGCCGATCAGGCAGGGGATGACATGGTCGGTCAGATAGCTTTCCACCGCCAGCTCACGCCCGTTCAGCGTGGCGTCGCCGATGCCATACACCCCTTCGTCGGTAACGATCTTCAGCGTGACGAAGTTGCGTCCCGGCGAGGTGACGATGCAATAGGCGTTGGTAATGCGCATCGGGGGTATCCCTTGGCCCGGCCCTGTCAGGGTTCGGCGGGCAGATCATGGTTGAACAAGGCGGGGAACCGCTTCTCCAGCTCCGGCAGGGAGGTGAGGATTTCCCGCAGATGGGTTTGCATGGCGGCCTGCGCCGCCGGTCCGTCGTGCGCCGCGATGGCGTCGACAATGGCATTATGCTGGCTGACCAGGCGCGCCAGGGGCGTGGCATCGGTCATGGACAGGTAACGCACCCGGTCCATCTGCGCCTTGGTCTCTTCCACCACGCGCCAGGCATAGTCACAGCCGACCGACATGGCCACGGAACGGTGAAACCCTTCGTCCAGTTCCATGAACCGCCCATGGTCCCGGTCGGCGATGGCCCGTTCCTGCTGTTTCAGGTTGGCGCGGAAGGCATCGATATGGCGGGCGCCGGCCTCTGCCGCCGCGCGGGCCACGACCGCCACCTCCACCGCTTCGCGCACGAAGCGGGCATCGAACACCTGGCGGACGGAGATCTTGACGATGAAGGAACCGCGCTGCGGCTTGATCTGCAACAGCCCGGCATCGGCCAGCTTGATGAAGGCTTCGCGCACCGGCTGGCGCGACACGCCCAACTGGTCGGCAATATCCTGTTCCGACAGGGCCTGACCCGGCAGGAACACCATGCGCACGATGGCGCGGCGCAATTCCCGGAAGACGCGGCGCGCCACCGGTTCACTGCTATCCATGTCGATCGGCTGCAAGCCGGGCCGTTCCTGGTCCCGTTCCACCGGCATCACTCCCTGAAATCCTTGATCCGTGCCCCATCCTTGACGGTTGGGGCCGGCGGCAATCTTAACAACCTTGTTGCCGTTGCCATTCATGTATACTACCATACCAGTACAGTCAAGCAGGCTGTTGCAGAAATTTGATAGCGCTATCATATTCACGCCACGAACCGGTGCCGGGGCAACGACCCCGCTTGGCTGACGCCGTGCCGGAACGGTCGCCCGTCATGGGGCGAAACGGGAGGAAACATGCGTACCCTGATCAGGCGGCTGGCGGCCTTGCTGCCGGCCCTGCCGTTCATGTTGCTGGCCGCCTTCTTGTCAGCGTCCCCGGTCCTGGCCGAGGATGGCTATGACCTGTGGCTGCGGTTCCGCCCGCTGTCGGGCCCATCCCTGACGGCCGCCGATGCGTCCCTGTCCCGAATCACCACCACCCGCCCCGACGCCCTCGCCCTGACAGAACTGACGCGCGGCCTGACGGGATTGCTGGGCCGGGCTCCGGTGGTGGCCGACGATGCCCCCCTGCTGGTCGGGCTGACGGGGGATGCGTCCGTCAAGGCCGTGCTGGGGCCGGTATCGGGACTGGGCCACGATGGTTATGTCATCCGCCGGGTGAAGGACCGCACGGTCCTGGCCGCCGAAACCGACGCGGGCCTGCTCTATGGCGCTTACCACCTGTTGCGGCTGGTGCAGACGGGGGCGGCGCTGGACGGGCTATCCATCCGGGAAGTGCCGAAGATCGACCGCCGCATCCTGAACCACTGGGACAATCTGGACCGCTATGTCGAACGCGGCTATGCAGGGCAATCGCTCTGGGACTGGCACACGCTGCCGGACTGGCAGGACCCGCGCTATACCGACTATGCCCGCGCCAATGCCTCGGTCGGCATCAATGGCACGGTGCTGAACAATGTGAATGCCAACGCCACCATCCTGACCCGGCCCTACCTGGAAAAGGTGGCGGCCCTGGCCGGCATCTTCCGGCCCTATGGCATCCGCGTCTATCTGACGGCCCGCTTTTCAGCACCCAAGGAAATTGGCGGCCTGCCCAGCGCCGATCCGCTGGACCCCGCCGTCGCCGCCTGGTGGAAAGCCAAGGCGGATGAGATTTATCAGGTGATCCCCGATTTCGGCGGCTTTCTGGTCAAGGCCAATTCCGAAGGCCAGCCGGGGCCGCAGGATTATGGCCGCACCCATGCCGACGGGGCCAACATGCTGGCCGACGCCCTGGCCCCGCATGGCGGCATCGTCATGTGGCGGGCCTTCGTCTACAGCCATGAAACGCCCGACGACCGGGTCAAGCAGGCCTATACGGAGTTTGTGCCGCTGGACGGGAAATTCCGCGACAATGTGCTGGTGCAGGTGAAGAACGGCCCCCTGGATTTCCAGCCACGGGAGCCCTTCCATCCGCTGTTCGGTGCCATGCCGAAGACAAAGCTGATGATGGAATTCCAGATCACCAAGGAATATCTGGGCTTCGCCACGCATCTGGCCTATCTGGTCCCCCTCTATAAAGAAGCGCTGGACGCCGACACTTTCCGGCCCAAGGCGGGCTCCACGGTGGCCCGCATCGTCGATGGCAGCCTGAGCCGCCATACCCTGTCGGCCATGGCCGGTGTGGCCAATATCGGCAGCGACCGGAACTGGACGGGCTCCATCTTCGATCAGGCCAACTGGTATGCCTATGGCAGGCTGGCCTGGGATCATGACCTGTCGGCCGATGCCATCGCGCGCGAATGGGCGGCGGCCACCTTCGGCGCCGATCCCGCCATTGTCGAGCCTGTCACATCCATGATGATGGCGTCGCGCCCGGCCGTGGTGGATTACATGACCCCGCTGGGCCTGCATCATCTGATGGGCCGCGGTCATCATTATGGCCCCGCGCCCTGGACGGCAGGCGGCCCGCGTGCCGACTGGACCTCGGTCTATTACCACCGCGCCGACAAGGATGGCATCGGCTTCGACCGCACGCGGCGCGGCAGCGGGGCTGTGGACCAGTATGCACGGCCGCTGGCCGACCGGTTCGACCGGATGGAAACAACCCCGACCGACCTGCTGCTCTGGTTCCATCATCTGCGCTGGGATCAGAAGCTGCCGACGGGCCGCACTGTCTGGACCGAACTGCTGCATCGCTATGGAAGCGGTATCACCGCCGTCGAAGGCATGATCGCCACCTGGAAGGGCTTACAGCCCTATATCGACCCGCAGCGCTTCACCCAGATCGCCGCCTTCCTGGCCATCCAGCGACAGGAGGCGCAATGGTGGCGCGACGCCTCCGTCGCCTATTGGCAATCGGTCAACGGCCTACCCCTGCCCGCGGGCGAGGCGCCGCCCGCCCATCCCCTGTCCTATTACCAGTCGCTGACCTTTCCTTCCGCCCCCGGAGACGGCAAATGACCCTTAAGCGTGCCCTCGCCCCTGCCCTGCTGGCCTGCCTTCTGGCCGGCACGGCGGCCTTTGCCGCCGACGCACCCCTGCTGCATCCCGTCTTCCAGGATCATGGCGTTCTTCAGCGTGACCGGCCCCTGCCCGTCTATGGCTTTGCCAGGCCGGGCGACACGGTGACCGTGTCCCTGGGCACGGTCAGCGCCAAGGCCAAGGCGGACAAGGAAGGCCGCTGGCAGGCCACCCTGCCGGCGCAGAAGGCGGGCGGGCCCTTCGTGCTGACCGCCAAGGCGGGCGCGGCGGAAGCCACAGCCAATGACGTGATGGTGGGCGATGTCTATCTCTGCTCCGGCCAGTCCAATATGGAATTCCCGGTCAGCCGGGGCCTGGACAGCTGGAGCCAGACCAACCAGGCCAACCATCCGCTGATCCGCTACATGGGCGTGCAGCGCGACTTCGCCAACACGCCGCGCACGGTGCCGACCAAGCCCGTTTCCTGGCGGCTGGTTTCGCCGCAGACGGTGTCCGACATGTCGGCCGCCTGCTACTACTTCGCCCGCGATCTGCGGCAGGTGGTGGATGTGCCGGTCGGCCTGATCGCATCGGCCTGGGGCGGGTCCTCGGCAGAGGCATGGACCGGGGGCAAGGAATTGCGGGCCATCGGCAATTTCGGCAACGGGCTGGACATGCTGTCCACCTATGACCGCGACCGGGCCGCCGGCACCGCCCTTTATGCCAAGCAGTGGCAAGACTGGTGGAAGGCCAAGGGCGGCACGGACCAGCCCTGGACCGACGGCGCCAGGGATGGCGACGGGTACAAGCCCGTGCCTGCCGCGCTGGGCACCTGGGAACATTGGGGCGTGCCGGAGCTGGTCCCCTATGACGGCGTCATGTGGCTGCGCACGGAAGTGACCCTGACCGCCGATCAGGCGCAGAAGGTCAGCAGCATCACCCTGGGCCGGATCGACGAACTGGACGTCACCTGGATCAACGGCCAGCCGGTGGGCAGCCTGTATGAACCCGCCGCCGGCCGCGACTATGCCATCGCCCCGGGCACGCTGAAGCAAGGGGTGAACCGCATCAACCTGACCATCCTGGATCTGTGGGGGGAGGGCGGCCCGCGCGGGCCTGCCGAAGACTATGCCCTGGTCCTGGCCGACGGCACGCGTATCCCGCTGTCGGGGCCCTGGCAATACCGTGCCGCCCCGACCGGTGTCGGCTCCCCACCGCGCGCGCCCTGGGAATCGGTGTCGGGCCTGGGCACACTCTACAATGCCATGATCGCGCCGCTGGGCCCCATGGCCCTGCGCGGCGCCCTCTGGTACCAGGGGGAAAGCAATACCGACCGGGCGGCGGCCTATCCGCGCCTGATGGCCGGGCTGATGGCGTCCTGGCGGACGCAGTTCGGGGCCGACCTGCCCTTCCTGATCGTGCAGCTTCCGGAATATGGATATCCGACCACCACCCCGGTGGACAGCGGCTGGTCCGACATGCGTGCGGCCCAGCGGCAGGCGGTGCTGAACGACAAACATGCGGGGCTGGTTGTCGGCATCGGCGTGGGTGACTGGTACGATGTGCATCCGGCCAACAAGCAGGTCATCGGCCGCCGACTGGCCCGCGCCGCACAGTCGGTGTTTTTCGGCATGAAGGTGCCGCCCTCGGGGCCCGTCCCCGCCGCAGTCACCCGCCAGGGCGACAGCATCTCCGTCCGCTTCACCGATATTGACGGCAGCCTGCAGGCCCTGGCCAGCAACCGCCCTGTCGGCTTCCAGCTGTGTGACGAGGCGCCAGGCAGCTGCCGCCATGTTGATGCCAGCCTGTCGGGAGACACGGTGACCATCCAAGTGGGCAATGACCCCGCCGTGCGCGTGCGCTATTGCTGGGGTGACGGCCCTATCTGCAACCTCTATGACAGTGCGCGCATGCCCGCCGGTCCGTTCGAGGCACGGGTGAAGTAAGGGGCTCTCGCGTCGGCGGCTGTCGTTGCCAGGCGCCACGACAGTTGCCTCACCTTCTGTGCCTTCCGTCCGCGTCTCCCCGCTTCCACAGGGAAAGCAGTGTGGCGCGGGCGGCAGGCCGTGAGCCCCACTTGCCCCCCAAACCGGCCCATCACGTACCATACCAGTATGACGCTGAACGATTGACACCCCATCCTTTCCACGCAATGATAGCGCTACCATGACCCCGGCAGAGGGTCCGAAAAAGCGTATAAACCCGGAGGAAACCTTGTCGACGACACAAAAGCTGTCCCGCCGTCTGTTCGGCGCCAGCCTGCTGGCGCTCACCTCGGCTGCGGCCGTGCCCGCCGGCATCGCGTTTGCCCGCGGCAAGGAGCCGTACCGCGACCCAAGCCTGCCCATCGACGCCCGGATCAAGGACCTGCTCTCCCGCATGACGCTGGAGGAGAAGGTGGCCCAGATGATCGGCATCTGGCAGGACAAGAAGCTGGTCAACAACGCGTCCGGTGGTTTCGATGCCAAGCGGGCGGCCAAGGCGTTCCCCCATGGGCTGGGGCAGATTTCCCGCCCCGGCGACCGCGTCGGAGCCGTGGACAAGGACGGCGCCCCCATCGCCGCCGGGGCCAAGGCCAACATCATCAACCGCGAGGGGCTGGAAGCAGCAACCTATGCCAACGACGCCCAGAAATGGGCCGTGGAGCAGACCCGTCTGGGCATCCCGCTGCTGTTCCATGAGGAAGCGCTGCACGGTTTCGTGGCCCGTGGCGCCACCAGCTTCCCGCAATCCATCGCGCTGGCCAGTTCCTGGGACACGGGCCTGGTGGAGCGCATCTTCACCGTGGCGGCGCGCGAAATACGTCTGCGCGGCGTGCAACTGGCGCTGGCCCCTGTCGTCGACATCGTCCGCGACCCGCGCTGGGGCCGGACGGAGGAAACCTATGGCGAAGACCCGTGGCTGGTCTCCGAAATGGGTCTGGCCGCCATCAAGGGCTTCCAGGGCACGACTCTGCCGCTGGCCAAGGACAAGGTTTTCGTCACGCTGAAGCACATGACGGGCCATGGCCAGCCGGAAAGCGGCACCAATGTCGGGCCCGCGCCCATTTCGGAACGCACCTTGCGCGAAAATTTCCTGGTGCCGTTCGAACGCGCGGTAAAGACGCTGCCTGTGCGCGCCGTCATGGCCTCTTATAACGAGATCGACGGCGTGCCCAGCCACGCCAACAAATGGCTGCTGGATACGGTGCTGCGCAAGGAATGGGGCTACCAGGGCTCCATCGTCAGCGACTATTTCGCCATCCGCGAACTGAAGACCGTCCACCACATGGTCCGCGATCTGGAAGATGGGGCCCTGCGCGCGCTGGAAGCCGGAGTGGACATGGAACTGCCCGATGGCGAAGGCTATCCGGCCCTGCCCCGGCTGGTGCAGGAGGGCAAGGTTTCGATGGACCGGATCGACACGGCCGTGCGCCGCATCCTGCGCATGAAGTTCGAAGCGGGCCTGTTCGAAAACCCCTATGTCGATGCCAAGGTCGCGGACAAGCTGACCGCCACGCCCGATGCCGTTGCGCTCGCCCGTGAAGCCGCATCCCGCTCCCTGGTCCTGCTGAAGAATGATGGCGGCGTGCTGCCCCTGAACCCCGCGGCCAAGGGTACGCTGCTGGTCGTCGGCACCCACGCCCGGGACACGCCCATCGGCGGCTATTCCGAAGTCCCGCGCAAGGTCGTGTCCGTGGTGGAGGGGCTGACCGCCGCCGCCCGCGGGCTGAAGGTGGATTATGCCGAAGGCGTGCGCCTGACCCGCCAGCGCGTGTGGGAGGAGGACAAGGTCGAACCCATCCCCGACGCGGAGAATGACGCCCTGATCAAGGAGGCGGTGGCCAAGGCCGCGCAGGCCGACACCATCCTGCTGGTGCTGGGCGAGAATGAGCAGTTGAGCCGGGAAGCCTGGGCCAAGACCCATCTGGGTGACCGCGCCTCGCTGGACCTCTATGGTCGGCAGTCCGAACTGGCTGAGGAGATGTTCAAGCTGGGCAAGCCCGTCATCGTCCTGCTGCTGAACGGCCGCCCGCTGGCCGTGAACCGGCTGGCGGAAAAGGCCAATGCCCTGATTGAAGGCTGGTATCTGGGGCAGGAGACGGGCAATGGCGTCGCCGATGTCGTCTTCGGCAAGGTCTCGCCGGGCGGCAAGCTGCCCATCACCATTCCGCGTTCGGTCGGGCAGCTGCCCGTCTATTACAATGCCAAGCCCAGCGCGCGGCGCGGCTATCTGTTCGATGACGTGACGCCTCTGTTCCCCTTCGGCTTCGGCCTGACCTATTCCCGCTTCGAACTGGAGGTGCCCGTCCTGTCGCGTAGTACGATCAAGGCCGGCGACAGCGTCGACATCGCCGTCACCCTGCGCAACAAGGGCCCGGTCAAGGCCGATCAGGTGGTGCAGATCTATCTGCGGGACGAGGAGGCTTCGGTGACGCGGCCCCTCAAGGAACTGAAGCGCTTCCAGCGCGTGACGCTGGAAGCCGGGGCCGAAACCACCGTGCGCTTCACCCTGACGGCGGATGATCTCTCGATCTGGAATATCGACATGAAGCGGGTGGTCGAACCCGGCACCTTCACCATCAGCGCCGGTTTCGACAGCGTCGATCTGAAAGGCGCGACGCTGACAGTGGCCTGATGACATACGCCATGCTCCCTTGATCCCGACCGATCAAGGGAGCATGGCGTCACTGCATATAGGCGCGGGCGATGATCGTGTGCGGCATGATGATCATGGTCAGAAGCGGGAAGACCAGAACCGGCAGGGTCAGCAGGGTCCGCACGCGCCTGGTCCAAGGTTGCGGCAACCATTGGGCTGCGGCCGGCAGGGCCAGCCCGATCGACGCCAGCAGCGGCACGAAGTAACGTCCTTGTACGCCGCTGACCTCCATGCCGCCTACCGCGGAGAAGGACAGATATTGCAGGAAATAGATCCCGACGGCAGAGATCAGGATCGTGGCCGCAGCCAGCAGGGCGAAGCGGGATGAATGCCGCCCGGCCGCCAGCAGGTCCGACAGGACAGCGGCGACCAGCATCCACAAGATAGCCACATAGAACCAGTGCTCGAAGGTGATGTTGAACTGGCCCCAGCCGACCCAGCCCAGCATCATCACCACCGTGCCCCAATAGCCGGAACCGGTGAACAGCGTCTGATCCAGCGCGCGGAAGAAATCCAACGGATTGGCCATCAGATGGCGGATCTGCCCGGGTACGGACGGGACGACATTGCCCCAGGTCTGCTGCACCGCCACCGCCGCCGCCATCCAGACGATCCAGCCCAGCACCAGGACCATCGACGCGGGAAACACCGTGGCCACGGAAATCCGTCCTGTCAGCCGGGGCGCCAGGGGCAACAGCAGCAGGATGAAGGCAAGATTGGTGGGGCGCGACCATGACAACAACACGATCAGGGCAGCGATACCCAGGAACTCTGCGTTGGTGGCCGGCCGCTCCTCGGCCAGCGGTCGGGTCAGCAGCGCCACCAGCAGCGCCCCGCCCGCAATCAGCAGCCCGTCCTGGGAAAAGGCGGCCATCTGCGTGATGCTCATGGGCAGCAGCATCGTGGCGAACAACATCAGCCGTCCCCGCGCCGCGATCTGGATGGCCAGCGCCGCCAGCCCCACCGACACCAGCGCGCTCACCATGCGGGCCAGGATGAAGCTGTCGGCAATGGACAGGTCCAGCACCTTGCCCAGACCCAACCCGGCGATCAGCGGGGCGTAAAGCGTGGGCGGATAGATGGCCGTGTTGGGAATATGGGTGAAGATGCGAACCCCACCCCATTGCACCTGCCCACCCGGTTCCGTGATGGTCCGGGTCAGCCGCAGGTCCGGCGTCGACAGCATCGGCCAATAGATGCGCAGCACATCCAGGATATGGCCGTCGATCTCGCCACCGGACTGCCCCTGATCCGTGCGGCGGCCGATGACATCGCCGCCCAGCACCATTTCCGCCCGCATCATATGATTGGTCTCGTCGGCGTTCAGAAAGACCGGAACATTGATCGCCATGAACAGGACCAGCGGCAGGGCGTACAGCAGGTAAAGCGGCGCAAGCCATCGACGCAACATGAACCCTCCGGGGAAATGGCTGGAAACGGCCCCGCCAACGGGCGTCATTTCTACGGAAATTGCACAGGGATGGCAATGCTACATGCCTTTTCCACTCTCGGGCGTGGCACATAGTTCTTGTCGCCGCCCCCTGGGGTGACCATAGTGCCGCCGACCCGGAGCCGTCCCCTGGCGGGACGCCCAGCAAGGATGATATCCCCGGTGCCATGGTGATCCGCAACAGATTGGCCGCCCTCTTCCGCACAATCCCGACACCGTCCCCGGCGTCACCGCTGGACGGGCTGGTGATCGCGGAACGGTTCCAGGCACCGTCACCGGATTTCGGGCTTCTGCGCCTGGACCTTTCCGGCCAGGATCTGCGCGCCGAACTGCCGCTCATCATCACCCTGCAACGTCCTGAATGCGGGGATATCCGTCAGGTGCTGGTCCGGGACTGGACCGGGCTGGGGGACAGGGCGCATCTGGCGGTGCCCTTCCCGCCCTTCCGCCATGATGCGGGCGAACTGCTGCATCTGTTCGTGCATCAGGGGGAACGGCCGCCGGACAGCGCCGCCCTGGCGGCGGCGGCCACGGCTGTCGATCTGCATCGCCGCCAGCCCATCCGCCTGCCGGACGCCCCGACCCGGCCGGTGATGACACCGTCCGCGGCGGCGGCCCCGCATCTGCGCATCGTCTATGGCATCGACAATTTCTGGTGCGACCGCCACGGCGTCTTTGTGCAGGGCTGGGTTCATTGCAACGAACATAGGGTCAACCGCGCGTCCCTTGTCATCGGCCAGGACCGTTTCACCATCCCCGCCCTGACGCGGCGGGAGGACCTGCTGAATTTTTATCCCGATCATGACCATGTGGCCGATGCCGGTTTCATGGCCTATCTGGAAGGCCGGCCGGGCCAGCCCGTGGAGCTGGAGGTGGAAACGGATGCGGGTCAGGCGCGGGTGGCGCTGGACCTGCCCCGTGCGGGAGTCCTTTCCGGGTCCTGGACCGAAGACCAGACCAAGAAGATCAATGATTTCCTGCTGACCCTCTGCCGGTTCGTGGACGAGGTGAATATCCGCCATCTGCGGGTGGCGGAGATCGGGGCCCGCGTCGTGGGCGATGCCAGCCATGGCCGCCGCCACCATTTCCCCGATGCGGGCCGATTCATCGGCATCGACATCCATGCGGCTCCGGGCGTCGACATCGTCGGCGATGCCCATCAACTGGACCGGCTGGTGGGAAGGGGTGGCATTGACGCCGTCTTCTCCTTCTCCGTCATCGAACATCTCAGCCATCCCTGGCTGCTGGCGGCGGCCACCAACCGGGCCTTGAGCATGGGGGGCATCGTCTTTCACAGCGCCCCGCAGACCTACCCGATGCATGAACAGCCCAATGATTTCTGGCGCTTCTCCGATGAAGGGCTGAAGGTGCTGTTCGGACCCGATACGGGATTCGAGGTGCTGGCCGCCGGCATGGTCAACAAGATGGAGATCTATCCGGAGGACCGGCGCGGTCCCTTCGCGCTGATGCCCATCAATCCCGGCTATGGCAACGCCTTTATCCTGGCACGCAAGGTGCGCGACCTGCCCGATGATGCCGTGGCCTGGCCGGTCGCCGCCGGGGACAGCCAGGAACGGGCCCTGCTCTATCCCAACCGCGACGGGGCCTGACCGGCGCGCCCGCCGCCAAGACCCTTATCGCAGCAGCGTCCCGGCATGGATGCCCGCCGGCGGGCCTGCCCCGGCTTCGCCGGGATCGGTGAACATGACACGGTTGCGCCCGCCCTGTTTGGCCCGATAGAGGGCAGCATCGGCCCGCCCGATCAGGCGGGCCAGCCCGTCATCCTCGATTGAATATTGGGCGCCGCCCAGGCTGGCGGTGATGGTGAAAATGTCGCCTTCGTGCGTCACCGGCGTGCCGCCGACAGCCAGACGGATGCGCTCGGCCACCCGCCACGCCTCCTCCGCGTCGGTTTCCGGCAGCAGCACGGCCAGTTCCTCGCCGCCATAGCGGGCCACCAGATCGGTGGTGCGCACGGCCTCCGTCAGCGTGCGTGCGGCCTGACGCAGGGCGGCATCGCCAGCATTGTGACCGCGCGTGTCATTGACCTGCTTGAAATGATCCAGATCGATCAGCAGCAGGCTGAACGGACGGCCATAGCGCCGGGCGCGGTCGATTTCGGCATTGGCCGCCTCTTCAAACCGGCGCCGGTTGTAAAGGCCGGTCAGCGCGTCGAAGCTGGCCAGCCGCTCCAGCTCCGCATTGGCCATGACCAGATCCTGCGTGCGCTGCGCCACCAGACTTTCCAGCCAGCGGCGTTGCCGGCGCAGGGCCGCCGTGCGGGCCTGGATCACCAGCCCCAGCAGGGCCAGGACGCCGACAACACCGCCCAGGCGGGCCAGGCTGGTCTGATACCAGGCCGGAAGGACGGTGACAGGCAGGATGCGCGTGGCGCTGCCCCAGATGCCCTCCTTGTTGGTGGCGCGCAGGCGCAGGGAATAGGTGCCCGGCGGCAGGTTCGTATAGGTGGCGGTGCGGCCCAGCGCATCCACCTCCGCCCAGCCCCGGTCGAACCCTTCCAGACTGTAGCTGTAGCGCAGGCTGGCGGGGCCCGCATAGTCCAGCGCGGAGAAGCCGACCGCCAGGGTCCGCGTGCCCGCGGGCAGGACGATGCCCCCTTCCGGCACCGGGGCCGGCATGCTTTTGCCCGACGCCGTGCCCGCGGCTTCCGGTGGGGGCAGGGTGGTCAGGTTCAGGGCCGCCGTGGGCACCGGCTGGTTGTCGATGCGGATATCGGTCAGGACCAGCGGCGGCTGGAACTCCCAGCGCTGCAGGGCCCAGGGCCGGACCACGGTCAACCCTTCACGCCCGCCGAACAGCAATTCCCCATTGTCCAGCCGCGCCGCCGACCCGACCCAGGTGCCGCGCACACCCAGGCCATCATCCCAGCCGACCGGCGTGATCGACCGCGTGTCCGGATCGATTCGGGCCAGCCCGTCCTCCGTATTGATCCAGATCTTGCCGTCGGCATCCGGAACCATGGCCTGCACACTGTCGCCCGGCAGGCCGTTTCGCTTGGTAATATTGATGAAACGATAGCGTTCGTCCGCCAGGTCGCTGTCCAGGATGCTGACACCGCCGCCCAGCGTCCCCACCCACAGCCGCCCGTGCCGGTCATAGACCAGACCCGTGATGTAATTATGGGCCAGTGATGACCAGTCCCAGGACCGGTTCTGCACGCGCCGCACATGGCCCGTTTCCGGATCGATCAGGTGCAGGCCGCGATGGGTGCCGGCCCAGATCCGCCCGTCCGGTGTTTCCGCCAGCACCCGGACCCGGTCATCGGCCAGGGTGGTGGCGTCGTCGGGGTCGTGGTGGAAATGGATCAGCCCCCCGGTCGCCGGATTGTATCGGGCCAATCCTTCCGTCGCCAGCCACAATTCACCCTTGCGGACCAGGATGGCATGGATCGGCGCTCCGGCCAGCGGGGCCGGCAGGTCGACATTCTCCACCCTGTCCGTTCCGGTATCGTAACGGGCCAGGCCCAGTTGCGTGCCGATCCAGATATGCCCCGCTTCGTCCTCGGCCATCGACAGGATGCTGGCGCGCGGCAGGCCGCCGCCCGGCCCCATACCGGGGGCCAGGTTCTTGCGCGTACCCCTGACGGGATCGATGACGTCGATGCCGCGGGTTTCAAACCCCAGATAGACCAGGCCATTGGATGCAGCCAGAACGGAGCGCACCTGTGGTTCGGTCGGGCTGTCGCGATGGGAGGCTGAGGCGAAGATGGACAGAATGCCCTGGTTGGCGGGATTATGGACATTCAGGCCGCTGCCCCAGGTGGCCACCCAGATCAGGCCGGACCGGTCGCGCATCATGCTGCGCACGGCATCGCCGCTGATGCTGGCATTGATGGCGGAGTCATGGCGGATCAGCCGCACATCGCCCGTGGTGACGTCCAATTCCATCAACCCGCCCGGATCGGTGGCGACCCACAGCCTGTCGCGGTCCTCGTCTCCACCGGCATCCAGGTCCTGGATGGCCCGGATCTGCGGCCGGTCGATGACCCGTCCGTCAGCGCGCGCCAGATCGAAGGACCGTGCCACGCCCGTCTCCGGATCGATGCCGACCAGGATGCCGGTACGCGACCCCACCCAGACCCGACCGCGCGCATCGGTGAAAAGGGCGGATATGGCCGCGTCGGGCGACAGGGATGGCAGGTTCATCACCTTATGCGCCATCTGGAAGGCCGACTTGCCGGCCGGCCGGATGGCCAGCCCGCCATCGGTAGCGACCCACAGATTGCCGACACGGTCGAACAGCAGGTCCAGCACGACGGCGCCCGGCAGCCCGCCATCACGGCTATCCTGGGCGCGATAATTGGTGGCGGCACCCGTGTCGCCGTCCAGCCGCGCCAGGCCGGACCGCAGACCCACCCAGATGCCGCCCTGCCCATCCTCGCTGAACCGGTAGGCCGTGGGATGGGCCAGACCGCCCGGCCCCGCCGGATAGCGTGCAAAACTTTCCGTTTCCGGAATGAAACGCGCCACACCGCCATTATTGGTGCCGACCCACAGGCGCCCCCGCCGGTCGACATGCAGCGCATTGATATAGCCGTCGGGCAGGGAGCTGGGGTCGCGCGAATCCGGCTGGAAGGTCCGGAAGCGATAGCCGTCGAACCGGGTCAGACCGACCGGCGTACCGACCCAGATGAAGCCGGCGCGGTCCTGGGCGATGGCGGTGACAATATCGCTGGGCAAACCGCTGTCCCGCCCGATACGCTCGAACAGAACCTCCGCCAGCCGATCCCAATATTCATTGGGGCCGGGCGCCGCCGGCGGCTGGGCAGGCTGGGCGCACGCGATGGGGGTTTGTAGAATGGAACCGATGGAAACAATTGAAACGATCAACAGCGTCAGCAGTCGTAGCGGGAAATCACCCGGCTCCACCCTCCACCAATGACGCCGCCGACACGCCAAGTTGCCCCTCCGGCCCTGAATATGTCGCAAACTGTACCATTTCCGGCGGGAATGCACCATCGGCCAGCGCCATGCATGGTTCGACGGCTGGACATGGCATGATTCCGCGGCTTTGACTTGGAATACACACATGCGCCTGCTGGCGATCAGCGATCTGCACTTGTCCGTCGCCGCCAACCGCGCGGCGCTGGACCGGCTGCCCGCTGCACCCGACGACTGGCTGGTGCTGGCGGGCGATATCGGGGAAGGGGCGGAAGATCTGGCCTTCGCCTTCCGCCTGCTGTCTGCCCGTTTCGCGCGGCTGATCTGGGTGCCCGGCAACCATGAGCTCTGGACGGTGCCGGGGCCCGACGGGCCGCTGTCGGGGGAGGCGAAGTATCAGTCCCTGTGCGAGGTGGCCCGCGACCATGGCGTGCTGACGCCGGAAGATCCCTATCCGGTCTGGCAGGGGTTGGGCGGGCCGCTGCTGCTGGTGCCGATGTTCCTGCTCTATGATTACAGCTTCCGGCCCGATCATGTGCCGCTGGACGGGGTGCTGGCCTGGTCCTGGGAACAAAGGCTGCGCAGCGCCGATGAACGCCGGCTCCTGCCCGCCCCCCATGAAACCCGTCAGGACTGGTGCCGGGCGCGGGTGGCACAGACGGCGGCCCGCATCGACCGCGAACGGCCGGCCGGGATGGGGACGGTTCTCATCAACCATTTCCCGCTGCGCCAGGATCTGGTGACCCTGCGCCGCATCCCCCGCTTCAGCCCCTGGTGCGGGACCAGTGCGACCGAGGATTGGCACCGTCGCTTTGATGCCGTCGCCTGCATCCATGGTCATCTGCACGTCCCGGCCACCCATTGGCGCGACGGCGTGCGGTTCGAGGAAGTGTCGCTGGGCTATCCACGACAATGGCAGCCGCACGGGCGCGGGCCGGAACGGGCCCTGCGGCAAATACTGCCAGCCCCGGCGCACGCCCTTGCCGGACCCGCCAGCCTGTGGCATCGCTGAATCCACGCGACCAAGGAGGGACGGAAGGAGGCCCTGAAGCATGCGCCCCGTCATCCTGCTGTTCCTGGGGGCCGTGATCGGCCTTGGAACGCTCGCCTATTTTACCTTCCGCACGACGGAGACCCTGGCCCCGCTGCCCGTGGCCGGCCGTGGCGCCATCGCCGCCGCCTTCATCGGGGCCGGCCTGCTGTTCAGCCTGTTCGTCTGGCTGCAGCGCAAGGGGCGGCGCGACCGTAAACGCTGACAGCCGTCAGCGCTCCGGCGCCAGCATGCGCAGGAACATGCCCACCATCTGGTTGATATGGCTGGACAGTTCGGCCTCGTCCGGCGGCGGACGCGTGCCGGTGACGACACGGTAGTAAAGATCGCCATGGACCAGCATGCAGAAGGACTGTGCGCAGGCCACCGGATCGGGACAGTGAAGGACACCGCGCTGGTGCAGGTCGGACAGGTAACGGCCGATGGCCGCCTGCATCGGGTTCGGCCCGCAGCGGAAATAGATCTCCGGCAGCAGGGGGAATTTCTTCCCCTCCCCCATCACCATGCGCCACAGGGCTTGGGCCTCCGGTGTCAGGATGATGCGCAGGAAGACATGGGCAATGGCGGTCAGCGTGTCGCGCGGATTGCGGTCGCACAGGTCGGCGGCCGTCAGCGGCTCCATGATCTCGCGGCACTTGGTCGTCACCATCGCCTCGAACAGCCCCTCCTTGCTGCCGAAAAGCTGGTACAGCGTGGACAGCGATCCGCCCGACCGGCGGACGATGGCGCCCAGGCTGGCCCGTTCATATCCCATTTCGGAGAAGAGGGCGGCCGCGGCCTCGATCATGGCCTGCCGCCGCGCCTCCATGCGCGGAGAAGGGTCGGAAGCGGCCTCCCCTCCTGATAAAGATATCGTTGTCATAGCTGCCATTTCGACAATGCGGTACCGGCGTGATGGTCGTCACTTGAAGTAGTGTAATGTACGTTACATTATCCTCACAACAAACCATTCGCTCTGCATGTGGGGACTTAAGATCATGGCGAGGGGCATGCCTGCCAGAACTATTCTGGGGCCGGGATTGGCCATACTTGTGCCGCTGCTGCTGGCCGGCTGTGGCGCCAAGGAACCGGAGGCCGCCAAGCCGCGGCCCGTGCGTGTGGCCAAGCCCATGATCCTCAACGAACATTTCCAGGCTTTTTCGGGTGTCGTGGTCCCCCGCACGGATGTGCAGGCCGCCTTCCGCACGGGCGGCCGCATCGCGGCCCGGCTGGTCGAGGTAGGGGATCGCGTGACCAAGGGCCAGGCCCTGGCCCGGCTGGACCCCGCGGACCTGGACCTGGCCCTGAAGGCAGCAGAAGCCCGGCTGGCCCAGGCCACGGCGCAGGACATCCAGGCCGCCGCCAATCTGAAGCGCTACACGCCGCTGGTGGCCTCGGGTGCGGTCTCCCAGGCGCAGTTCGACAATGTGAAGGCCAGCGCCGACGCGGCCGCCGCGCAGAAACGCGAAGCCACGGCCGCGCTGGAGCAGGCCCGCAACCAGCGCGCCTATGCCACCCTGACGCTGGAGCAGGCCGGCACGGTCACGGCCGTCCTGGCCGATGCGGGGCAGGTGGTGGCCGCCGGACAGACGGCCCTGCGCATCGCCACCGACCAGGGGCGCGAGGTGGAGATCGAGGTATCGGAGGCCGATATCGCCCGGCTGAAGCCCGGCATGAAGGCCAAGGCCTATCTGTGGGCCGACGATACGCGGGTGACGGAGGGCACGATCCGGGAAATCGGGGCGGCGGCCGACAGTGTCAGCCGTACCTTCCGCGTCCGCATCGCCCTGCCCGCCGGGGCGGAGACGGTGGCGGCATTGGGCAGCACGGCCCGCGTCTATATTGACGATGAAGGCGGCGCTGGCCAGATTTCCGTCCCCCCCGCCGCCCTGTTCTTCCAGGGCGACAAGCCGGCGGTATGGGTGCTGTCGGCCTCACGCGACCGGGTGGAACTGCGCCCGGTGGAGGTCGCCGCCTATGGCAGCGACGCCATCATCCTGAAAACAGGGATCAAGGAAGGCGAGCTGGTCGTTTCCGCCGGTGCCAACCGGCTGGACCCCAACCTGCCCGTTCGCGTCTGGGACGGGGGGCTGCCGTGAGCGGATTGAACCTGTCGGCCTGGGCCATCCGGCACCAGGCCCTTGTCCTGTTCATGATCGTCATGTCGATGGCGGTCGGCCTGTTCGCCTTCAAGACGCTGGGCCGGGCCGAAGACCCCAATTTCACCGTCCGCACCATGCTGGTGACGGCGCAATGGCCCGGCGCTACCGCGCAGGAGATGCAGCAGCAGGTCACCGACCGTATCGAACAGGCGCTGCAGCAGGTGCCCAATTTCGACTTCACCCGCACCTACTCCCGGCCGGGCGAAGCCGTGATCATGGTCTATCTGCATGATTACACCCGGTCGGAGATCGTGCAGGACACCTGGTATCAGGTGCGCAAGCGCGTGGGCGACATGGCCCATACCCTGCCCGCCGGCGTCATCGGCCCGCAGTTCAATGATGAATTCGGCGATACCTACGGCATCATCTACGCCTTCTCCGGCGACGGGTTCAGCAATGTGGAGATGCGGCAGGTGCTGCTGGCCGCGCGCCAGCGCCTGCTGCGCCTGCCCTCCATCGGCAAGGTGGAGCTGCTGGGCGTCCAGGATGAGAAGATCTATGTCGAATTCGACACGGTGCGTCTGGCCGCTCTGGGTGTGACGGTCCAGCAGATCGGCAATACCCTGTCCGCGCAGAATGCCGTGACGCCCACCGGCATCATCGACAATGGCACCGACCGCATCCGCGTGCGGGTCACGGGCGCCCTGACGACGGAAGACCAGGTCCGCGCCTTGCCCATCCAGGCCAATGGCAAGCAGATGCGCCTGGGCGACATCGCCCGGGTCTACCGCGCAGCCCAGGACCCGCCGGAAACCCTGATGCGCCACAATGGCCAGCCCGTGACGGGCCTGGCCATCTCCATGGCCACGGGCGGCAACATCCTGACGCTGGGCGATGCGGTGAAGGCGGAAATGGCCGCCATCCAGCAGACCCTGCCGCAGGGGATCGACATCGCGCAGGTGGCCGACCAGCCGACGACGGTGCGCAACTCCATCGACGAATTCGCCCATGCCCTGGCAGAAGCACTGGGCATCGTGCTGCTGGTCACCTTCCTGTCGCTGGGCCTGCGCACGGGCATCGTCGTGGCCCTGTCGGTGCCGCTGGTGCTGGCCGTGACCTTCGGGGTCATGCTGGCGGCGGGCATCGATCTGCACAAGATCTCCATCGGCGCCCTGATCATCGCGCTGGGCCTTCTGGTGGATGACGCCATCATCGCGGTGGAAATGATGATGGTGAAGCTGGAACAGGGCTGGGACCGGGCCCGGGCCGCGGCCTTTGCCTGGACCTCCACCGCCTTTCCCATGCTGTCGGGCACGCTGGTGACGGCGGCGGGCTTCGTGCCCGTGGGTTTCGCCCATTCGGCGGCGGGTGAATATACCGGCTCCATCTTCTGGGTGGTGGCGACGGCGCTGCTGGTCTCCTGGTTCGTGGCCGTGATCTTCACACCCTATCTGGGCTTCAAGCTGCTGCCGGCGCCCAAGGACGGGGCGGAGGAGCATGGCCTGTCGGAAAACCACAACGCGGCCTATAACAAGCCCATGTACCGCCGGCTGCGCGCCAGCCTGGTCTGGACCGTGCGGCACCGTTTCATCGTCATTGCCGCGACTGTCGGCGCCTTCATCCTGTCCGTCGTCGGCTTCGGCTTCGTGCAACAGCAATTCTTCCCCAATTCCGCGCGTCTGGAACTGGTGGTCGATATGGAACTGCCCGAAGGCACGTCGATCAGCGTCACGGCGGCGCGGGTGAAGGAGATGGAAGCCTTCTTCGCCCAGGAAAAGGGCCTGGAAAGCTACAGCGCCTTCGTCGGCAATGGCGCACCGCGCTTCTACATGCCGTTGAACCAGGAACTGAAGCGCCCGAACTTCGCCCAGTTCATCCTGGTGGCCCGCACGCTGGAGGATACGGTGCGGCTGTCACATGATTTGCCGCCGATGCTGGACACCCGTTATCCGGAAATGCGCACCCGCGTGGCCAGGCTGGAAAACGGCCCGCCCGTCGGCTACCCGGTGCAGTTCCGCGTGCTGGGTCGCGATCCAGAGGTGCTGCGCGCCCTGGCCGGCGACCTGCGCGACCTGATCCGCACCAATCCGAATACGCTGGACGTCAATCTGGACTGGGTGGAAAAGGTGAAGTCGGTGCGTCTGGTCGTCGACCAGGACCGCGCCCGCCGCCTGGGCATCAGCAGCCAGGATCTGGCGCTGGCCATGCAGACGGTCCTGTCCGGTTACACCGCCACCCAGTACCGGGAAGGCACCGAACTGATCGATGTCGTGCTGCGCGCCCAGGACGATGAGCGCACGGCCGCCGACCGGCTGCGCGACATCCAGTTGCGGGGTGCCAATGGCCCGCTGCCGCTGTCGCAGATCGCCCGGATCGAGTATGGGGTGGAAAACGGCATCCTCTGGACCCGGTCGCGCGATCTGGCGATCACGGTCCGGGCCGATTTGCGCCCCGGCATCCAGGCCCCCACCGTGGTGGCACAGATTGAGGCGGTGCTGGGCCCCTATAAGGCCAAACTGCCCACCGGCTATCGCGTCGAGGTGGGTGGGGCCGTGGAGGAAAGCGCCAAGGGCCAGAAATCCATCCAGGCCGTGATGCCGGCCATGCTGGTGCTGATGCTGACCGTGCTGATGGTGCAGCTGCAAAGCTTCCAGCGGGTGATCCTGGTCTTCCTGACCGCACCGCTGGGCCTGATCGGCGTGACCCTGGCGCTCCTGATCTTCAATCAGCCCTTCGGCTTCGTGGCCCAGTTGGGCGTGATCGCGCTGGCCGGCATGATCATGCGCAATTCGGTCATCCTGGTCGACCAGATCGAACAGGATATCGCCGCCGGCCATGGCCGTTTCGACGCCGTGGTCGATGCCACGGTGCGCCGCGCCCGCCCCATCGCCCTGACGGCGGCGGCGGCCGTGCTGGCCATGATCCCGTTGTCGCGCAGCAGCTTCTGGGGGCCCATGGCCATCTCGATCATGGGCGGCCTGATCGTGGCCACGCTGCTGACGCTCTATTCCCTGCCCGCCATGTACGCTGCCTGGTTCCGCGTCCGCGACACGGAGACGGGCCCGACCACGCCCGGCGGCTGGGGGGCATGAAACCAGGGGGGATGGATATTGACCCCGGATGGACGGCGACGGCCGGCCCCGCGCCTGGGGGAACTCGCAGATCACAACCGCCCCCACGCAACCCTTCCCCCCGCCATCGCCACTTGTTCCGCACCCGCGAACAGGGCATGGTGGGGGAACGTTGCATTCTGGAACCAATCGTCCCTGTCGGGCCGCCATCGTTCCGGCGGTGCGTGACGGCCGGCCGTGCATGATGCGCGGGCCGGCGGCCGGGCTTCTTTCCGGCGGTTTCCAGGATCTACTTTCCCTATGCAGGATTTCTCTACTCTCGGTTTGGTGGCCCCGCTGATGGCCGGGCTGGCGACGGCGGGCTATGTCACACCCACCCCCATCCAGGCGCAGGCGCTGCCCGCGGCCCTGGCCGGTCGTGATGTTCTGGGTCTGGCCCAGACGGGTACCGGCAAGACGGCGGCTTTCGCCCTGCCCGTGCTGCAGGCACTGACCAAGGCCGACAAGCGCGCCCGCCCCGGCCATCCCCGCGCCCTGATCGTGCTGCCCACGCGTGAACTGGCGCTGCAGGTCGGCACCGTGTTCGACCTTCTGGGCGTGCAGCTGCCCTTCACCAACGCCGTCGTGCATGGCGGCGTGTCGCTGAACCCGCAGATCAAGGCGCTGGCTGCCGGCGTCGACATTCTGATCGCCACGCCGGGCCGCCTGATCGACCTGATGGATCAGGGCAAGTGCAAGCTGGACAGCGTCTGCCTGTTCGTCCTGGACGAGGCGGACCGCATGCTGGACATGGGCTTCCTGCCGGCCGTGAAGAAGCTGGTGGCAAAGCTGCCCAAGACCGGGCGGCAGACCATGTTCTTTTCCGCCACCATGCCCAACGAGGTGTCGGGTCTGGCCGAAAGCCTGCTGCACGACCATATCCGCGTGGAAGTGACGCCGCCCGCCACGACGGTGGAACGCATCGACCAGTCGGTCATCCATCTGGACATGGCCCAGAAGGCACCGACGCTGGTGAAGCTGCTGTCCGACCCTGCTGTTGAAACGGCCATCATCTTCACCCGCACCAAGCATGGCGCCAACAAGCTGGCCGCCCAACTGGCCGGGGCCGGCCTCCAGGCCGACGCCTATCACGCCAACAAGTCGCAAAATGCGCGCGAGCGCGCACTCGACGCCTTCCGTGCCGGCAAGACCCGGGCCCTGGTCGCCACCGATATCGCCGCGCGCGGTATCGACGTGGACCTGATCACCCATGTCTTCAATTATGACCTGCCGGAAGTGGCGGACGCCTATGTCCACCGCATCGGCCGCACGGGTCGCGCCGGCCGCGCCGGCACGGCCGTGTCGCTGGTCACGCCCGCCGACCGTCCGCTGCTGAAGCAGATCGAAAAGGTGACGCGCCAGTCGATCCCGCTGCACAGCATGGCCCCGGCCGCCGCCGCCGTTCTGCCGCAGCTGAAGCCGGAACGCCCGCCGCAGCCGCAGCCCAAGCGCGCCCGCGCCAAGCCGGGTCAGCCGGGCGAACGTGCGCAGCAGGGCCGTCCGGGCCCGCGCGGGCAGCAGCAGCCGCGGCGTCAGGGTGACACGGTCCGCACCGATGCCGCCCCGGCGGAGGGCTCGGCCCCCACGGCCCGTCCGCAGCAGCCACGCGCCCAGGGCCCCCGGCCCCAGGGTCAGGGCGCTGCTGCCCGCCCGCAGGGTCAGGGTCCGCGTCCCCAGGGTCAGGGCCAGCGCCCGGCCCAGCCGGGCAAGCCGCAACAGCATTCCCGTCCGGCGGCAACCAAGCCGCAGGGCGAAGCCCGGCCGGCCAACCCGCAGGCCGGCAAGCCCTCCCGCCCCGCCCGCCCCGCGCGCGAAACGGGGGCCGACCAGGGCGGCGACTGGACGCCGGAATTCCTGCGCCGTCCCGCCCGCGGCTAAGTGTGATCGCTTCAAATGGAATCATTTGAAGCGATCACACGGAAAACCAAATGTTCAGCGTCCAGCGATAAGTCTGAAGCATCTGCAGGTCGGGGTTCGGCATACGCCTCACCCCGACCTGCAGGCCTGATCGCGCCCAGCGCCGCGTTCCCCCTTCCGACCGCTGATGCTGACTTTCGCGGCCATCCTGCTAAAGTGGGATGGCTGTTGCCTCTGCCTGCCCACCATTCGGAGCCGTCCGCGGCCTCTCTTCGAACCGGTGGCGCCTAAGGTAACTGAATTACCAAACTGTTATCGAAATCCTGTAACTGGGGGGATCAAATCCGCCGCGGGCCGTGCTATACTGCCCGCAATGATCGGCCGCGCCCATTCGCGGCCCCATAACCGGACCACCAGAGCATCAAGGAACGCCCATGCGCCGCCATCGCCATGCCAAGATCGTCGCCACCGTCGGCCCGGCCAGCAACACGCCGGAGAAGCTGCGGGAGCTGTTCATGGCCGGCGTCGACGTGTTCCGCCTGAATTTCAGCCATGGCAGCCACGAAGATCACGCCAAGGTTCACGCCGCCATCCGTGCCCTGGAAAAGGATGTGGGCCGCCCCATCGGCATCCTGCAGGACTTGCAGGGCCCGAAGATCCGCATCGGCACCCTGATCGCCGGCAAGGAAGAGCTGGTGAATGGGGAAAAGGTGAAGTTCGTCCTGGGCAAGGAGCCGGGGACCAAGGACAACATCCCCCTGCCCCATCCGGAGATTTTCAAGGCCATCATGCCGGGGCAGGATCTGCTGATCGATGATGGCCGCGTGCGGGTGCGCGTGCGCGGCGTCACCGATGACACCATCAATGCCGAGGTGATCGTCGGCGGTGTCATCTCCAACCGCAAGGGCGTGAACCTGCCCGGCACGGCCCTGGACCTGTCGCCGCTGACGGAGAAGGACCGCGCCGATCTGGCCTTTGGCCTGTCGCTGGGCGTGGACTGGGTGGCGCTCTCCTTCGTGCAGCGCCCGTCCGACGTGATCGAGGCCAAGTCCCTGATCGGCGACAAGGCTGGTCTGATCTCCAAGATTGAGAAGCCGCAGGCGCTGGAGAAGATCGAGGATATCATCCGCCTGTCCGACGCCATCATGGTGGCCAGAGGCGATCTGGGCGTGGAAATCCCGCATGAGGATGTGCCCGGCCGGCAGAAGGAACTGGTCCGCGCCGCGCGTCTGGCCGCCAAGCCCGTGATCGTGGCCACCCAGATGCTGGACAGCATGGTGGCCAGCCCGACCCCCACCCGCGCCGAGGCATCCGACGTGGCCACGGCCGTCTATGACGGTGCCGATGCCGTCATGCTGTCGGCCGAAAGTGCCTCCGGCGCGTTCCCCTTGGAAGCCGTGTCGATGATGAGCCGCATCATCGCCAGCACGGAAAAGCACCCCACCTATCGCCCTATCATCACGGCGCTGGAGCCGGAGGTGGACCATACCCCCTCGCACGCCGTGGCCGGCGTGGCCGCCGATCTGGCCGACACGATCGACGCCGCCGCCATCTTCGCCTACACGGCCAGCGGCAATACCGTGGCCCGCATCGCCCGCAAGCGGCCGGACGTGCCCGTGCTGGCCACCACCCCGCATGCCGGCGTGGCCCGCCGTCTGGCCCTGGTCTGGGGCGCGCACGCCATCCATTCCGGCGATGTCGGCACGTATGAGGAAATGGTCGACCGTGCCCGCGCGCTGGCCGTGAAGGAAGAATTCGCCCGGCCGGGCGAACGCATCGTCATCGTCGCCGGCATCCCCTTCGGCCAGTCCGGCAGCACCAACAACCTGCGCATCGCCAAGATCTGACGCTCCATCCGGCATGCGAAAAGGCCCTGCCATCCCACGATGGCGGGGCCTTTTTTGTCATCCCGTCAATTTGCCGTCCCCGGCACCCGCGGAATGCGGGACCGGGTGCGGGTCTTTTCCGGGGCGGCACCCGTCGTGACCGTGCCCTGGTCGATCAGTTTGCTCATCGTCTTCTGCAAGGTGCCGAAGGCTTCGACAAAGCCCTTCGTGGTCAGCACCACGGTGGTCTGCGGGCTGACCGTCTGCCCCTCCACGGTGGCGAATTCGATGCGGACGGTGCCGTCCTTCAGGGTGACGCGGCCGATACCGTCGGCGAAGAAGGTGGCGGTCATTTCTCGGGCCTCCGGTTGGCAAGCACATGCAGCAATTGGGTCTGCGCCAGCGATAGCGTGTCGTGCAGCGCGTGGGTATGGCCGTCATGTCCCCGCTGCCCGCCCATGGCGAACAGGCGCGGCTGCAATCCGGCAAAGGCGTCGGGCGTGACGGTCAGGCCGAAGCCATGGCCCGCCTGCGGCAGGGGCGGCAGGGGCTGCCAGTCGTCGCTGTCGGGGCGGTAGCACAGCATATCGGCCCGGTCGCGCCCGTCATGGTCGATGCCACCGGCCAGGGCCACCCCGCCCCGTGCCAGGGTTGCGGCCGGCCGGGCCAGACCATGCGGCAGATGCGCCCGCTCAATCCAGCCGGCGCTGCGCGCCGACATCAGCGCCACACCCTTGCGCACCCGCCCATCGGCATGGCGCCCGCCGGCCAGCAGCACCATGCCGCCCAGCGTGACCGCCGCCTGTTCCATCACCGGTTCGGGCATGTCACCGATGATGCTGCACCGGCCACTGGCCAGATCGACCAGCTGCACGCAGGGCTGCGGTTCGCGGCCGGGACCATAGCCGCCGACGACATGGACCAGCCCGTCGATCAGGCTGGCCGTGGCATGGGCGACGGGGATTTTCAGGCGGCCGCGCGCCACCTCCCGCCCCGTGACGGGGTCCAGCAGCACCCACTCAGGCGCCGGCAGCCCATGGTTGATCAGCCAGCCGCCGCCGATAAAGACCAGATCGCGCCCGGCGGTGACGGCCATGCCATGGGCCGGCGCCACCAGGGCGGCCACCGACCAGGGCCGCCGCCCCGGCTCCGCCACCGTCACCCGCCCAGTCATCTCCTCCACGAAGGCCAGCAGCGGGCCGATCATGAAAGCATGGCCGGGACCACGGATATCATCGCCAACGCTGTCCACCCGATGCCATTGGCCTGCGGAAAATGTCTCTGCCGTCACCAAAGCACCGGACCGCCAGAAGCCGTCGGCCCCCTTGGAACCGGCGGCCAGCAGGCGCAGATCATCGTGCAGCAGCCTTGCCAGCCCGCGGCGCACCCAGTTGCGGGCCTGCTCATCCGGCCCCGTCAGCGGGTCAGGCGGTTCAACGCGCCAGGCCTCCGCCCAGGCGGCCAGCCCCTTCAGAAAATGCTGGTCGCGCCCATCGCCCAACAGCGCCGAAATCTCGGCCAGGGACAGAAACGGGCGGCGCCGGTCGGCAACCCGCACCCCTTGCGCGTCCAGCCAGACATCCGCCAGGGGCGCCCGGTGGCGGATGGGGCCGTCGGGGATCTTGGCCTGCCCGGCTTCCCATCCGGCCACGGCCACCTGACCACCGCGCAGCGGGGCTGTCCAGTAATCTCCCGTGCGATAGCGACCACCGGCCTGGAAGGCGATATGGACACCGGGGTCCAGCGTCTGGTCGGCCACCCGCGCCAGCCGCGGCCAGCTACCGGCCGGGTCGGGTGGCGTCAGATCATCCACGGCGGGCTGCAGCGGCACGTCCCAGATGCGCAGGATGCGCCCTTCCGCCGCCGCGTCGTCGCCGGGCCGCGACACCCAGTCACCCAGCAGAATCTGATCCAGCCCCTCATCCGCGGCCAGCACGGGGCAAAGGCGGCCGGGCCGGCCCAGCAGTTCGTCGGCATCCTCTGTCACCTCGGCCCAGTCCCCGTCGACGGGCCGGCTGGGCGCGGGGCCGATGATGCGGCGGCGAACCAGGGCAATGGGGGCGCCCTCGGCGTCGACACCGGGCAGCAGCTGTTCCACCGTCTGGGCCAGTCCCGCATTCTCGCGGGAGAATTTCCAGGTTGCCAGCGGCAGGATGCTGATCGCATCGCCATCACCGACACCGTCGGGCAGCCGGTCCAGCACCAGCAGGCCCGCCGGATCGGTCTGGATCGACACGATCCGCGCCAGGCTTCCCCCTGTCCCGTCGGCCTGCCCCGCCCCGATCCAGACAGGCGCGCCCACGGGCGGCGGCGCCATGCCCGCCGGCAGCACCACACGGCGGGCGGACGCCTGGACAATGCGGGCCGTGCGCAGCGCCTCGCGCGCGGCGGGTGGCAGCGGATCGGCAAGCGCCCAGCCGGAATCGTGGATTTCCACCCGGTACAGGCCGTTGACGCCCAGCGTGCGCTGCTCCCCGTCGCACCATAGTCGCAGGCTGCCGGCCCTCTCCTCCTCCAGGGCCTGGAAGCGGTCCAGCACACGCTGTTCATCGGCACCATGCAGGCATTTCACCTGCCAGACCTGCTGGCCGCGGACAACGGTGTCGATCCCGTCCAGGGCCGGGTCCAGCATCGACGGGCGCTGTGCGGCATCCAGCGATCGCTGGATGGCCTCCAGATAATAGAGATTGGCCCCCGTCCGCGGCAGATGGGTCCCACCCGGCAGGTAAGGCTGGTCCCCGACCGTCACCCGCGATGGGTTCAGCAGCCTGTCGCCCTGCAGGTAATAACGGCCGGCGCCGATATCGACATCGACGATGCGGATACGCGGGGGCCTGGCGGAGCCATGGACGATGCCGTTATTGCCATGACCGGATCGGTCCTTCAGGCACAGGTCCCCGCCATCCGGCAGCAGCGTCATGAAATCCAGATCGGCGACCAGCCGGTGGCGCGGCAGATGCCCCGCCCGCCGGGCCCGGGCGAAGGCGGCACTGTCGGCGGCAAATCGCCAGAGATGCAAGGCGGCCACCCGACAGGGCAAGGTGGCGCCATGCCCCTTGCCCGTCGGGCGCGAATGGGCGACCAGCAGCGCCGGCTCCCGTTCAGGCGGGTGGCGATCCTTGCCGTGATGGTGGCTGGCGGGCGTCGGCACACGCGTGGCCGCCGCCCCGTTCAGCGAGATTTCCAGCCAGGGCCCGCGGTCGACCAGCAGCAGATCGGTCCAAAGATCAAAACCGATGGTCCCCATGCGGTGATTTTTGTCGCCCAGCAGCAGGGACAGCGTCCCGTCGGCTGCCACCATCAGCCGCCAGAGGCCCGGCCGCTCCAGCAGCGGCCCATGCCCGCCCGCCGGCAGCAGCAGGCGCAGCAGCAGGGTCCAGGGCCGCTCCGGCACCCGTGCCTCGTCCAGCTCCTCCAGGATCAGCACACGGTCAAGGGCGTCGATCTCCACCCGCTCCACGACCCAGGCTGGTACCTCATGGGCGAACGGCAGCGAACGGCCGGGACCCAGGCGCAGCCCCTGGCGCCCGCCGTCCGCCGCCTCGTTCAGCGACAGGCAGGGGATGGGCTGGATGGCAAAGCCCAGATCGCGGGCGGGGCCGGCCGCCGGCCCCATGATCTCCCGCAAGCCACCCGTCGACAGGTCGCGCAGCAACGCCGCCAGCGCGTTCCAATCCGCGTCAAGCAGGGGCCGTCCCTGCTGCAACCACAGTCCGGCCAGGGTCGGGTCGTCGCCCGGGGGCGGCGGCAATCTGGTGAAATCGCCCTTCATGTCATCCTTCCCAGGCGGCGGCCGGTCCTGGTCATATCATCAGCATGATCTGGCATGACCGTCCCTCCGGCAGGAAATTCTCCAGCACGCGGCCGATGCCGTCCAGCTTCCCGGCCAGCCGCAGATGTCTGTGGGCGCCCCGGTGCAGCACGGCCGACCGTCCATCCGCCACAGGGAAGATCGGCATGGCATAGGCGGGGTTGCCCAGAACACGGCTGCGCAGGGGTGATCGGCCGTCCGGCCGATCCAGCGCCAGGCATTCCCGCAACTCGCATGGATGCACACTGCGCAGCGGCCCCAGCACGGTGCAACCGTCCAGCGCCAGGGCCGGCCCCCGGTCGGTGGGGCCCGCGGGTCCGCGCAGGGCCGGTCCGCCCCGGCCATCCAGGATGCTTTCACGCAACAGGCCGGTGACGCCGCGGGCGGGCAGAACCAGGGGGCCCAGGATGCAATGGCTGGCCGTCAGCCGGCGGCGGGCCGGGCTCGCATCCACGACCAGGGCCGGGCCTGCCGCCGGCATCAGGGTACAGTCAGCCAAGGTCAGATCGACAGGGCCGACCAGGGTCAACGCCCCGTCCAGCAGCAGACCCGAAAGGGTAAGGGCACCCGGCAGCGGCCCCGCCGCCACCCGCCACGCGCCGGAAAGGCACGGCCGGCAGCCATCGGCCGCCACAATGGTCAGGGACCGCCCGGCCAGCCGCAAGCCGGCGCCCGCCTTGGGCAGGTGATGGATGGCGCTGTCGGTGATGATGATGCGTGCGGCATCGGCCTGCGCGGGCCAGGCGGCAAGGGCGGCTGCCAGATCGGGAAAGTCGGCAGAACCCGCAGCCCCGGCGCGCACGATCCAGGCGCCTTCCTGCCGACGCGGCATCCGCTGCGCCCGGCCATAACCGCCGCCGCCCACATCCATCCCCATCGCCAGGGCATGGTCGCTGAACACGCGGTCGGGCACGGCGCCGGCAACCAGCAGGCGCCCCCGTTCCGGGTCCAGCAGCACCTGGATATCAGCCTCGGCCCGCGTCGCCGGAAGGGGCGGCCACACTGACAGGTCGGCGGGCACCAGCCGGTCTGCCGGCACAGGCACAACGCTGTCGCCGTAGCAGAGGCGCAGGGCGACGGGCGGGTCCGGCAGGCTGCTGCTGATGGGATCGGCCAGCCAGTCCGCCAGCCAGGCCCGCGTCAAGGGCAGGGGCAGATCGGCGATGCCGGAGGCAGCACCTGCCACGGGCAGCCGGGCGGGCGGCACATAGAGAGGGGTGGCGATGCCCAGCGGACTGAGGTGAAAGGCCCCCGGCACTTCCGCCACGGGCCGGGCCTCCACCCCGTAAAGCCGCACGGGACGCAGGGGCCAGGCCAGCAGGCCCATTGTGCCCGGCACGCCACCGGGCAGGCCCGGAATGCCGGTGCCGGCCACGGGCGCACCACGGCGCAGATCGACGCTGCGCGCCGCCACCAGACCCGCCGCCGGATCGCCGCCCCGGGCCTGGATACGCCATGTTCCCGCCTGCGGTGCGCCGGCCGCCCAGGTGCCGGACCGGAAATTGTCCAGATCCACCGCCATGCAGCTCCACCCGGAAATGGCTGTGGCCGCATGGCCCAGACAGACCAGGGTGCCCCGCCGCGAGCGGTAATCGGTCAGATTGGCGACAAGGGTGCGCAATCCTGGCAGCTCCAGACTGGCCAGCACAGGGTCCAGCGCCACCAGATCGCCCAGATAGGGTATCAGCCAGGGCTGGCAGGTCTCGATGAACCAGTTGTCATAGAGGCTCCCGATATTGGCATGCAGGGCCAGCGACTGGCTTTCCAGCGCCGTGAACAGCGCTTCCAGCGGATGGCCCTGCGCGATGTCACGCGCGCGATGGACCTGCGGCAGCAGGGAAAAGATATAACCCTTATCCATGGCCGGTCACCGGATCGATGCCCATGGGGGCGAAGCCGCGGGCCGGGGCCAGATGCAGCAGCAGATGCCCCGGCCCATCGGAGAGATAGACCCGTTCCGCCCCCAGCGGCGGTCCTTCGGCCGGCCATTCCCCGGCATGGGCGGGGATCAGGGGGCAGAGTTCCGGCGGTGAGCCCACGGGGTGCAGGAGCAGGATCTCGGCGCCGGCCACGCCCTTGGCCGCCTGCAGCGCCGCCAGGATTTCCGCCGCCGACAGGTCGCGGCCCAGGGGTCGGGCCGTGGCCCCGAAAGTCCCCAGAAGACGGCTGGCCAGGCTGTCGGCTGCATCGGGCGGCACCGCCCCCGCCCACCAGACGCTGGCCACCAGGCGCAGGGGCCGGTCGCGGGCCGGCAGCAGGCGGGGGATGCGCGCGCCAACGGGCTGGGCCGCCCGCAATTCACCCCGCAGCCGCTCGATCAGGCCGCCCGCCTCCACCCCCGCCGCGGCCGCCACGCTGATCAACGGACGGGCGTCCGCCCCGGTGCCGACGCCGGGGGCGGCCAGGGCGCCGGCCACATCCGGATCGTCGGCGATCAGGCGGACATTGTCGTTCAGGGTGATCAGGCGGCCGGCCGGCGCCATCGCACGTTCGATCAGCTCCAGGCGCAGGGTCGATGCCTGCTCCGGCGGCACGGCCTGGCTTTTCAGCAGCATGCGCACATCCTTGGCCAATCCGGCCATGCCCGAAATGATCTGGGAGAAGGAACTGCTGCCCGATGGCTGGCGGTTCAGCGGGCCGGGATCGGGCACCATCCCCATGCCGGCACGGTAGGATGCGCGGATATTGCCGGTGCCCAAACCGGGCCGCGCCCCATGGCGCCCGTCGCCGAACAGGATGGTGGCGCGCCCCGCGCTGTCAACAATGACGCGGTAGCAATGGTCGGCGGGACCGCAGGCCGCGAAATCCCCCACCTCCTGCCAGGGCTGGCCATCCACGCTGACGGTCAGGGTGCTTTGCCGTGCATCCGGGCCACCGCCGGGCAGGAACACCAGCGGCATGCGGCGCAGCTGGAACTGCTGGCTTTCGCGGTCGGGATCACCATTGCCCAGCACTTCGTCCAGCACGCTCTCGCCCTGGCTGGCCACCACGACATTGGCGTTCAGCTGCACGCTGTCGGGGTCCAGCACCAGGCCAGGTGCGCTGTCCAGGGTCAGCACCGTCGCCACCCCGTCGCCCAGCATGTCGGCCACCACCACCTGCCGCACGCAGGCAAGGACCGCGTCCTTCTCCCCCGACGGGCGCAGGATCAGCTCGTCCGGCCAGACGGTCAGCGGACAGCTGCTGCCATCGGCGCTGTTCAGCACCAGGGACCAGCGACCCTGCGCGTCCACGGTACCAGCCATGGCGGCCGGCGCCGGTCCGGGACGCAGGGCGCGCAGCCCCCCCGCCGTCGGCAGCAGCAACCGGCACCAGTCAGCGGTCACCAGTGCCCAGCCATCGGCTGCGCGGATGGTGACGGCATCGTCCGGCACGGTGTCCTGCGCCTCCTTGAACAGGCGGCGGATCAGGGGTCCGACCAGCCCCTGGTCCAGCAGGTCCGCCTCCGTTGCCGGCAGATCAAACAGATCCTGCTGCGACAGAAGCGGATATTCGCCGGGTACCGCCGTCCACCGCAGGCGCCCGGCCGTCAGCAGCCGGTCCGGTGCCGGGGCCAGCAGGCAGGACAGATCGCCCGGCAGACCGATGCCGGTGGCCATCGGCTGGTCCAGCGTGGGACCGGCACACAGGGTCAGTCCCGCCTCCCCGCCGACGGCCAGCCAGGATGGGGTCAGCAGCGCTGCATCGATCCGGGTCGATCCGGTGGCAACCGGCTGCCAGGCGCCGTCGGCCCCGATCCGCAGCCATGCGCCTGCGTCCGCCGTGCCCGCCAGCAGTCGGTCGCCCTGGCCGGACAGCGCCGTGATCCGGTTCGATCCCAGCCCGTCATTGGCGGCACGCCATCCCGGCTGTCCGGGTGCCCGCAGCAGGACGCCGTCACCATCGGTGCCCACGGCCAGCGTACCATCGGCCAGCAGGGACAGGGCCGTGACGCAGGCGCCGGGGTCCAGGTCGCCGCCACCGCAGCGGGCCCAGCCCGTGGTCCCGACCAATGACAGCAACCCCGTGGGGCCGCCGATCCACGCCCCGCCCTGCCCGTCGGGCAGCAGGCAGGCCGGCGCATAGCCGGGCGGCAGCGCGGGGCCGGGCGTCCAGCCGGCATCGCCGTCCCGGCGCCAGGCCACCCCACCTTTGCCCGCAAGCCACAGGACATCCCCATAACCGGCCAGGGTCGCGGGGGCGGGCCCGGCGGGCACGCCGCCCGCGTCGGGCTGCCAGGTCACACCCTGGTCGATCGACCGCAGCAGCAGGCCGGCCGCATCCAGCGCCCACAGGGCCGCCTGCGTGCCGGTCAGGGCCAGCAGGTCATGGCCCGCCAGCGCGCGGGCCGGGCGCGTGGACGCACCGGGAATGATGCTCTGCACCCCACCCAGCAGCAGCGGCGCCACCCGTGCCGGCCGCCCCGTCAGCACAACCGGCTTCACGGCGGCCAGCACCTGTCGGCCGGCCGGCGGCGTTGCCGTTGCCGAACGGGGCCCCGGGACCTCCCGCACGGGCACGGCATCCGGGCTGTTGCTGGTGTCATCCAGCCCCGTGACCAGCCCCTGCACGGAAACCCGGTCGGTCAGACCCACGGGCTGTGGCGGCATCAGCGCCCCGCCCGCCAGCGGCAGTTCGCGGCTGGCGGCCAGGGCCAGACTGGTCCGGCGTGGAAAATCGGCCAGATCCACGCCGGAAGGCACTTCCAGCAGGACGCGGCACACACGGCGATTACGCGCGAAGGCATTGGCCTGTACAGGATAGGCGCGGATGACATTCATGGCCGCGATATGTCCGCTGTCGGGATCGCGCAGGACCAGCCAGCTGCCGGGTGCCAGGGCCAGACCCGGCGCATCCAGGTCCAGCACAGGCTGCCCATCGGCCTCCATGTCGGGGGGGGCCGGCCCGCCCAGCGCGAAGCCCGGCCATTCGGCCACCGGCGTCGGCGTCTGGGCGAAGGCCAGCCAGCCCGATGCCGATACGCCCAGCAGGCCTGGCCCGTCGGCTGGCGTCACGCTGCGGATGCAGGTCCAGGACCGGCTGTCCGGGTCATAGAGGAACACACCCCCGCCCGTGCCATCCTCCGCGGGGTCAATCAGGGCGACGGCCCGGCGCACCCCATGCAGCGTCAGGCCGATAATCTGACGCACGGGCGGCAAGGCGTCCCCGGGGCGCCGTGGCAGGCCGGTCGACGCTTCCCACAGCCGGTCCAGCTGATCATACATCACACAGCCCTGGTCGGTCGCGACCAGCAGGCCCCCCTCCCCCAGGCGGTCGGACAAGGGAACCAGACTGTGCGGCTTGCGGGTCCCCAGACCCGACAGGCGGCCATCCGCGGCCTCCAGCTTCTGCCATTCGCGTCTGGTCGTCTGCCACAGCGCGCGCGCGGCCAGCCCGACCTGCCGTTCCACCCGCCCCGCCAGCCCCGGCAGCATCAGCACATGACCCAGCCAGATCAGGCCCCGGCGCAGCAGCGACGGCCCCTGCTTCCTGGCCGGGGCCGGGGGCTTCGTCTTGGTTGCCGGGGCGGCAGCGGCGGTAGGCGGGGGCGGCAGGATCGCGTCCTTCACGCCCAGCCGTTCAATGCCGCCATCATGGCAGACGGCCACGACATGGCCCGTAGCCCCCATCACGGCATCGGCGAAGCGGGTTGGCATGTCCTTGTCCGTGCCGGCCAGCAGCCGGGTCAAGCGCACGCACAGCCAAGCCCCCGCCTGTCGGCGCAGGAACAGGCCGCTGTCGGTCAGGGCCATGATTCCGCCCCCACCGGGAAAGGCGGCGACCGGCATCAGGCGGCGCACCTGTTCGGCCGGCAGGGCGGCGCGGGCCGGGGCCGGGTGCTTGCCCGAATTATCCAGCACATAGCCCCCGGCCAGGGAGTTCCAGCCCCGGCGCGGATCGTCGCTGCGGAAGGCGGCCCCGGCCGGCCCGCCCGCCAGAACCCCGCCCTGTCCGTCATCACACAGCATCTGCAAACCGCGCTGGGTCAGTCCGCCCCGGCTGGGCGTCCAGGCCGCGTCCAGCCGCGTCCGCAGCAGCAGCCCATCGCTGGTCGACAGCAGCACGTCGCCACCGTCCAGCGGCTGCACGGCCGCGAACTGGCCCGTGGGAATGTCCTGGTTCACGGCGTGCCAGGGCGCATCGGGCAGATCGGCACTGTCGGGCGGCAGCAGGAACAGCCCCCCGGCCGCGATCCCCTGTTCCAGACGGCGCGGGCGCGGCAGACTGTCCAGCGCCGGCGCGTCGGCCCCGAAGATGGCGGCCTGCCGGTCGAACGCATAAAGACGGGGCTGTCCGACGGCCGGTTCCGCCGCATCGGCCGCCAGTACCAGTTCCGTCACCCCCAGCGACCGCAGTTCCGTCAGGGACTGGGCCGTGCGCAGCAGGCGCAATGGCGTGCCGTCCGCCCCCTGTCCCGTCAGCAGCAGGTGCGCCGCCGCCGCCACACCCGGCTGGGTGCCGGTCAGCCGCAGGCCGCGTACGGCAGCGGGTAGCTGGCGTGGCGGCGGTGGGGGCGGGACGTAACCCGTCAGCGCGTTCCATTCCCTGCGCACGGTCAGGGCATTGTCCGTTTCGAACAGGACGGGTCGCTGGCTCTTCACATCCACATGCCGGATGGCGCTGCCCGCCGGCAGCAGCGCCCGCGTGGGCAGGCCCCGCCCTTCATGCATGGTCAGGATGAACCAGGCCGTTGCCGCACAGCCGGGGTCCAGGATGGCGGTACCGGGGGTGGCAACCGCCCCGCCGCGACGGGCCCCCACGGTGCCCAGCAGCATGTCCAGCGACGCCGGATCGCGCGCCGTGCGCAGGAACCCGTCATTCAGCAGCTGTTCCTGGTAGAAGGACAGGATGTCCCCGACCTCCGCCCAGGCATCGACCAGGGCCGACACCCAGTCGGCCGACGGATCGGCGGGCAGGTCGGCATAGGGTTGCCAGGTGCCGCGGTCCGCATCCGCGGACGGCACCTCCACGGTATGCAGCCGGGCCAGCATCTCCGCCCGGAATTGCGCCCAGCGGCCCAGCCGCCAGTCCAACCTGTTCTGGCCGGGCGGGGTGGGGGCGATGGGGGGGGCCAATCCGGCCCGCGCGCCCGTGACGTGCCAATGCCGGCTCATGCCCCGCCCCCCACGATCCGGATATCCAGGCCGCCGCCTTCCTCTCCGCCCCCGGCCACCAGCACCAGTTCGCCCGGGGCGGGGATCAGCGCGGCGGGGACGACGCCGGGCGGCACGCCACGCCGGCGCAGGTCGGTGACACGGGCTCCGGCGACACCGGAAACGGCCATGGCCCGGGCGACCAGGGCACTGGCGTAGAGCGGCCGGCCGAACACCTGCCGGTCGGGCGCAAAGAAGCCGTCACCATCGCTGGCGAAGGCAGCAGCAAGGGCGGCACGCAGCAGCGACGCCGGCATGCGGTTGTGCGCCACCACCTCCAGCCCGACCAGCAGCGGGGCCAGCTTCGGTCCCACCACGTCCAGCCGGTGGCCGGCCAGCCGCCGTTCCTCCAGATAGATGCGCACCCGGTCCAGCAGCGGCCCCGGCACCCACAGCGATCCCGCCGCCCGTACATGCACGGTCACGCCCGGCCCCGCCGGTGGCGCCAACGGCAGCGCCACCGCCTCCGCGATGCCGGGCACGGACAGGGCGGCGGCGACGTAATCGTCAGGCTGCGCGCAGGTCAACAGGAAGGGACGGGTGCGGGCGACCCGACGGCGCGCCGCCTCCATCGGCTCCGGCGCCAGGGCGGCGCGGATGGGGACCGGATTGCCCAGCCCGGCCAGATCCTGGCGCAGCCGTCCTTCGTCCAGCCCGGCCGGCGCCACCAACGTGCCCACCCCGTCGCGGCGGATGACGGGGGATGGCTGGGCCGCCAGTTGCCCTTGGACGGCAAAGCGCGTGCCGGGCGCCGGCAGCCGCCCGTTCACCCCGTCGCCAAAGCGCAGGGTGACGGCGCCATCCTCCTCCCGCTCCGCCACCACATGCCGATCGTCGGGCCCGCTGCACAGAAGATCGGGCACGATGGTCCAGGGCCGGCCCAGATCGTCGGTCAGGCGCAGACCGAACCGCGCGGTATCGGCATCCGCGGACAGCAGTGATGCGGCGGACACCGGCGCACCCGGCAATGGCAGACAGGGGGCGGCCACCAGACTGGTCCAGGGCAGTCCCGGCCGGTACGGCCCCTCGTCCGGGACCGGCGGCAGGCTGGCCGCCTCCCAATACCCGCCCTGGCACAGCGCGATATTGCCATAGGCAAAGGCGCGCCTCCCATCCTGCATGGCCGGCAGGGTGAAGGGCAGGGCATCCTCGGCATGCCAGGCCAGTTCCACCAATATCCCATTGCCGCCCGGGGGGGTGCGCAGCCGCTCCAGGCCGGTTATCCGCACCAGATGCGCCTGTCCGTCCGGCGCTTCCAGCCCCAGCAATGCGCCGGGCAGGGTCCAGTTCCCAGAAGCACCGCCGGCAGCCGCGCGTTCCAGCAGGGCCAGGGAGGCGGTGTCCAGGGACAGGCGCGCATGCCGGGCGCCACGGGCCACGGCCACCCCACGGACATCGGCCAGCGACAGCAGGTTCAGCGCCGGCTCCAGCGCCAGATTGCCCAGCGTGGTGAAAGCCTGATGCCCGCGTTCCAGCGCATGGCGCCAGCGATGGCCGTCCAGCGCCTCCACCCGCTCCAGCCCCGGCGCCACCATCAGGATCGTGTCGGCCGGCAGCGTGAAGCCGCGATTGACGCGGATCCGCACCCAGCCGCGCGCCACGCACCCCTCCCGCAGGCGCACGCCCAGCAGCCGTGCATGCCGGGCCAGCGACCGGCGCAGCCGCGCGGTTGCCAGATGGGCCTCCACACCCACAGCGTCCTGATACAGGCTCAGGTAATCCGCCGTATAGGCCAGGGCCTCCACCACCATCACGCCGGGATCGGCCGGAGAGGCGTCGGTCCAGGCCGGCTGGTCGGCGCGCAGGCGGCGCAGCATCATCGACCGGAAGCCGTTGTAATCCTTGACCAGATAGTCGATGTCGCGCGTCAGCTCCGGTCCCGGAACCAACTCGGGCGGCAGATAGAACAGGACGGTGGCCCCGACGGGGCCCAGCAGGGCAGGCAGGTCGGCCCGCAGACGCAGACGATCGTCCAGCATGGACCGTTCCATGCCCGTGGCCGACAGGACCAGGGTCGCGGCCAGCGCCTGGCCCGGCACGGTCCAGCGCAGATCGGTCAGCGCGACGGGCGGCCGGCCGGTGCCATCGGCCCGTTCCAGCGTCAGGCAGGAAAGCGGCGGCGCCTCCATCTCCATCCCCGCCTCCGGGGGCGGCAGATCGAAATAAAGGGTCAATGCCCAGCGCCCGCCACCCAGCGCCACACATTCGGTCCAGGCAACAACACCGGGCAGGCGGGGCACGGGGGAGGATGGCAGGGCGGGAACGGGTTTGTGAACCATGTCCGCCCCCTAATGCTGATAGCGCGCAAGATGGCGCGTCTGCGTCTGCGGGTCGATATAGCGCACGGTGACTTGCAGCACCGGCCCGCGCGTCTCCGCCTCCACCGACTCGATCTGAACCACGCCTTCCAGATTGCGCTGAAGCTCACCGCGCACCATGAACAGCACAGCCGCCGCCAGTTCGGTATTTTCCGGCTGGAAGACCAGATACTGGATGCCGCAGCCAAAATCCGGGCGGTTGACGCGTTCACCCTTCACGGTGAACAGGACCTGCTCGATCAGCTGCACGATGTAGTTGTGGCGATCGGTGCCGTGCAGATGGCCCCGGGAGAAAGCGAAGGGAAAGGCGATATGCATGGCTGTCTTCCTTTCCGGCTTAGAAGGGCGGCACGATGACGCCCTCGATCACGCCGAGAACCGCCTCGTCCCCCTCCACCGTCAGGGCGCCTAAGAAATTGCCATCACCCTCCACCGACAGGGCGCCCAGGATGTTCACCTCCCCCTCCACCTGTGTGGCGCCGACGATATTGACATCGCCGGTGATTTCCACCGCCCCCGTGATCTCCACCGCTCCGGTGATCTCGACAGCGCCTGTGATCTCCACATCGCCGGTGATTTCGACGGCGCCGGTGATTTCCACATCGCCCGTGATTTCCACGGCACCGGTGATTTCCACATTGCCGGTGATCTCCACCGGTCCTTCGATCGTCACATTGGCCGTGATCTCCAGTTCCGGCGTCTCGATGACGATCGCTTCCTCGGTGATCTGGATCGTGGTTTCAGGGATGTCGATGGAGATGTCTTCCGGCGTGACGGCGATGGTCACGTTGGGCATGGTCAGGATCATGCCCTCCACCCCCGCCGTCAGCTCGATATATTCCGGGGCCACCGGTTCGATCAGGCGCAGGGTGAAGCCGCCTTCGGCCGGCGTGTCGTCCCATTTCATGGTCAGGAATTCGGTGACCATGCCCTTGATGGAGGGTATGGCCGGATCGATCGGCACCAGCAGCGGATCGGTCCAGAAACATCCCGTCCAGATCGGGCTGGTGGGGTCCCCACCCTCGAATTCCACCCAGATGGTGGCGCCGATGGGCGGAATGGCGAACCAGCCCACCCGTTCCCCGCCATAGGGGAAGGCCGGCAGGGCCCAGTTCAGCAACATGCCGGGCAGCGACGGCACATCGGGCAGGACACGGCCCAGGAGCATCGGGTCGACATTGTCCATGACGATGCCACGATATTTGCCATAGAAGCGGCGGGGGCCCTGTTCCGGCATCAGGTGGCCCCCGCGCTGAAGCCGATCTGGCTGCTGGGCACCGTGGTCAGGGTGGACTGCCAGCCGTCGCGCGTCAGGGCGAATTCCTGGACATAGGCCCCGCGGGAGATGGAATGGGTGGTCTTCTGCACATACCACAGCCCGTCAAAGCTGGTGCCGGCCCCGGCCAGGGCGACCACACCCGGCGCCACCAGCGGCCCGCCATAGCGCAGGGCGTCCAGCCTCCCCTTCAGGGTGGAGACATTGTCGGCAGACGCGTCGGTGATGGACTGGGCGGCGTTATAGGCCTGCAGCACATTCATGCCCTGATGCATGAACAGCCGGTAATTCAGCAGGGAGATGCTGTCCCCACCGCCGCCCAACAGGGTGCCGGCCACGCCGGATACAAGCTGTTCCACCGACGACAGCGCCTGGGATGCCAGATTGGCGACGGAGGAAACGGAAAAGGAAAAGCTGACGGGGGTCAGTGGCGTGTCGGCGGCCAGCGTGCCGGACCGGGTATTGCCTACGGTCATCACCGGCAAGGGCAGGTCGGTCAGCGTATCCATGACCATGCCATAGACCAGGGTGGCGGCGGTGCCGTCATATTCAGCGACCAGTTGCGTCACCGTGCCAGCCGACGGATCGACGGTCAATACGGGCTGCGGCGTGGCCGTGCGCTGCGGCGGCCCCCAATAGGCCGTGCTCTGCCCTGGCGTCTGGCCCGGCTGGATGCAGAAGACACAGGCATTGCGCGCGGCCAACTGGTTCAGGAAGGCCCGGTCGGTCGCCGCCTGCTGGGTCACGCCGAACAGGTTGGTGACGATGCCCTGGGTCAGGTCGACACTGGGCGTGATGCCCAGCCCGCTCCATTTTTCCAGGATCAGGGCGGCGATGGCACTGTCGGGCAACAGCGGATATTCCAGGGAATATTCATACACATCCATTGCAACGGACAGGTCCTCCCCCGTCACGATGATCCGCGCCTCCTCCGTCACCGTGGGTGGCTGCAGCTGCACATGGGTGACGAACCCATCGATCAGCACGGGGCTGGTCGTGGGGGCCGTCACTTGGATGATGACGCGCTGGCCGGGCTTCAGCGACCCGCTGGCCAGCACGGCATAGTCGGGAACGTCGGCGGCTGTGCGCGGGGTGGTGAAGGTCAGCTGGAAACCGTTGGGCGCACGGTCGCTCTGCGTGACTTCCACGCTGTCCAGCGCGTTCATCAGGGAAACCGGCATCGGGTTGCCGGGCCCCAGCAGCAGCGTGACGGCGAAGCCCATGCCCGCCCCTCCCCGTCAGCGGCCCGGCGCCGGGATGGACAACCGGCGGCCGGGTTTGGCCACGCAATCCAGCGGATCCAGGTACGGGTTGGCGTAAAGCAGCCGGTCGGCCAGCAGCGGATCGCCCAGCACGCGCGCCGCGATCTGGTCCAGCCGCACCCCTTCCGTCACCTGCAGCGTGGCGCCCGGTGCCAGGACCAGCCGCGGGGCGGAAAACCGGCCGTAATAGCGCACAACCTGACCGCCGGGCTGGTCCAGCGTCAGGACGGGCGTGTCCTTGTATCGGCTGTTGGGGCTGGCCATGCGGTTCACCTTTGCACACCATACTACACGCGCCGGTGGTCACAACACCGCCACGGGTCTTGTTGATTACACCGCTACGCATATGCTTCGCAATCCTCTGAGTTGAAAATGATGCTAATCAGAAGGTTGACATAGGCTTATGACCTGCTAGCCTTCGGACCGTTCCCGCCTCGATGACGCGCCCTCGGCCAACCCCTTGTCCGCAGGCGTCGGGCTTTCCATGCCCGATCAGGCGCCCCCGCCCTGACAGGGGCTGCTATCCAGTGCAACGGCCAGGGGTCAGTCATGCCGATCACCGTCTCCTACCCCGGTGTTTATGTTCAATCCATCGTGCAGCCGGCACCGCCCAACGCACCTGTGCCCACGGCACTGACAGCCTTTGTCGGGCGCGCCCTGATGGGGCCGGTGAACCAGCCGGTGCTGCTGAACAGCTGGGGCGACTTCCAAAGCATGCTCGGTGGCCTGTTCGAGGACAGCTCGATCAGCTATCAGGCCCAGGCCTTCTTCAACAATGGCGGGGCGCAGGCTTATGGCGTGCGGCTGTTCCACCCCGACGTGGAAGACCCCGACGTGCGCAGCGCGCTTGAAACCAGCGTCGTGGGCTGGCTGGGCGCCGCCAAGACCGCGGCCGCCAATGCCACCAGCAGCAAGGCCGCACAGGCCGCCGCCGCGGCCAGCCTGACCACCGCCGCCCAAGGCAAGATGGGCAATGACGCCTGGGTGCTGAACCGGCTGATCGGGCAGGTGAACGCGCTGGACCTGACGACACTGACCGATCAGGCCGCTGTCGCAAAAGCCGTTGGCGGGCTGAGCGGCGATGCCATTCCGGAATTCACCGCCAGCATCGCCATCAATGCCATCAACCCGGTCTATCAGGCGCTGTCGACCATGGTCGGTGCCCTGTCGATGCTGGGCGAGAGCCTGGCGGACAACAAAACTGCCGTCATGCTGGCCGCAGCCCAGGGGATTGTCAGCGATTTCTCACGCGGACCGGCCGGGTCCGCCGTGGTCAAGCTGAAGGAGATCATGGCCGCCAACGGCACCGTCAGTGACATGGTCCGATCGCTGGCCACGGGCATGGATGAGGCCCTGAAGGCCGGCGTGCCGACCCTGGACAGCAGCGTCACCACCGATGCCCAGTTGAACAGCCTGGGCGGCGCCGATCTGGTGGATGCGGTGCATGGCTACAACAACGGTGCCGCCGCCGCCGCCAAGGAGGCCACAAGCGGCACCCTGTTCGAAGCCCTGGTGACGCTGGAGTCCGACCCGTCGAATCCGCCGAGCCCGGCCGATGTGACGAAGGCGATCGCCGCCATCATCAGCGATGTGAAGACGAAAATCGTCGATCCGCTGGTTACCGCCGCAAACGCACCGACGGCCAGCGACGCCGACAAGGCGGTGGCCGGCGCCGCCACCGCCGTGCTGACGGCACTGACCATGCCGGCCGCCCCGCTGGAAGGATCGGAGGATGTGGCCCTGGCTGCCTGGGACGCCGCCGCCGCCTGGATCCAGGAGAACTGGCCCGACAGCGCCAGCCTGATCCTGAACGCCGCCAATCCGGGTTCCTGGGGCAACAGCCTGAAGGTTTCCATCGACACGGCCGGCATCGGCCCGGCCACGGTGGCCAAATACGGGCTGACCCAGGCCGACTGGTTCAATCTGACCGTGGAATACATGGACCCGACGGGTCTGGTTTCCACCGAAAGCTTCGCGGCGGTCACGGTGAACCCCAAGGGCGCCTCGCGCTATCTGGTCAATGTGTTGGAACAGCAGGCGCGTTATGTCCGGATGCCCGCCCCGGCCGGGACCGTGGTCGACCCCGGTGACGGCGCGGCCGGCACCGGCAGCGGCGGACAGGACAGCGATCCGCTGGACATCATGACCTATCTGGGCAATGAGGCGCTGAAGACCGGCATCTACGCCATGGAGCAGGTGCCGATCTTCAACATCATGTGCATTCCGCCCGATGACATGGATGGCGACACCGATCCGTTCATCTATCAGACGGCGGCGGAATATTGCGTGCAGCGCAACGCCATGCTGATCATCGACCCGCCGACAGGATGGGCCGACAAGTTCAAGGCCGGCAATGTGCCGGGCATCAGCCTGAACGACCTGGGCTCGTTCGGGGCGGAGGAGGGGCGGTCCTCGGCCGTCTATTTCCCGCGCATCGTGGCGGTCGATCCGTTGGCCAATGGCGCCACGCGCGTGCTGCCCAATTGCGGCTATATCGCCGGCATCTGGGCATCGACCGACAGCCAGACGGGCGTCTGGAAGGCCCCTGCCGGCCTGACGGCCGCCATCAACGGCATCGTCGGTCTGCAAAATGTCATGACCGACGCACAGAATGGTGAGTTGAACCCGCAAGGCATCAACTGCCTGCGCACCTTCCCCATCGGTGGCACCGTGGTCTGGGGGGCCCGGACCCTGCGCGGCGCCGATGCGCTGGGCGACGAATATAACTACGTGCCGGTACGCCGCCTGCTGCTCTACATCATGGATTGGGTGCTGACGAACACCAAATGGGCCGTGTTCGAGCCCAATGACCAGCGCCTGTGGTCATCGCTGCGGCTGCAGATCAGCAGCTTCATGGCCAGCCTGTGGAAGCAGGGCGCCCTGTTCGGCACCTCCGCCGATCAGGCCTTCTTCGTCAGATGCGACAGCCAGACCACCACCATGGTCGACATCGACAGCGGCATCGTGAATGTGCAGATCGGCTTCTGCCCGGTCCGCCCGGCCGAATTCGTCGTCGTCACGGTCCAGCAGATCGCCGGTCAGGCCGGTTGAGCCCAGAGGATATAGCCATGCCGCTTTTCCCCAAGAACCCGCAACGCCTGACGCCATACGCGAATTTCCGCTTCAAGGTGAAGTGGGACAACACCTATGTGCTGGGCGTCAGCAAGGTCAGCGGTCTCACCCGCTCCACCCAGGTCATTCAGCACCGGGAAGGGGGCGACCCCTCCCCCATCCATCTCGCCCCCGGTCAGACCAGCTATGGTCCCATCACGCTGGAACGCGGTGTCTCCTACGACACCACGTTCGAACAATGGGCCAATAAGGTCTTCGACTGGACCAATTCCACCAGCGCCGTCGGCCAGAACACCTCGCTTCTGGATTTCCGCAAGGACATCACGATCGAGGTCTATAACGAGGCGGGGATGAAGGTCCTGGCCTATAATCTCCATCGCTGCTGGGTGTCGGAATTCCACGGCATGTCGGAACTGGACGGCGTCGGCAACGCGCTGGTCGTGGAAAGCATCACCTTGCAGAACGAGGGCTGGGAACGCGACGACACCATCGTCGACGTGGCGGAACCCAGCTTCGTGCTGCCGGCGAAGAACCCACTGGTATAAGCGGCGGGCCGCAACGGGCTGGTCCGTACCGATATCGATCAACCAGGGGCCGGGGGGCCACGCATGGCCGGAACGCCTGGCCTTTTATCCAATGCCGCACTGCTGACCCTGTGGGAAGCCGGGGAGGGGCGTCACGACGCCGACCGGGCGTTGCTGATCCTGGCCCATGCCGAGCCTGGACAGGCCTGGACCGATCTGGCGGCCCTGCCGCTGGGGCTACGCGACCGGTTGCTGCTGGACGTGCGCCGCCAACTTCTGGGTGATGAATATCCCATCGGCGTGCAATGCCCGGCCTGCGGGGAGCGGCTGGAATTCACGGCCACGACCGACGAACTGGCCCCACCCGGTCAGCCGCCACCGCCCGACCGGGTGGAGGTGGTGCACGGGGACTGGCGGCTGGCGGCGCGGCCCGTCTGCAGCCGTGATCTGGCGGTTCTGCGCCCGGGCCAGACGCGCGTCCAGGCTCGTGTGGCCCTGGCGAGCGCCGTGATCCTGTCGGCCGAGGGACCGGCAGAGCGGCCGCCGGATGACGCCCTGGCCGCCCTGGCAGAGGCACTGGCGACCGCCGATCCCATGGCCGACCTTGAATTCGCCCTGTCCTGCCCGGCCTGCCGGCATCAATGGCTGGTGACCTTCGACATCACCGCCTATTTCTGGCGCGAGCTGACGCGCATGGCGCACCGGCTGCTGGACGAGGTGCATGAGCTGGCAGCGGCCTATGGCTGGGGTGCAGCCGACATCCTGTCCCTGTCCCCGGCGGCGCGCGCCTATTACCTGTCGCGGATCAAGGCATGAGCGATTATTTCGACAAGCGCATCGACCGGGTCTTCGGGCTGCAGGCGCTGGCCACCCCGCCCTTGCAGATGATCGTGGCCGACCCGTTTGCCCGCCGCGGGACGCTGATGCCGCTGCTGGTGGCCGCCGACAGGCCCGATGACGGCACACCCCCTCTGGCGGCTCTGGCCGCCCCCCCGCCGGCAGCACCCAAACCGGCACCGGCCCGACATGCCGCCCGCCCCCCCGCAACCGCAACCGCCCCCCCGCCCCAGCCGGCACCCCACCCCGCCCCACCGGACCGCCGTCGCGGACAGGCGGGCGCCTTGGGCCTGGATGATTACCTGTCCCGGCGCGGAGAGCGCTGATGGGCGATTATTCCATGGTGGCTTCCATCACCCGGACGCTGGTGCAGATCGTCCAGGATGGATTGAACCGCATCGACGGACCACTGGCGCGTGCGCTGGTCACCACGGGCCGGCCGGATGGCACCGATGCCATCCCGCAGCCGCGCGTGAACCTGTTCCTGTTCCACACGGTGCCCAACGCCTATGCCCGCAACCTGGACCTGCCGCTGCGCACAAGCAACGGACAGTTGCTGGCCCGGCCATCCCTGGCCCTGGACCTGTTCTATCTCTGCAGCTTCCATGGGGCTGACGATGTGGAGCGGATGGAGCCGCAGCAGCTTCTGGGGGCGGCCATGACGGCGCTGAATGCGCACCCGATCCTCACCCCCGACGACATCAACCGTGCCGCCAGCCTGTTCGGCGTGCGGCCCGACCCACGTTTCCCCCTGCATCAGGCCCAGGTGACGCCGCACAGCTTCTCGGTGGAGGAATTGTCGCGCCTCTGGTCCACGTTCCCGCAAGTGCCCTATGCCCTGTCGGTCTGCTACCGCGTCACGGCGGCGTTCCTGGAAACCGACGACGTGCCGGAACCCAGCATGCCATCCGCCGCCATCGCCCCGACGGTGCAGCGGCAGAACCCCGTGGCGCCGGCCCCGCCGCCGCCGCCGACCGTTCCCAGCCTGGAAAGCATCCGCCTGATCGAGCGGTCGGGCAGCGCCACGGCCCTGACGGGGCGGGTGGCCGTGATCCTGGACCCCGCCCCGCAATGGGGACAGGCGGTGACGCTGGAACTGCACCCGCTGGCCGGCGGCCGGTCCTACGCCTTTTATGGTACCGGCAAGGCGCAAGGGGCGACGGAGATCCTGTTCACCGGCACGCCGGCCGGCACCTATCTGGTCCGCGCCGGCTATGACGGGGCGCTGAGCCGGCTGACACGCGGCACGGATGGCCGCTTCAACGGCCCCGTCCTGACCATCCCGGTCACCTAGGGGGGGGCGATGGCGCGTTTCTCCCCCGATGAATGGCGGCGCCACAACCGCGCGGTCCTGCTGGCGCATCTGTCGCGGCTGGGTGGCCTGCTGGACCGTGCGGCCGGCAAACCGCCACGCCGGGCATTGCCCGTGCCGGAAAGCCGGCTGTTGTCCACCATCGACAGGCTGGTCCACGTCTTCGACCTGGAACCGTTTGAACGCGACGCGCTGCTGCTGGCGGCGGGGGTGGAATTCGATGCCGAGACGGCGTCGGCCTGCGCCGCGGCGCAGGGTGACCCGCAATGGACACGGCCCACCGTCGGACTGGTCCTGTCGGTGCTGGATGGCGCCAGCTGGTCGGCGCTGGGACCATCGGCCAGCCTGCGCGACAACGACCTGATCCATCTGGACAAGGCGACGGAGTTCGTCCGCTCCCCGGTCGGGGTCGACGAGGCCATGCTGCATTTCCTGCTGGACGGCATGCTGGTCGATCCGGAACTGGATGGCGTCATCAAGCCATTGCAGCAGGCCGCCACCGTCCTGCCCGACCATAGGGCCGTGGCCGACCGCATCGTCACGGCCTGGACCGGGGCAGAGGCGGAACGGCCGCTGGTGCATCTGCTGACCCGCGACATGGCGGACGCGATCTCCACCTTGGCGCTGGTCGGGGAACGACTGGACCAGCCGGTCTGGCGCATCGATGCCGGTGCCCTGCCGCATCAGCCCGGCCCCTTGCGCGCGCTGTACCGCCGCTGGCGGCGGCTGGCGCGGCTGGTGGACGGGGTGGGCGTGCTGGAACTGCCCGACCGACCGACTGCGGAGACGCTGGAGGCCGCCAGCCGCTTCGCCTTCATGACCGAAGAACCGTTGGCCATCTTGGGATCGGATGCCCGCCTGCCGGGCAGCCGCCCGCGATTGACCCTGGAACTGCCACGGCCCGACGGCGCCGCGCGGGAACGGCTGTGGGCCGATGCCCTGACCGATGCCATCGGCGTCAGCCCCGATCCCGACCCGGTACAGCGTCTGGCCCAGACCTTCGACCTGGATATCGCCAACCTTCGCGGGGCCGCCAGTCTGGCCGCCGGTCCTGACGATGATGATGACGATGATGACCAGCAGGGCCACCGCCGCGGCTCCTCCCACGACTGGCTGCCCGCCGTCTGGGCCGCCTGCCGGCAACAGGCGCGCACCCGCCTGGACGGGCTGGCCCAACGCGTGGGCGGCGATGCCGGCTGGAACAGTCTGGTCGTGCCGCCCGTCCTGTCGGAAGGCCTGCGGGATCTGGCGGCCCAGATCCGGCACCGGACCCTGGTCCATCAGACCTGGGGCATGGCCCCGCCCGGCGAACGCGGCATGGGCATCACCGCCCTGTTCGCCGGCGGCAGCGGCACCGGCAAGACCCTGGCGGCGGAAATCCTGGCCACCGAACTGAACCTGGACCTCTACCGCGTCGATCTGTCGGCCGTGGTCAGCAAATATATCGGCGAGACGGAGAAGAATCTGGCCCGCATCTTCGACGGGGCGGAGGCCGGGGGCTGCGTGCTGCTGTTCGACGAGGCCGACGCCCTGTTCGGCAAGCGCGGCGAGGTGAAGGACAGCCACGACCGCCACGCCAACATGGAGGTGGGCTACCTGCTGCAGCGCATGGAAAGCTATCGCGGGCTGGCCATCCTGACCACGAACCTGCGCGACAACATGGACCCGGCCTTCCTGCGCCGCCTGCGCTTCGTGCTGGATTTCCCCTTTCCCGATGCGGCCTTGCGCGAACAGCTCTGGCGTCAGGCCCTGCCCGACCGTGTGCCCATGCAGGGGGTGGATCGTCACGCCCTGGCCCGGCTGGCCCTGTCGGGCGGGCAAATCCGGGTGGTGGCCCTGAACGCGGCCTTTGCCGCCGCCGCTGATGGCGGGGTGCTGCGCCCGGCCCATCTTCTGGCCGCCGTGCGCCGCGAATATGCCAAGCAGGGACGCCCCATGTCGGACAGCGAGGTGCGGCTGTTCACATAGGGCGGTTTTCAGTTGATCGGAAACCGCCCCGGCGGCGGCAGACGCGGTGCTCCACTTTCCTTGCTTCCTGTGTCGGCTGAATGCAGAAAAAATGGCGCTTTGCCCAGTCTTGATCTCGCCATTGCGGCTCTGCGCCAGCCAAGGGTTTGCCGTGACATCCCCTCTGCCACTGGTCATAATCGGCGCGAAGATGTCATAGGACCAAGCGCACCTTTGGGGACGGTTCGCCGCCCCCTCGTGCGGGAGATGCCAAAGCGATGGGTGAACGGATCGCCGTCACTGACACCTCGGCAAAACGCCCGCAGTCGCCGGCCGGTGTGCAGCACGACGCCGCGGCGGGGGCGGTTGTCCAGCGGGCCGACACGCCCCCCCACCGCCCGTCCGCCCGTGATCTCCTGTCTGCGGCGGGGGGCGCGCCCCTGCCCACCGCCGTGCGACAGCAGATGGAGCGGGCGTTTGGTGCCGGCTTCGGCCGGGTGCGCATCCATCACGGGGATGAGGCAGAGGCCTACGATGCCGCCGCCTTCACCGCTGGTGAGCGTATTTTCATGCCGCGCAAGGCACCGCGCCTGGACAGCGGTGAGGGTCGGTCGCTGCTTGCCCATGAGTTGACGCATGTGCTGCAACAGCGCCATGGCCAGGTGCGGCGCCCGGCCGATGGCGTCGCCGTCGACCCCCATCCGGAGCTGGAACGGCAGGCGGTAAAGACAGCCGCCAGCGTGATGCGGGGCGACGGGGCCCCCGGCTGGGGGGGCAGCGCCACGGCAGCCCCGTCGCCGCCCTCCTCTGGCGCCGCCGTGCAGCGGGCACCGAAAAGGGACAGACGCCGGACGGATGAGGAAGAGGGCATTGAGATGATGCCCCTGAGCCGGCCGGAACCGGCCGCGGCGGAACATGATCAGGCGCCGGTGGAAACCCGCCCGCGCGCCAACGCCATCATTGAGCCGCCGGAACAGGAACCGCCAAAGCCGGAACCGGCGCAGCCGAAGACCGAAGCGCCGAAAAAGCCGGCGCCCGGGAAAGAGGAACCGATCCCCGATGATGCGATCGAGAAAAGCCGCAAGCGGCACAAATTCGTGACCAACCACCTGGATGCGGGCCAGGGCGGGGCCGGACCCGCCCTGTCGCAGACCGATGATGGCCTGCGACAGGCCATGGCCCAGATGGGTGACCTGGCCAAGCAGCTGGAAGCGGCGGGCCGAGCCGGACCGATGGCGCCTGCGCCCACCGTGCCCTGGGCACAGCAGCAGCAGGCGCCCGGGGGGGACCCGTCCTCCCCGCCGCCCCTGCCCATCCCCGACCTGCCGCAGCCGGATCCCGGCCCCACCATCACCCCGGATGCCCCCATGTCGCCGCTGACAGCCAATGCCCCCACCTACCGCAGTTTCAAGGAGATGCACCAAGAGGAGGAGCAGGCCAAGGAGGCCCTGCGCGAGCGGCATGAGAAGCACAAGGCCGAGGCGGCGGCTGCCAGCAGCGCCCAGGGGGCACCGGCATGAGCAATGGCCCCAGCGCGCCCGGCGGCATCGTCCGCCTGGACCCCACCACCTATGCGCCCGTCGCCGTGATTCCGTTCCAGTTCAATCCGGCCGCCGTGCGCCGCACCCTGCAGGCGGCTACCGTGGGGGGGCAGCCGGGCGGTCATTCCGAAGCGGTGCAGTTCACCGGTGCCCCGACCGAAACCTTCGTGCTGGAGATCGAGCTGGATTGCTACAATGCCGGTCTGCTGCCTGCCGTGGTCGGTCAGGACAGCGGCCTCTACCCCATGCTCTATGCCATGGAGACGCTGATCTATCCGCCCATGACCCAGGTCGACACGTCCCTGGCGGCGCTCAGCACGGGCACCATGGCCATTGCCCCCATCGCCGTCCCGCCGGTTCTGCTGGTTCTGGGGGGCAATCGCGTGGTGCCCGTGGCACTGCAATCCTTCAGCATTGTGGAACAGGCCTTCGACAATGACCTGAACCCGCTGCGCGCGGTCGTATCGCTGTCAGCCCGCGTCCTCAGCTATTCCGACACGACCTATAATTCCCCCGCCTACCAGTCCTACAAGACCTATCAGCAGTCGAAGGAAGGGCTGGCCAACATCCTGTCGCTGTTCCCGCCGCCCGCGGCATCCAGCACGGGCAGCTGAAGGAAGCCCCGACGGCACCGCATCATTATTACGCCCAGTGAAATGATTCATTGCGGTCACCATGGCTTCCGCCCGGCGGGGCAATCACGCAGGATCGGGCCATTCCAAACACCGTCCGGTCCGCCAACGACCGCGCCCGCATCCGAGGTTTTTCTGAAATGACGATGGAAGTGAGAAAGGGGCCGCCGCCACGGCCGGCCCCCACCGTGATCCTGCGCGCTGCGGCGGGCGGCGTGCTGGCGGTCGGTCTGCTGCTGGCGATCATGGGCCTGACAGACACGGCCCTGCTGATGGCGCCGTTCGGGGCCAGTTGCGTGCTGTTATTCTGCGCGCCGGACAGCCCGCTGGCCCAGCCACGTGCCGTCATCGGCGGGCATGTTCTGTCCACCGCTGTCGGTCTGGCGGTCATGGCGCTGGCGGGCACCGGGCCACTGGCCATGGCGCTGGGGGTCGGGCTGGCCATCGCCCTGATGATGGCGACCCGCACCACCCACGCGCCGGCCGGTGCCGATCCGCTGCTGGTGATGATGACGGGACAGGGCTGGCTTTTCCTGGTCACGCCGGTGCTGGCCGGCACGGTGCTGCTGGTCCTGGCCGCCTGGACCTGGCACCGGGTCACGCGTCCCGGAGCCTATCCAGTATATTGGTGGTGAAATCCCAGACCCGATCCAGCTCCATCCGCAGCCGGGGGGCGGCATGGTCGATGAAGGCGCGAACCTTGGGTGCGGCCATGCGACCCTGGGCATGGACCAGATGGACGGGCACGGCATCGGGCGTGAAATCGATCAGCACGGGCACCAGCCGCCCTGTGCGGAACGCCTCGCCCACCATATAGCAAAGCGCGACGGTGATGCCCTCCCCACGCTCGGCCGCCTCCAGCGCCACAAAGGCGTCGTTGATCTCCAGCCGTGGATGCAGATCGACCGTGCCTACGCGCCCGTCGCGCTGAAACCGCCATTGCCGGCCCGGCATCATGCCGGTGAAGGCCAGGATCTGGTGATCGCGCAGGTCGCCCGGCGTCCGCGGCGTGCCATGGCGGGCCAGATAGTCCGGGCTGGCGACCAGCAGCCGGCGCACGGGCCCCACCTTCTGCGCCACCAGGCCGCTGTCGGGCAGATGGCCGATCCGGATGGCCAGATCAATGCCTTCATCCACCAGATTGACAACACGGTCCAGCAGCAGCACCGACGCCGTGACGGTCGGGTGGGTGGCCAGAAAGCTGCTGACGACCGGCCCCAGCAAGGTCCGGCCAAAGGTGACGGTGGCGGTCAGGCTCAGATGGCCGGTCGGCGCTTCCGAGCCACCGGCCCCGGCCTCACGCGCGGCGCCATCCCATTCCGCCAGGATGCGACGGGCGCTGTCCAGAAAGCGCAACCCTGCCTCGGTCAGCGACAGGCTGCGCGTCGTACGGTTCACCAGTCGCGCACCCAGCCGCTCCTCCAGCGCCGCCACGGCCCGGGTGACCGCGGCCGGTGACAGATGCAGGCGCCGGCCGGCGCTGGCGAAGCCGCCCGTATCGGCGACGGCGACGAACACTGTAATCTCATGGAAACGGTCCATGCCACTCCCGTCGCTGCCGGCCGGTCAGGCCGCCTGCAGCTTCATTGCCTCCAGACGCCGGGACAGATCGCGGCGGGCTGCCCCGTCAAGATCGAAGCAGATGCTGCAATCCTCCTCGCGGGCGGACACGATATGGAAGGCGACCGGGCCCGGCAAGGAGGACCAGTGCAGGCGTCCCGACTGTCCGGCGCGGGCGCCGGGCATTGCCAGCAGGGCGCCGCCGCCCGACAGGTTCACGATCGTCACCTTGCTGCGGGTGGCGCCGATCTCCACCTCTGCGGACTGACCCAATACAAAGCGGTCCTCGCCACGGCGATCGACATCGGAAATGGCCGTACGCACGACGCGGACCAGGGTCTGGCGCAGATTATTCACCCCATCGGTCACGCGCGTGGAAACGCTGCGCAGCATCCGTGCCTTCTCCCCCGTGCCATGCGCCTCGTCGGAGACGAGCGCGATGCGGCGGGAGACTTCACGGTTGGCATTGGCCGTTTCATGCACGTTGCGGGCGATCTCCTTGGTCGCGGCCGACTGTTCCTCCATCGCAGCAGCGATGGTGGAGGAGATGTGGTCCATGGCGTTGATGGCCCCGCTGATGCCTTCCACGGCCTGGACGGCGGCATGGGTGGCTTCCTGGATCTCGTTGATCTTGGCCGTGATCTCCTCGGTGGAGCGGGATGTCTGATTGGCCAGGCTCTTCACCTCCGACGCGACGACGGCAAAGCCCTTGCCGGCCTCGCCCGCCCGCGCCGCCTCGATCGTGGCATTGAGCGCCAGCAGGTTGGTCTGGCCGGCAATGTCGCGGATCAGGTTGGCCACGTCGCCGATCTGATTGACCACATCGCGCAGGCTGTCGATGGTTTCGCGGGTGCGCTCGCCCCCCTCCACGGCCTGTCGGCTGACGGTCATGGCATGGGCCACCTGGGCGCTGATTTCGCCGATGGACGCCGTCAACTGCTCTGTGGCGCTGGCCACGGCCTCAGCATTGGCCAAGGCCTGCTCGGCAGCGGCCGCCACGTTCTGGGCATTGTCACTGACCTGGGCCGCGGACTGTTCCATGGCGGCGGCCGTCTCGTCCATGGTTTCGGCCTCATGTGCCACCAGATCCACGGACGTGCGCGATTCCGTCTCCACCGTGTCGGCCATGCCGGTCAGGGCGGTGACGCGGTCAGCATGGGCCGCTGCCTCGGCCTGGGCCTGCTGCTCCCGCAGGCGGACATTGTCGGCCGTGCGTTCATGCAGGATGGAAAGCGCGCGGGCCATGTCGGCAATCTCGTCGTGGCGGCCACCGGCGGCGGGCAGGCGCACCGCCAGATCACCATCACCGATCCGGGTCAGCGCGTCGGTAATGCCGATCAGCGGCTTCACCACATGGCGATGCAGCACCAGCATGATCACAGCCGACGCCAGCACACCGCCGATCAGCAGCAGAACCGACAGGTCCGACAGATCATCGGCGATGGTCACGGCGCTGCCCAGCTCGCCATGCATATTGTCAACGGCCTTGGCGGCGATCCCGTCAACCTCCGCCACCACGGCGTCCAGCGCCGCGGACAGGGCTTCCGTCTGCCCGTCCAGCTCACCCATCAGCTTGTTGCCGGCAGCGGGACCGTCCTTGACGTAGGCATTAGCCATCTTCATGCCCAGGGCATAGAAGGGCTCGATGGTCTGCCCCACCTGGTCCAGTTCGGCGACCAGCTTCTGGTGCCCGATGGCCTTGGCCAGTTCGCGGGCATGCTTCAGGTTCTCATGCGCACCTGTGCGGGCTTTCTCCGCCTCCGCGAAGCCGTCATCCAGCCCATCCAGCGCCCGGGTGGCTGACACATCGGTCAGCCACTGCTGAATCTGCACCAGATTGATGTTCAGCAGCCGGGTCGTCGACACCAGATCCAGCGCCTGAACCGCCGCCAGATCGGCCGCATGGTTGGCCGCGGCGATCTGCTTTTGCTGGCGACCGGCCCCAAGCATCATCAGCAGAGTCGCAGCCGCCAGCAGCAACAGCACCAGCAGGTTGGAAAGCATGATCTTCTGGCTGACACCGAAACGCATGATGGGAACCCGTACAATGTCTGGTCGAACCTGCGCCCCTGCGTCAGGTCCACTTGACCCAAACGTAACATCATACGCATGCGTTCAAAGTATGCGGTTACCGCATAGTTCCAGTGCCGCCGGCCTAGCGATTGCTAGCAGAAACTATACAAAGGGATAGGTTGCAAAATACCTTCGATTACTTAACCGCTTCCAGACCAACCACGATGGCGTCCCGCTCGGACGGGATGCACAGCAGTCTGCACGACTGACCGCCGGGGATCAGGTTGATTGCGTTGCTGCGGAAATTGTTCGGATTAAACAACACTGGACGATGCCACCAAAGCTGGTAGTCAAGGCCGCGCAGCACCGTGACCAGGCTGTCCACCTGCCCCGAAACGTCACCATTCAGGTACAGGATGGGGCGGCAGCGATCGATGGTGGCTTTGGCGCCCGCCAGGATTTCCGCGGCCCCTTCCTGCTGATCCAGCTTCAGCAGACGCAGCCGGTCCAGATCCAGACTGTCGATATTCACCGCCGCCGATGCGGCTTCACGGGCGGCGGGGACGATACTGACCTGGGACAGGTTGTTGGCATCGACATTCCAGGCCAGAAGCTGCCTGGCGGCCGCCTCCGGTTCGACGGCATGGACATGGCCGTCCGGCCCCACGGCCTGCGCCAGGGCCATGGTCTGCGCACCGACGCCGGCCCCGACCTCGACGACGACATCACCGTCGCGAAGCAGGCGGGCACAGAGCTGCACCTCCGCCTCGGCCCATTCCCCATACCAGTCCAGGCAGCGGCCAACGGGGGAATCACCGGCCGGATAGCGCATGCGCCCATACCGTGTCGGCGCTTCCAGCACCCCTTCCTCGACAACAACGGACACGCTGCGAGCCGTGACATTGGCGGGCGGGCGCACGGCGGGAAGCGGCGGACGCGACACCGCCGGATAGGGGGTTGCGGGTGGAAGGGGCGGTGCCGGCGGCGGCAGCAGCCGTGACCGGTCGCCCCCCTTCAGGGCCGTCACCTCGCCCGCAATCCGATCGAACACCTTCGGCCAGTCCCCCACCTCGCGCTGGCGGAACAGCCGCATGGTCGGATACCAAGGGCAATCCTCGCGTTCCAGCATCCAGCGCCAGTCCGGCGACAGCTTCAGCGGCACCCAGACATGCCGACCCAGCGCGCCCGCCAGATGGGCAACGGACGTGTCGGAGGAGATGATCAGATCCATATGCGCCATGACGGCAGCAGTATCGAGGAAAGCCCCCTCGCCCTCGTCAAAGTCGGGGCCCAGCGTCACCACCTTCATGCCGTCGGGCAGGTTGTCCAGCTGGTCCAGCCCATAGCCCTTCTGCAGGCTGATCAACGTCACGCCGGGAATGCGCGCCACGGGGGCCAGATGCTGCAACGCATAGGACCGGCCCTTGTCCACCGAGGTACCCGCCTTGCCCTGCCAGACGATGCCGATGCGGAATCCCCCTTGTGGCAGGCGGTCACGCCAGGATTCCACCCGCGCGGGGTCGGCCTGCAGGTAGGGAATGGGGGTCGGCAGGTTCTCCAGCGTGACGCCCAGCACATGGGGCAGGCTCATCAGCGGAAGATGGACGTCGAAGGGGGGCAGCAATCCATTATGGGTCGCCAGCGTCACGTCCGGGATATGGGCATAAAGGGCATGAAGATTGGCCGGCACTTCCAGGATGACGTGCCTGGCGCGCTTCACCACCTCCGGCACGAATCGGATGAACTGGATGCTGTCGCCCAGCCCCTGCTCGTGCGACAGCAGGATGGTCTTGTCGGAGATATCGCCACCGGTCCATTCCGGGCATCCGAAATCGCGCAGCGGCACGGGCAGATCAGGCTTCAGCCAGCGCCATTCATAATGCTCCCAGCCTTCCTTCAGATCGCCCCGCGCCAGCAGGACGCCGGCGGCCGTGCCATGTGCCTGCATATGGTCAGGATAGAGTTTCAGCAGACGGCGGGTATAGTGCAGGGCCTTGTCGCTGTTGCCGACGGTCAGGTGGATATTGGCCAGGTTGTTCAGCGCGTCGCGATAGGTCGGATCGGCCGCCAGCGCCTGCTCAAAGCAGCGCAGGGCCCGTTTGTTGTCGCCCAGTTCGTGAACGGCATTGCCCATGTTCAGCAGCGCTTCGCGCATGCCCGGACGCAGCTTCAGCGCCTTTTCATAATGGCCGATGGATTCGGCCGGCCGCTTGGCGGCGTAAAGCTGGTTGCCCAGATTGACCAGAACCTCTGGCACATTGGGATTGATCGTCAGCATCTCTTCATAGATTGCGATCGCGTCCTGGGTCCGGCCCTGGGCGGCGGCCTCGTTCGCCTGGGCGAACTTCACCTCCAGGCTGACCGGCGGGGGCGGAGGTGTTGCGGCCTGATCGGCATGGCCCGACTGCGCCAGCAAGGCGTCGGCCTGGGCCAGGGCGGCGGCGGCGAAGGGCGACCCCGGCCGGGCCTCCGCGGCCTTGCGGCAGGCCTCCACCGCTTCCGGGATACGGCCCAGCGCGCTCAGGGAATTGGCCATGTTGATCCGGGCGTCGGCATCGCCGGGCATCACCGAAAGCCAGCGACCGATGGCCTGCACCGCCTCTGCATGACGGCCCAGCTGTTGAAGCGCGATACCATAGGGATGCAGGACTGCGACGAAATTCGGCGCGCGGTCCAGCAGGCGCCGATACCCTTGCTCAGCTCCCGCGACTTGCCCGGCCAGATGCTTTTCCTTGATCGCGTTCAGTTCCGCGACCAGCTTCATCTCAACATCCGACATCTGGGCCAAGACATTCCCCTCCGATATTCCGGCACCGCCACGTACCGCCTTCATCCACCCTTGTACCGTTTGCCCACAAGGTTAATCAAATCAAATGCCCGGCCTCAGCGCAGGGCATTACTGATCAGATAGGCTCCATAGTCGGCGGCCTTCAGCCGGATGGCGGCACGCTCATTTTCCCCTGCCATGGCGCGGGCCAGGATGATGTGGCGCTGCACGTCACCATCCACCACCTTGAACAGACCCGCTTCACCCTTGATGCGGGGGTAATAGGTCGGGTCGACACGCTTCTGCCGTTTGGCCAGCCGTTCGATGGCCTCCTCCTCCGACAGGTCGATGTCCGCCTGCTTCTTCACCAGGGTCCAGTCCTTCTCCCCCGCCCAGCCCGCGGCCACCAGTTCGGCCGGGTCGCCTTCGCACACGCCCACCTTGAACAGATTCTTGCCCAGCCCGACATCGGAGCCCCATTGGCTCAGGGCGGCACTGCGCGCGACGAAAATGGTGGCCATATCCGGTCTCCCTCAAATATCCGAAGGGCGGGCAACCCCAAACCGCCTCCCGCGAACGGGGTAGCGCAGGATGGGGCCCAAGGAAAGAGGGTTTTGCCAATCACAGAGGCCTTATTGAACAGCAAATAGGCGAACATGGCTATTCATTGTGCAGCAAACGCCGATGACGCGGTATTGCAGGGGTTCGCAAGACGATGGCAAGAGGTCGCATGCCCATAATTTGATCAATATTTTCTCTGGATAATTTTTAGTCAATTGATACTTTATATAGTCAGTAAGACGGTGCAAAGCCGCACTGTGGTGCAAAGCCGCATCAAGCGACACCGCAGTCACGCCCAAATATTCGCAATCTTATGCATCATAATGGTTCACATGCCAAAAGACATGCTGGCGGACAATTCCGCTCATGCCCGAACCGGGGGCGCAACCGAAGCTTCACCTGAAACCATCATCGATCTGGCGCGGGAGGTCGCGGAGGTCTCCGCGATGCGGACCAGTGCCATCGGCGATATAACCCGACGAACCAAGATATTAGCCCTCAATGCGAAGATCGAGGCGGCGCGGGCCGGTGTCCACGGCGCGGGCTTCGGCGTTGTCGCGGCGGAGGTGCAGAACATCTCGTCGGAGATCGACCAGGCCGCCAGCCTGATGCGGGACGAAATCGTAGGCAGCGCCAACCGCCTGCATCGGCTGGGTCAGGATCTGGTCGGCACCATCCGGGGGCAGCGTCTGGCTAATCTTGCGCTCAACATGATCGATATTATCGATCGCAACCTGTATGAACGATCCTGCGATGTAAGGTGGTGGGCCACCGACAGCGCCATGGTCGATGCGCTGACGCGCCCATCGGCCGATACGGCCGACCACGCCGCCTATCGCTCCGGCGTCATTTTGAAATCCTATACGGTCTATCTCGATATCTGGGTGGCCGATGCCACCGGGCGGATCGTCGCCAACGGCCGGCCCGACCGTTATCATGTCCGCGGCAAGTCCGTGGCCGATGAAAGCTGGTTCAAGGATGCCATGGCGACACGCGACGGCACTGAATTCGCCGTCGCCGACGTCGCCCCGCACCCGCTGTTGAACGACCGGCCGGTTGCCATCTATTCCACTGCCATCCGCGCCGGCGGGGCGGAAAATGGCAAGCCGCTTGGCGTTCTGGGCATCTTCTTCGACTGGGCACCCCAGGCCGGTACGGTGGTGAAGTCGATCCGCCTGACGGAGGAGGAGCAGTTGGAGGGTCGGACCAAGTGCCTGATCGTCGACAGCAATTTCCGCATCCTCGCGGCCAATGACGAACGTTATCTGCTGATGGGCCGTTATCCGATCAGGACGGATGGCAAGGACATGGGCTTCTATCAGGCCGATGACGGCACGGTGGTGGCCTTCGCGCTTACCCCCGGTTATGAAACCTACAAGGGGCTGGGCTGGTATGGCCTGATCCTGCAGCGCACGCCGGACGTGGAAGCCGCCTGGAACGCCAGCCACGGTGTGGGCAGCAGCCGGCATTGACGACAGGCCCGCCCCGCGCAACCGGGGCGGGCCTGCCTTTACGCCTTCTGGATACCGGGCTTGGCCGGATCGATCGCGTATTTGACGCGGGTGGACAGTTTGCCGCCCGGCCGCGACACCTGATCCAGGACGCGCAGCTCCATCTGCAACCGCTTGGGCGTCACCTCGCAGATGCCATAGCCGCGCTGGTCGTTGATCAGCTTGATGTGCGGGTTCTCGTCCAGCATGCCCTTGGCATTGGGCCGTGCCTCCCCGCCATCACCACCCGAGGAGATGGAGGTAACGACGAATTCCGAGGTCACGGTGGGGCTGTCGGGATTCTGGTCGTCCAGATGCACATCGCCGACAATATGCTGATGCTCATCCCCGGTCAGGATGACGGCGTTGCGGATCTTGTTGTCATGCAGATGCGACAGCACGCGGCGGCGCGCCACGCGGTAGGGGTCCCAGCTGTCCAGGTTGCGGATATTGGCCGGGCCCGGTTCACGGTCACAGGGCATGAACATCACCTGCTGGGCCAGCAGGTTCCATTTGGCCTTGCCGTTCACCAGATTGTCGAACAGCCAGGCTTCCTGCTTCTCGCCCAGCACGGTCAGCTTGGGGTCGTTCACCTCGTCACAGGCGGGGCGGAACCCGTCGCGGCAGGGCTGGTCACTGCGGTACTGGCGCGTGTCCAGCACATGCAGGTCGATCAGGTCGCCAAAACCCAGCTTCCGGAAAAGCTGCATGTTGCCGGCCTGCGGCAGGGACGATTTGCGGAAGGGCAGATGTTCGTAATAGGCCTGGGCCGCCGCCGCGCGGCGCAGGCGGAAAATCTCCGGCGGGGTATTGTCCCAGTCGAAATCGCTGACCCAATTGTCCACCACCTCATGATCGTCCCAGGCGGCGATCCAGGGGGCGGCGGCATGGGCCTTCTGCAGGTCGGTGTCCAGCTTGTACTTGGCATAGCGCAGCCGGTAATCATCGACGGAGAAGGGGTCCGGCTGGTCGATGCGGCGCGGCGACGGCACCACATCCTCAATATGCCGGCTGTAGAAGAAGGGCCGGCTCAGGCCTTCATAGATGTAGTCGCCATAATGGTAGACGAAATCGACCTCCTCCTGCGACAGGAAGTCGAAGGCGGTGTAGAGGCCCTGATCGTAATTCTGGCAGCCGGCCACGGCGAAGCGCAGCTTCTGCGTGGGCGTGCCGGCAGCCGGCGCCGTGACGGCGCGGCCCTGCTGCGACCGGTGGTCACCGCAACGGAAGCGATACCAGTAGGGGCGGCCGGGCTCCAGCCCCGCCACTTCCACATGGACGGAATGGGCCAGTTCCGGATAGGCCATGGCCGTCCCCTTGGCGGCCACTTCCTTGAAGCTCTTGTCCTTGCCCACTTCCCAATCGACGGGAATGATGTCCGTGGGCATGCCATAGCCGGGTTCCAGCGGCCGGGGCGCCAGCCGCGTCCAGATGACGAAACCGTCGGGCCACGGATCGCCCGAGGCCACGCCCAGCTGGAACGGATAGTCGGTGAAGGTCGGCCGGCCCAACGCCAGCCGGGGTGCCGCCAGGGGGATGCCCAGGGCCGAAACAGCCAGGGCGCCCGCCCCCCGCAACAAGGCGCGTCGATTGAACGCGAAGGGGGCCGGCAGCACAGACTTCATCAGCAATACCCGTTGCTAACACCCTGCGGGCGGCACCGGAATGGTACCGTCAGGCGGATGGGACAAGAATGGATATGCGGAACCGGACTGGCCAGTTCCGTTACCCTTGCTTGTGACATTGGCGGGGGCGGCTTTGCAAGCGTCTGTTGCGTCGCAGCGCGGCCGCCCCGTCGCCGGCATCAGGCGCCGATGATGCCGCCGCCCTTCTTGGTCACAACCACCACCGAAGGCCGCGGGGGCATATTGTCCTTGAAATCGGGCCAGCGTGTGCCGGGATCGGCGAAGGTGCCCTGCTTGTTGCCTGACTTCGTGGCCTTGTCGACCGCATCCGACCCCGGATGCTGCACCGACAGGAACAGGGCCTGATCGTCGGGGGTGAAGCTGGGACCGGTCATTTCCGCCCCCAGCGGCACGCGGAAGAACAGGCGTGCCGTGCCGCGCATCGGTCCCTGCGTCTCCACAGCCCAGATGCCGTCGGCAGCCCCGCTGGTCCATTGCCACTTGTTGCCCTGGTCGGTGCCCACCCACAGCCGTCCCATGCTATCGAAGGCGCAATTGTCGGGGCAGGAGAACCAGCCATTTTCCGTGGTGGCCGGATTGAAGCTGGCGCCCGTCTTCGGATCAGCCGGATTGCCGGCCTTGATCAGGATTTCCCACTTGTACTTGTCGGCGCCATGGTCGCCGCCCGGCGGCGTCATTTCCACGATATGGCCCCAGCTGTTGGCCGGGCGTGGGTTGGCGGCATTCACGCGTGACTGCTCGGGATGCTTGACGTCATTAGGCAGCCGGTCGTCATTGTTGGTCAGCATGACATAGACCAGACCGGTCTTGGGATTGACCTCCACATCCTCCGGCCTGTCCATGCGGGTGGCCCCCAGCAGCGTGGACGCAATGCGCGCGCAGATCAGCACATCACCCTGATCCTTGAAGCCGTTGGCAGCGGTCAGCGGCCCCTGCCCATGCACCAGCGGCAGCCAGGTGACCGTGCCATCGGCATCGAAGCGGGCGACGGACAGCGTGCCTTCTTCCAGCAGCTTCATGTTGGCCTTGCGGTCGGCCGGGTTGTACTTGCCCTTGGAAACGAAGCGATAGAGATGCTCAAACCGCTGGTCGTCGCCCATATAGACGGCGACGCGGCCATCCTTGTTCACGGTGACGCCGGCCCCTTCATGCTTGAACCGGCCCAGCGCCGTCAGCTTGCGCGGCGTGCTGGTCGGATCATAGGGATCGATCTCCACGATCCAGCCATAACGGTTGGCGGCATTGGGTTCCTTGTTGATGTCGAACCGCTCGTAATGGCGGCCCCACTGATAGACCGTGGAAGGAACTGTCATGCGGTCGTAATTGCGCTGTTCGGGATGGGACTGGTCCATCTTGCCGGTGAAGTAACCGTCGATATTCTCCTCGCCCGACAGGACCGTGCCCCAGGGCGTCTGGCCCCCGGCGCAGTTATTGACCATGCCGATGACGGTGCGGCCTTCCGGGTCATCCTTGGTCTTCAGCCGCGCGTGGCCGGCGGCGGGGCCGACCAGGGCCATCTTCGTGTTCAGGGCATTGACGCGGCGGTTATATTTGCTGCCCTTCACATAAGACCATTTGCCGTCCTTGCCGCGCTTCACCTCCACCACCGTGCCGGAATGGGCGGCCATTTCGACCTCGACCATCTCCTTGGTCACGGCCTCGGGCGCGTAGCGGTCCTGGCCTTCCGGGACCAGACCGGGGAACATCAGCTCGGCCTGGGTATATTCATGGTTCACCCACAGCAGGCCGTTATCGGCATTATTCGACCCCAGCGGCAGCGGGTAGAAGGCCGTATAGTCGCAATTATAGCCGAACTGCTTCAGCTGGCTGTCGGCCGTCTGCTTCTGCGGGTCAAATTCCGGGCTGTCGGCAAACAGCGGGTCACCCCAGCGGATCAGCACATCGGCATTATAGCCGGGGGCGACATGGTGGTTGCCATCCACACCACGGGCCAGTTCCTCGAAATTGAAGCCGAATCCGGCCTGACCGCCCGCCGCCGCCTTGCTTGCCGCGGGTGCTGCCTGCGCCTTGGCCTCGCCGGTCATCACCAGGGCCGGGATGGCGGGCGTGAAGGCGGCGATGGCGCTGGTGCCCAGCATGCCGCGCAGAATCTCGCGCCGGCCCAGGCGCTGCTGCACCACCTCGCCAAAGGTCGGCTCGCCATCGGGGGAGGCGGGCACATCCTGCAAGGCATCAAATTCAGCATAGTTGGCGGGGATCGGACGGGTCATGACGGGGCAGTCTCCAAACATACAGGCGGCCGGAAACCGACCATTGCCTGCTTATAAGCCGCCGATGCTACAGTTATTTGACAGTCCGCCCCGGCATGTGCGCGGCGTCGATCTGCCACAGACCGGCCACGAAGCGCCACGGGGGAGGGCGCGGCGGCTTTTGTCACCTTGCCGGGCGCGTGCGAACTGGATAGCTTGTCGGGCTGGAATGATTGCGGGGGCTGCTGTTCCGGATACGGGTCTTTGCCGTGCCGATCCCCTGCCCGTTCGGATATGGAGCCGATGAAGTTTGCCCGTCGTGCCGCCCTGGCGGTCCTTGCCTTGAGTTTTGCTGCGACCGCATCGGCCGCTCCCGCCTCCACCACCACGGGCTTCGCGCCGGCCATCGTCTTCGACATGGGCGGGCGCTTCGACAAGTCCTTTAACGAGGCGGCGAATGCCGGGGCCGAACGGTTCAAGGCCGACACCGGCTATAATTTCCGCTGGTTCGAAATCACCAACGAGGCGCAGCGCGAACAGTTCCTGCGCCGGCTGGCCCAGCGCAATGCGGAAATCATCGTGTCGGTCGGCTTTTCCATGGCGCCTGCCGTGGAAAAGGTGGCCAAGGAATATCCCAACGTCCATTTCACCCTGATCGACGGCGTCGTGGACCTGCCCAATGTGCAGTCGGTGGAGTTTGCCGAGCATGAGGGGTCGTTCCTGGTCGGCGTCCTGGCGGCTTTGGCGTCCAAGACGGGCACCGTCGGCTTCATCGGTGGCATGGATATCCCCCTGATCCGCCGTTTCGCCTGCGGCTACGAACAGGGCGTGAAGTCGGTGCGCCCCAATGCCCATATCGTCGTCAACATGGCCGGCAGCACGCCCGCCGCCTGGGCTGACCCCACGCGTGGCAGCGAACTGGCGAAAAGCCAGTTCGACCGTGGCGCCGACGTGATTTTCGCTGCCGCCGGCCAGACGGGCCTGGGTGTACTGCAGGCGGCATCGGACGCCGGCAAGCTGTCCATCGGTGTGGACAGCAACCAGAACCACCTGTTCCCCGGCAGCGTGCTGACCAGCATGGTCAAGCGCGTGGACGTGGCCGCCTATGAAGCGTTCAAGACCACCAAGGACGGCACCTGGACGGCCGGTCATCAGCGCCTGGGCCTGAAGGAACAGGGTGTCGGCTGGGCCTATGATGAGAACAACAAGGCTTTGATTACGCCGGAGATGAAGGCGGCCGTCGACAAGGCGACGGACGAAATCAATTCCGGGACCCGCACCGTCGCCAATTATGACGACGTCAAGGGCTGCAAGTACTGATCCCTTCCCGAATTTGACCGTACTGACGCAGGCAGCAACCATGTCGGCCGCCCACCAAACCCATTCCCCCGCCTGGGCGGTCGAACTTGTCGGCATCGACAAGCGATTCGGCCCCGTCCATGCCAATCGCCAGGTCACCTTGCGCTTTGCGCCGTCCAGCATCCATGGGCTGGTGGGCGAGAACGGGGCCGGCAAATCGACCTTGATGAGCATCCTTTACGGCTTCTACCAGGCCGATGAAGGGGAGATCCTGGTCCGCGGCCAGCAGGTCGATATCCGCAATTCCCAGGACGCGATCCGTCTGGGCATCGGCATGGTCCATCAGCATTTCATGCTGGTGGAGACCTTCACGGTGCTGGAAAACCTGCTGCTGGGCAATGAGGGCGGCCCCGTCCTGGGCCCGGCGATGGAGCGGGCGCGGGCGGAGGTGAAGGCGCTGGAGGAACAGTTCGGCCTGGAAGTGCCGCTGGACGCCCTGGTCGCCGACCTGCCCGTGGGCGTGCAGCAGCGCGTGGAAATCCTGAAGGCGCTTTATCGCGGGGCCGAAGTGCTGATCCTGGACGAGCCGACGGCCGTGTTGTCGCCGCCGGAGGTGGAGCAGCTGTTCCAGATCCTGGACCGGCTGCGCCGCCAGGGCCGCACCGTGGTGCTGATCACGCACAAGCTGAAGGAAATCCTGGCCATCACCGACCGCGTGTCGGTGCTGCGCCGCGGCGCGGTCGTCGCCGAATTCACCACGGCCGAGACCAGCCAGCAGGCGCTGGCCGACGCCATGGTGGGCCGCAAGACCTCACTGGAGGTGGAGCGGGGCCCGGCCAAACCTGGGCCCGTTCTGCTGGCCGCATCGCATGTCGATGTCGTGGACGGGCGCGGGATCAAGCTGCTGGACGATGCCAGCCTGACCGTGCGGGCGGGAGAGATCGTGGGCATCGCCGGCGTGGCCGGCAATGGCCAGTCGGAATTGCTGGAAGTGCTGTCCGGCATGTCCGGCTTCTCCGCCGGTACGCTGACCATCAAGGGGGCGGAAATCGGCCCCACCGCCGGCTATGACGCGGCCGACGCCCGCCGGCGCGGTCTGGCCCATGTGCCGGAAGACCGGCTGAAACTGGCCGTCATCAAGGAATTCCCGGCCTATGAAAGCGCCATCCTGGGCTATCACCAGGATAAGGTCCTGGCGGGCCGGGCCGGCCGGCTGAACTGGAAGCGCGTCGTCGAACGCACGGCCGAGCTGATGGAACGGTTCGATGTGCGCCCGCGCGATCCGAACCTGCGCAGTTCGCTCTTCTCCGGCGGCAATCAGCAGAAGCTGGTCATGGCGCGCGAGATGGACCGGGAGCCGGACATCCTGTTGGTGGGTCAGCCGACGCGCGGGGTGGATATCGGCGCCATCGCCTTCATCCATCGCCAGCTGGTCAGCTTGCGCGACCGGGGCAAGGCCATCCTGCTGGTCTCGGCCGAGCTGGACGAGATCCTGGCTCTGTCGGACCGCATCCTGGTGATGTGCGGCGGGCGGATCGTGGGCGAGCTTTCGGCCGACGAGGCCACGGAAGGCCGGATCGGGGTGATGATGGCCGGCATCGCCGATGGCGTGACCGGTGACGAAGGGGTGACGGCATGAGTGCGGGTGCGGGTTCCGACAATCTTCCCTGGTGGGTGACGGGGCTGGTGCTGCCGCTGGTCAATGTCGTGCTGGCGCTGCTGGTCTCTGCCCTGGTCATCCTGGTCATCGGGGAGGACCCGATCGGCGCCATTTCCAGCATGCTCTATGGGGCGCTGCTGACGGGCGACGGGCTTGGCTACACGCTTTATTACGCCACCTCGCTGGTGTTCACGGCCCTGGCTGTGGCCGTCGCCTTTCATGGCGGGCTGTTCAATATCGGTGGGGAGGGGCAGGCCTATCTGGGGGGCCTGGGTGTGGGTCTGGTCTGTCTGGCGCTGCCGGGCTGGCCCTGGTGGGCGCTGTTGCCTTTGTCCGTACTGGGCGGGGCAGCCTTTGGCGCCCTGTGGGCCGCCATCCCCGGCTGGCTGCAGGCCTATCGCGGTAGCCACATCGTCATCACGACCATCATGTTCAATTTCCTGGCCTCGTCGCTGATGGTCTATCTGATGGTCAATGTGCTGATCAGGCCGGGCCAGATGTCGCCGGAAAGCGCGCCCTTTGCCAAGGGCACCTTCCTGCCGATGATGAGCGACATGCTGGCCGGGATCGGCATTCCCATGCTGGCATCGCCGCTGAACTTCTCCGCCTTCCTGGCGCTGGCCGCCTGCGTCGTCGTCTGGGCCTTCATCTGGCACACGCGCTGGGGCTATGCGCTGCGTGCCGTAGGCGCGAATGAGAATGCGGCCCGCTATGCCGGGATCGACGCGCGCAAGGTCATCGTCATCACCATGGCCCTGTCGGGTGCGCTGGCAGGATTGCTGGGCGTGAACGAGCTGCATGGCGTGCAGCACCGCATCCTGCTGAACTTCCCGGCAGGCCTGGGCTTCACCGGCATTGCCGTGGCCCTGATGGGCCGTAACCATCCGGCCGGCATCCTGCCCGCCGCCATCCTGTTCGGGGCGCTGTATCAGGGCGGGACGGAGCTGATCTTCGACTATCCGACCATCAGCCGGGAGCTGGTGGTGGTGATCCAGGGTGTGGTGATCCTGTTCGCCGGGGCCCTGGAACATATGTTCCGCCCGGCGCTGGTGCGCCTGTTTACACGCCGCCCCGCAGACGCGGTGGCCAAGCCGGCGGGGGCCTGAGACCATGATCGACAGCTTTATGGCGCTTCTGTCGCTGCTGGACAGCACCGTGCGTCTGGCCACCCCCCTGCTGCTGGCAGCATTGGCCGGCTTCTATTCGGAACGCGCGGGCGTTGTCGATATCGGGCTGGAGGGCAAGATGCTGATGGCGGCCTTTGCCTCGGCCACAGCCGCCGCCATGACCGGCTCTGCCTGGCTGGGTCTGGGGGCTGCCATCCTGTCCTCCCTGATCATGGCCCTGCTGCATGGCTTTGCCTGTATCACGCACAAGGGCAACCAGGTCGTGTCCGGCGTGGCGCTGAACATCGTGGCGCTGGGCCTGACTTCCGTGCTGGGCAATGCCTGGTTTGAAATGGGCGGGCGCACGCCCAACCTGCCCGCCGCCGCCCGCTTCAATGAACTGACCCTGCCGCTGGCCGAAACCCTGCGCGGCGTGCCGCTGCTGGGCCCGCTTTATTACGAGCTGATCAGCGGCCATTCCCTCCTGGTCTACCTCGCCTTTGCCTGCGTGCCCGTCACCTTCTGGGTGGCCTACCGCACCCGCTTCGGTCTGCGCCTGCGCGCGGTGGGAGAGAACCCGGCCGCAGTCGACACGGCCGGCATCTCCGTCACCCGCCTGCGCTATCAGGCTGTGTTGATCGCCGGCCTGTTGTGCGGCATCGCCGGTTCCTATCTGTCCACCGCGCAAGGTGCGGGGTTCCAGACCAACATGACGGCCGGCAAGGGCTATCTGGCCTTGGCTGCGCTGATCCTGGGCAAATGGAAGCCGGTGCCCACCCTGCTGGCCTGCCTGCTGTTCGCCTTTGCCGACGCCTTGCAGACGCGGTTGCAGGGCGTCGCCCTGCCCGGCATCGGCGAGGTGCCGGTACAGCTGATCGAGGCGCTGCCCTATCTGTTGACGGTGCTGCTGCTGGCCGGCTTCGTGGGCAAGGCCATCCCGCCCAAGGCCAGCGGCCGTCCCTATGTGAAGGATCGGTAGGAAGCGGGGCCCCACCCCCGCCGGTCCGCCGGCGGGGCAAGGCTGCCTTACGACGCTTCCGCCTGCGTCTCCGCCAGCGGTGCCAGGGCCAGTTTGGACGCCACAATGGCGGCCTGCGTGCGGCTGACCACGCCCAGGCGGCGCAGGATCACCGTGACATGGGCCTTCACCGTGGTTTCCACCACGCCCATCTCGTACGCGATCTGCTTGTTCAGCTTGCCCTCGGCAATGCCGGCCAGCACGCGCAGCTGCTGTGGGGTCAGACCCGCCACGCGGGCGGCCATGTCGGCATCGGCGACCGGGGCCGACGGCGCATGGGTACTGCCCGTGGGCAGCCAGACCGCCCCGTTCAGCACGGCGCGGATGGCCTCCCCGATATGGGTGATGGGGGCCGATTTGGGCACGAAACCCGACGCGCCATATTCCATGGAACGGTGGATGGTGGCCGCATCCTCCGACGCGGAAACAACGATGACGGGAATGGCCGGATGTTCGTTGCGCAGCAGGGCCAGACCGATCAACCCGTTCATGCCCGGCATGTGCAGGTCCAGCAGAATGGCATCGATGCCGGCATCATGGCGCAATGCCTCCTCGACCTCACCGAAGCTGGACGCCTCAACCGTGGTCAGATCGGGCACCGTGCCCGTCACCGACTGACAAAGGGCCGCACGCATAAGTGGGTGGTCGTCGGCCACCAGAACGCGGATCGCCATTCCCTCTTTCCCCCCGGCTGCACCTAGCTGGTTTACGGTGGATTTACCACCTTCCTGGCACATGGTGGCTTCGCCACACTTTATGACAGGATTGATGCGCAATCGGCCCCGCGACGCAAGCATCCATTTGGCAAAAACGAATATGGCGGGTGGTTTTCACCACCCGCCAGTCGAGTTCAGAGGGGATAACGCCAGAACTGACCGAAAATTGATCAGTCGTGGTGGAAGATGTCGACATCCTTGGTCTCGGGCACGAACAGTAGGCCCAGGACCAGGGTCACGGCCGCGATAATGATCGGGTACCAGAGACCGGAATAGATGTCGCCAGTCGCCGCCACGATGGCGAAGCTGGTGGTGGGCAGGAAGCCGCCGAACCAGCCATTGCCGATGTGATAGGGCAGCGACATGGAGGTGTAGCGGATCTTGGTGGGGAAGAATTCCACCAGCATGGCGGCGATCGGGCCGTACACCATGGTCACATAGATGACCAGGATGGTCAGCAGGACAACCAGCATGACATGGTTGATCTTGGCCGGGTCGGCCTTGGCCGGGTAGCCGGCGGACTTCAGGGCCTCACCGACAGCCTTGGTGAAGGCAGCACCGGCAGCCTTCGGGTCGGCCGGGGCAGCAGAGGGCGAGGGCCCATGCAGGGCAACTTCGGTCTTGGTGGCCATGCCGCTGCCGTCATAGCTCTCGATGACCGTCTCGCCGACCTTGATCTGGGCGATGGTGCCGGCGGGGGCGGCTTCGTTCTTGTAGGGCACGCCCTTGGCCACCAACGCCGCCTTGGCGATATCGCAGGAGGTGGTGAACTTGGACGTGCTGGTCGGGTTGAACTGGAAGGAGCATTCGTTGGGGTCGGCGACCACGACGACCGGCGAGGTGGCGACGGCGGCTTCCAGGTCGGGATTGGCGAAGTGGGTGATGCCCTTGAACAGCGGGAAGTAGGTGATGATGGCCAGCGCCAGACCCGCCATGATGATGGGCTTGCGGCCGATCTTGTCGGCCAGCGTGCCGAACACGACGAAGAAGGGCGTGCCCAGCGCCAGCGAACCGGCGATCAGCAGATTGGCGGTAAAGGCATCGACCTTCAGGGTGGAGGTCAGGAAGAACAGGGCATAGAACTGACCCGTGTACCAGACCACGGCCTGACCGGCGACCAGACCGAACAGGGCCAGGATGACCACCTTCAGGTTCTTCCAGTTGCCGAACGCATCCGTCAGCGGCGCCTTGGAATGCTTGCCCTCGTCCTTCATCTTCTTGAAGGCCGGGCTTTCGCTCAGCATCAGACGGATCCAGACCGAGACGCCCAACAGCACGATGGAGATCAGGAAGGGAATGCGCCAGCCCCAGGCGTCGAAGGCCTCGGGCGACATGTTGGTGCGGCAGGCCAGGATGATCAGCAGCGACAGGAACAGGCCCAGCGTGGCCGTCGTCTGGATCCAGGAGGTGTAGTTGCCGCGGCGGCCATGCGGGGCATGTTCGGCCACATAGGTGGCGGCACCGCCATATTCACCACCCAGCGCCAGACCCTGCAGCATGCGCAGGCCGATCAGGATGATCGGGGCGGTAATGCCGATGGTTTCGTAGTTGGGCAGGATACCGACGATGAAGGTCGAGGCACCCATGATCAGAATGGTGACGAGGAAAGTGTATTTGCGGCCGATCAGGTCACCCAGGCGACCGAACACCAGCGCGCCGAACGGACGCACGAAGAAGCCGGCGGCAAAGGCCAGCAGCGCGAACACCATCGCCGCCGTCTCATTGACGCCGGAGAAGAACTGCTTGGCGATCACGGACGCGAGCGAGCCGTAAAGATAGAAATCGTACCATTCGAAGACGGTGCCCAGCGAAGAGGCGAAGATGACCTTCTTCTCCTCTTTGGTCATCGGGGCCGGTTCCGAACCGCCCACTGCCACGTTTGCCATGTGCCCTCCCTTAATCGCTCATGTAGCAACGACGAAAACCGACCGGGCTTTTCTTGGAAGCCATGCCAAGCAGGCCTGTTCTTGCACCCGGATCGGTTAGAGGATGCAACGATGTGGCAGGATGAAGGTTAACGCAGCCCCGACCTTGGTCGTTGCGACCAAGGTCCAGAAGCTTGAAACCATTATGTAATTTGTGCGCCGCAGCATAAAGGCCGCGTTAGCGAATCTGGCCCCGCGTCCCTGTCTGCAACGCAATGGCCACACCCAGGGCGATGGCAAGCTGTTGAAGATAGGCCTCGTCCGCGTCCGACCATTGCCGCATGCCACCGCCCTGTTCACAGCACAGCACGGCAACGGCGCGCCCTTCCGGCGACAGGACGACATGGTCCAGAAGGGATCGCACATCCCGCTGGCGCAGATAGGTGTCCATGCCGGACGTCGCGGGATGGTTGTGGGCATCGGGCGCCACCACCCGCCGGTCCCGGATCAGGGCATGGAAATAGGCTGGGCAATCCGTTTCCCGCAGCCGGGCCCCCCGCAGCACGCGCGCGTCGCGGGCATCGTAAAGGGCGGCACACTCGATGGCCCTTCCACCTTCGATGAAGAACCAGACGCTGCCGCTGCTGACACCCAGCGTTTCGACCAGATCGCGGCATGCGGCCTCGAAAACCCGCGGCAAATCCTCGGCCAGACCGCGAAATCCCGCCAGGACCGAACGCACATGCCGCATCCACCCCTCCTCCGCCACCGGACCCAATCTGGACATGGCCCGGTCCGTCGCCGCATCAAGTCCCCCCGGACCCGAAAATCATCATCCCTGCAGACGCGCCGTCAGCCAAGCATGGCGTTGATGCGCCGCGATAAAGCCGCCAGATGGGCACGCTGGCCGTCGGTCAGCCCGGCGGGACCGAGCTTCAACTGCTCCAGCGCCGTGACCGTGCGGTCGACCTGACGCAGTGCCACGGTCACCTTGTCGGTTGACAGGCCGGCGGTGGCCGGCGATGGCGGGCTGCTCCCGGCCTTTTCCGCCCGTATGGCACGCACGGTCAGCGCCCCTTCGCAGGCGCGCTGCCACAGGGCGAGCTGCTTGTCCGCCTCGTCGATCGTGGCCAGTTCGATCAGCATGGACCGCGACACCTGCCGCTCGAACGCGGGATAGTTCTTCAGGATGTCTGGATGCAGGGTCAGCAGGCGCAGGGTTGAACTGATCTGGCCCTGGGTCCGGCCGATCGCCTGGCCCAGGGCTTCCTGCGTGTAATGGTGTTTTTCCATCAGCCGCTGCAAGGCAGCCGCCTCCTCCAGCGCATTCAGGTCCTGGCGCTGCAGGTTCTCGATCAGGGCAATCTCGTCGACATCGCCCTGGGTAAGCAGAATCGGCATCTCGGCCCAGCCCAGGCGCCGCGCGGCGCGCCAGCGGCGTTCGCCGGACACGATCTCATAGATACCGGCGGTGTCCGTCTCCCGTGCCAGCAGCGGGTGCAGCAACCCGACCCGGGCCATGCTGGCGGCCAGTTCTGCCAAGGCATCGACATCGAAATAACGGCGCGGCTGATCGGGACGGGGCCGCAGATCATCCACAGGCACGCTCAATACCCGCGGCACGGCGGGAACAGCGCCACGACTGTCAGGCTTCAGGGAATTGCTGGGCATCATCAGATGGGCTTCCCCGGCCATTGGGGATGGTCATTGCGGATGGCTCTGACGCTTAGTTCAATCGCCGCGGGCGGTCAACGCGCACATCCGCACAATCGAATCGGCGGGGTACCTCGCCGGCGGCCTATGCCACCAGTTCGTCCAGCGAGGTGAAGACCGGCTCGGACGGCAAGGACAGGTAAGCAGATGGCGTCACCGTCCGTCTTTCATAAAGACAGACCGGCGTACCGTCAGGAAGGCGCATGGGGACCCAGCGCGTCAGGGCGTGGCGGACGGTCATTCCGCCTTGCACATATTGCAGCCAGATGGTGCGAACCGTCGCCATCACCATCTCCCCCCCGTAGAAGCGGCCCCGGCAGTTCAGCATGGCATCGGTGCCCGCCGTCAGGTCGACCTGCTGCGGCGTCCGTGGGGACAGGAACACCTCACGACCCAATGGCTGTTCATTGATGATCGATTCGCTGAGCTCCAGGATGCGGCTGCTCTTGCCCGTCTGGGGTTCGCGGTCGGTGCGGAATAGATAACGCGCACTGGGTGACTGGCGCACCACCAGAGCCAGATGCGCGTCTTCGACCGGACGGCCCAAAATATCGCGAACCTGCTTCTGCACCCCGATATCCGGGGTCGAAACGCCTTCTTCCCAATCGCGCAAAGCCGTGGAGGCGACCTTCAACTGGGCGGCAAGCTGAGCGCGGGTCCAATAACGCGTGCCGCGTAAGACACGCAGCATCTGCGGCCAGCAAACTTCACCCTGGGCCACTTGAACGATCATTGCGCCTGGTTCGTTGCTTTGGGAATTGGTTAAGGGAATATTTACACTGAAACAACGGTAGCAAGAAGAAGATTCGGCAAGACGGAATTCAGACAGACATACAAAAATGAACAGCTACTCAGGTTCCCCGGCGAAAACTTTTCATCTCTGCCGGGGAACCGGTAAGCATGGCCGCTCAGTGCGCGGCCAGTCCTTCATCTCCTTGACCATGGTGCGGATAGGCTTGCGCGATCAGCCAGAAATTCAGGGCAACACCAAACAGGCTGAACAGCATGCCCCCCAGGAACATGCCGACATCCTTGGACCCTGCAGCCAGGAACAGACCCAGGAAAGCCAGGGCGATGCCCACCAGGCGCAGAATGACGTTATTCATCTAAACTCTCCTTCGACTGAGACGGTTTTGCGGGCGGCAAGGGCTGCCCGTCATCAAACAGGACGCGGGCACCGGCCCCATCCAGATCCTCGTACTGTCCGCTGCGCACCGACCAGAGAAAGGCCGCGAGGCCGGCCAGCCCCAGGGCCAATGCGATCGGGATCAGGAACAGCAGGCTGTTCATGGCATTTCCCCCTTGTTTCGCCGCGACAGGCGCAGCGAATTGCCCAGCACCACCAGCGACGAACTGGACATGGCCAGGGCCGCGATCAACGGCGTGGCATGGCCCAGCATGGCCACCGGAACGGCGCACAGGTTGTAAAGCAGCGTGAAGACCAGATTCTGCACGACCAGCCGTTCGGCCTTGCGCGCCACCGTCAGCAGTTCCGCCAGCGGCGCCAGCCGGTCACCCTGGAACACGGCGTCGGCCGCGGTCTGCGCCACATCCACGGCCGACCCGGGCGAGGCGGAGACATCGGCCGCCGACAGGGCAGCGGCGTCGTTCAGCCCGTCGCCGACCATCAGAACACGGCGTCCCTCGGCCCGCAGATCGGTCAGGGCGGCGGCCTTGCCGGCCGGATCCACGCCGGCCTGCCAGTCCTCAATCCCCAGACGGCGGGCCATGGCGGCGACGACCGGTTCGCGGTCGCCCGACAGCAGCGCCAGACGATAACCGCGGCGGCGCAGTTCCTGCGTTACCGCCACCGCGTCGGCGCGCGGCGCATCGGCGAAAATGAACCGCATCGGCTGCCGTCCCGGCCGGGACAACCACAATTCCGGCCCTTCCACCATGCCGGCGGGCACAGACACGGGCCCGACAAAGCCACGGCGGCCCAGACGGACCATGCCATCCGGACCCTGCCATTCCAGGCCGGCGCCCGGCACTTCCCGCACACCGTCGGCCACGGGGCCGGTGCCGGCGGCACGCGCGATGGCGCGCGACAGCGGATGACGGCTGGACCGGGCCAGCCTGGCTGCCAGTTCCAGGTCGGCGGCATCACGGGACGGGTCGGGCAGCAGGTCGGGGCGGCCCAGGGTCAGGGTGCCGGTCTTGTCAAAGACGATGGTATCGACCTTGGCCAGCCGCTCCAGGGCCGTGGCTGATTTCAGCAGGATGCCACTGCGCATCAGACGGCCCGTCGCCACCACCTGCACGGCCGGCACGGCCAGCGCCAGGGCGCAGGGGCAGGTGATGATCAGGACGGCGACCGCAATGAACAGGGCCGACTGCCAGGCAATGCCCACCCACAGCACCCAGACCAGGAAGGTGGCCAGGGCAGCGCTGTGCACGACGGGCGTATAGGCGCGGGCCACACGGTCGGCCAGGGCCACAAACCTGGCGCGGCCCTGCTCGGCCGCCTCCATCAGGCGCACGATCTCGGCCAGCAGGGTCCCTTCACCACGCGCCGTCACGGTCAGACGCAGCGGGGCCGACAGGTTGACCATGCCGGCAAAGACCCTGTCGCCGGGCCGGGCCGGCTGTGGATGGCTTTCACCGGTCACCACGGAGGTGTCGATATCCGACACGCCGTCGGCCACGGTGCCGTCAATACCGATGCGTTCACCGGCCGCGACCAGGACGGTGGCGCCCACAGGCACAGCGGCAGGCGCCATGGGTTCGGCCGCACCGGCCGCGTTCAGCACCATGACGGGGGCCCGGCCCAGGGCCAGCAGATGTTCGGCCGCCGACCGGGCGCGCCCACGCGCGCGGGCATCCAGGAACCGCCCGATCAGCAGAAAGAACAGCAGCATGACGGCGCCATCGAAATAGGCGTGCTCACCATGCTTGTACGTCTCCCACAGGCTGACGCTGGTCGCCAGCGTCACGCCCAGGGAGATGGGAACGTCCATGTTGGTGCGGCCGGCGCGCAGGGCGTTCAGGGCCGACCGGTAGAAGGGGCGTGCGGCATAGGCCACGACCGGCAGCGCGATCAGCGCCGACAGCCAGTGCATCATGGTGCGTGTCGCCTCGCCCATGCTGCCTGCATGGCCGGACCAGACGGACACGGACAGCAGCATGATGTTCATCATGCCGAACCCGGCCACAGCCATGGCGCGGACCAGTTCTTTTTCCGACTTTTTCTGCGGATCGTCGGCGGACACGGTCCCCGCCACGGCCGGGCGATAACCCAGGCGGCGGATGATGCCGGCCAGCTTTTCCGCCATGCCCGTTTCGCCCTGCCAGGACACGACCAGGCGCCGGGTGGTCAGGTTGACCCGGGCCGCCGTCACGCCGGGTTCGCGGCGCAGCGCGCTTTCGATCAGCCAGACACAGGCGCCGCAGGTGACGCCATCGACCACCAGACGCAGGCAATGGCCGCCATCGGCCTGATCCTCGACCGCCGTCGACAGGTCCAGCGGCGTCTCCGCCTCCGCGGCGGGGGCCGGCAGCGCAGCATCCCGGCGGGCATAATAGGCATCCAGGCCCAGATCATGGATCAGGGCATAGGCCCCCGCACAGCCGGTGCAGCAGAAGCGCTGGCCGGCTGTGACCGGCTGTCCGCAATGGACACAGGCCGTTCCAGCCTCGCCGGACATGTCGGAGGCGGCGGCGAAGCTCATCTCGGCACCAACACCCGCTGCACCAGCAGATACTGGTCACTCCCGTGATGCAGCGCCGCCTTCACATCCCATTGGCCGGGATGGGGGGCGGCAATCTGCGCGACATACCGTCCGTCGCCGGCCCCGATGAAGGCCAGCGGCAGCGGGGCGTCGTTGCTGATGGGGCGTTCCAGCCGGCCATTGATGGCGACATTGTCCAGCGGTTGTCCATCGCGATCCTGCAGGCGCAGGATCAGCGACTTCTGTTCCGCCGTCAGCGAAACCCGCCAACCCAGGGCGTCCTGCCCCTTCTGCGCGGCCAGCACCTCGTTGTAATGCACACCCCGCTCATAGGGCTTGTCGACCGCCAGCCCTGAATAGCTGTCCACGGCATAGGTCACCATGATCGCATTCACGGCGATCACCACCAGCATGGCACCGACGAACACCCAGGGAATCCAGGCGCTTTTGCGCGGTTGTCCGACCGTCATCGTCATTTAGTCCCTCCCATGGCCGTTGACGTGGGGGCCGACGAAGACGGCGTCATACTCGTCGCCTTCGCCGCGCACCGGATTGGTCAGCACAAACTCGATCTCCACCCGCTCGTCGCGCTTCTTGTCAGGCGGGGCCGTGACGAAGACGCGGTAGGTGGCAACCTTGTCAGGACGGGCATGCAGGATGACGGACTGTCCGCCCTCTGCCGCACCCACATCCTGCACCAGCAGCTGCGCCCCCGGCAGGCCCTTCAGCGTCAGAAGGAAGTCCACCTCCTCCCGGCGCTTGTTCAGGATCTTCAGCGTATAGCCGTTGCGCACGCCGCCATCGGACAGGGTGACGAACAGCGGCGCGCGGTCACGCAGCACATTCACCTCAACCGTCGTGCGCATCAGCAGGGCCGTCAGCATGACCGCGGAAATGATGACCAGCAGCGCGGCATAGATCACGGTGCGCGGGCGCACGATCTTCCACTTGGCGCGGCCGCCCTTGGCACGGGCCTGCTGGCGGGCCTCGGTGTCGAAGGTGATCAGGTTGCGGGGACGGCCCACCTTGTCCATGATCTCGTTGCAGCTGTCGATGCACAGGCCGCAGCCGATGCATTCCAGCTGCAGCCCGTCGCGGATATCAATGCCCGTGGGGCAGACCGTCACGCACTGGCCGCAATCAATGCAGTCGCCGCGGCCTTCCCAGCTGGTGCCGGCCTTGTGCGGCCCACGCTTTTCGCCGCGCCAGCGCTCATAGGTGACGACCATGGACTGGTCGTCCAGCATGGCCGCCTGGAAACGCGGCCACGGGCACATATAGGTGCAGACCTGCTCGCGCGCCCAGCCGGCCAGGACATAGGTCGTGGTCGTAAACAGACCGACGAAGAAATACTGGACCAGGGAGGCCTGGCCCGTGAAGAAGTCGACCACGAAGGTCGGCGCATCCTGGAAATACAGCGCCCAGGCGCCGCCCGTGGCCAGCGCGATCAGCAGCCAGACAACATGCTTGGCACCACGCTTCATGAATTTCTCGACACTCATCGGCGCCTTGTCCAGGCGCATGCGGGCCCCGCGATCGCCTTCGATCCAGCGTTCGACCAGCATGAACAGGTCGGTCCAGACCGTCTGCGGGCAGGCATAACCGCACCACAGGCGTCCGAACAGGGATGTGACCAGGAACAAAGCGAAGGCGCCCAGCATCAGCAGGCCCGTGATGAAATAGACCTCCTGCGGCCAGATCTCGATGCCGAACAGATAGGCGCGCGCGGCACCCATATCGATCAGCAGGGCCTGGCCCGGCGCGTCCGGCCCGCGATCCCAGCGAATCCAGGGCGCCAGATAATAGGCGGTCAGGCAGAAGATCAGCACCGCCCATTTGATGGTGCGGTACTTACCCTTCACAGACTTGGGCTGAACCTTGACGCGCGCAGCGTAAAGGGAAGACGAGTTATCGCCCGGCGGCGGCGTCTTGCCACCCTTGCCGGACTTTTCCGACTTCGCAAATGCCGCCTGCTCCGCATCGGCGGCGGCGGCCTTTTCCAGCAACGACTGCGGCCCGGTCATCGGGACCCCCCTTGGGAACGAATACCAACAGTTCGGGGGCCAAGCCACCCGGACCGTACCCTATGCCTGTCCCTATGCCCGCGCGTTGCGATAAATCAAATGGCACCGGGATGTTGCGCCGCAGCGCGAATGGTCGCAGGGGGTGCGGACAATGGGGACAGGGACGACGGCCAATGGCTGCGTGTCATCAAGACGAACCGCAAAGACGACTGTCAGCCTTCCTGAGAGCCGACGGAAACAAGTTCACGCAACCGCCTTGGGCCACCCCCCTTGTAACTGGCTGTGCGGATAGGATAATTCCCAGATGCGACCAGTGCTCCGATGCTGATAGAGCTTTCGCCATCCATTATCGCTGGCCACCACTTCCGTCAGTTCGTGGGACAGAAGTGTGTCAATCAGCTTGGCATCACCCTCGTTGCTTATCCGCCCATCTCGTAGGACCCACTTGTCACTGAGATCAGCAAAAGACGACGGCACCCTTGTTGTTTTTTGGTCATCACCGACATCCTCTGGGTTCATTCAAGCCGGTCCTCTTCCACCGGGGGCGGCCCACCATCCCGGCGCATGATCCGGTCGAATGCGTCGAAATCCGCCCGTCCCCGACGCTCAGCGAAGAAGTCCGCCGTGTTCATGGCGGACAGTTTCTCGGCGGCGGCCGTCGCGATGAACTGGTTGATACTGATTCCGTCCTCACGGGCACGACGTTCTACCTCGGCCTTGATCGATGTCGGCAGCCGAAGCGGGAAAGTACTCTGTTTCGTCTTCATTGCCTTATCCTCTTCAAAACCGATGCTGGCCCCATCACTTCTACGCCGAACCGTGCCGGCACCATGCCAAAGTCCCGTTCATTGAATGTGGATATGATACTGGCGCGCCCGTTCACGGCAATTTCCAGCACCATTTCATCACCGGGGTCCCGCAATTGCGGGCGCCAATGAAAATACGTCTGGACGGGCTCCGCCATCGCCAAGACTGCATCAACAAAGATGACTGCCTCTCGTGTCGTCAGGCCAGCCGCCTCGACATGCGCGGAAGCCATGCATATGGCTTCATATTCCAGCGCCAAGGCGACGGAGCAAAGCATGCGAACCCGGCCATCCCGTACAGCACGCAGCAGTTGGGCCGACGCCCCCAAGGGCGACCGCATCGCTGCTACCACCACATTCGTGTCCAGAACACACCGCATGACCAAACCATAACATCGCCTGCAATGTCGCGCGCGCCAAAACAAAACACCCGCCCGGATCGCTCCGGGCGGGTGAGAAAAGGTGGGGGCAGTGGGAGTCGGGGGGTTACTGCCCGCCACCAAGCGCGTGAACATACGTCGCCAGCACCTTGACCGTGGCCGGATCGAGACGTTCGATCCAGGCGGGCATGTTGCCGCGACGCGCATAGGTGATGGTGTCGACCACCGTCTTGCGGTCGCCACCATAGAGCCAGATGCCATCCGACAGGCGGGGCGCGCCAAGCTCCTGGTTGCCTTCGCCCTTTTCGCCATGGCAGGCGGCGCAGTTCTCGGCAAACACCGTGGCGCCACGTTCGGTGGCGGCGGCGTCGCCCTGCGTACCCGACAGGGACAGGACGTAATCCGCCACGTCGCTGATCTGCTCCTTGGTCAGAAGACCATCGGCGCCGAACCGGGGCATGTCGGAGACACGGCTGTTCTCGTTGGTGTTGCGGATACCATAGGTGATGGTCTGCAGGATCTGGTCCGGCTTGCCGCCCCAGATCCAGTCATCATCGGCCAGCGTCGGGAAGCCCTTGGCGCCGGCACCGCCGGCACCATGGCAACCCGCGCAATTGTCAGCGAAGGCCACGCGGCCAGCCGCCTGGACATAGCCCATCAGGGCCGGGTCCTTGCGGATGCTCTCGATGTCCATCGCCACGATCTTCTCGCGGGTTGCGGCCTGACCGGCCTTCTGGGCATCCAGCGCCGCGGTCACCTCACCGCGCCGGGTCCAGCCCGACAGACCATCGAAATGGCTGCTGAGCGTGGGCCAGGACGGGAACATCACCGTGTAGATGACGCCCCAGATGATGCAGGCATAGAAGGTATAGAGCCACCATTTCGGCAGCGGTGTATTCAGTTCCTTGATGCCGTCCCACTCATGGCCCGTCGTGTCCCGGCCCGTGGTGGCGTCCTTTTCGATCTTGGTGGGCATGGCCTGTCACCTTTCATTGCCGGCCGGACCGGCGCCGTCGTTCAGCGGGATCATGGCATCGGATTCGAACCGGCGGCGGGCGCCGGGACGAAAGGCCCAGATGACGATCCCCAGAAACAGCACCAGGAACCAGACCAGCCAGAGCTGTTTCAGCAGGGGGAGAAGTTCGTGCATGACGCCCTCCCCTTACTGCTTCAGGTCTTCGGGATTGATCTTCGTGAAATCGACCAGCGTGCCCAGCATCTGGAGATAGGCGACAAGCGCGTCCATCTCCGTCACTTCCTCGGGCTTACCGTCGAAATCGCCCAGCTTGGCCTTCGGATAGCGGGCCAGAACGGCGGCCGTATCCTCGTCCGGCAGGGCGCCGGCCTGCACCTTCACGTCCTTCACGGCGTTGGTGATGTCGTCTTCCGTGTAGGGAACGCCGACGATCTTCAACGTTTTCAGGTGATCGGCAATGTCGTCGAACTTCAGCGGACGGTTCAGGAACTGGTAGGTCGGCATGATCGATTCCGGCACCAGGGCGCGCGGATTGTTCAGATGCGCGATATGCCAGTCGTTGGAGTACTTGCCGCCGACGCGGGCCAGGTCCGGACCGGTACGCTTGGAGCCCCACTGGAACGGATGGTCGTACATGCTCTCAGCCGCCAGGCTGTAATGGCCGTAACGTTCCACCTCGTCCTTGAAGGTGCGGATCTGCTGGCTATGGCAGAGATAGCAGCCTTCGCGGACATAGATGTTGCGGCCGGCCAGCTCCAGCGGGCTGTAGGGACGCACGCCCTCGACCCGCTCGATCGTCGTTTCCACCGTGAACAGCGGAACGATCTGCACCAGACCACCGATGGAAACGGTGATCAAGGTGAGCACCGCCATCAGCAGGACGTTCTTTTCGATGATCGCGTGAGAGAACTTCATGGTGGCGTCCCTCCTTACTCGGCCGCCACGGCCGCGCTCTGCGACACCGGCTCCAGGGCCGGGGCGCTACGCACGGTGCGGATCAGGTTGATGACCATCAGGATGGCACCCGTCAGGAACAGCAGACCGCCGATGCCACGGATGACGTAGTAGGGATGCATGGCATGCACCGTCTCGACGAACGAGTACTGAAGGAACCCGTATTCGTCATAGGCGCGCCACATCAGACCCTGCATGATGCCGCTGACCCACATGGCCGTGATGTAGAACACGATGCCGATGGTGGCCGTCCAGAAGTGCCATTCGACCAGCTTGGTGGAATAGAGGCGCTGCTTCTTCCACAGCACCGGCACCAGGTAGTAGATCATGCCGAAGCAGATGAAGGCCACCCAGCCCAGGGCACCGGAGTGCACATGGCCGATGGTCCAGTCCGTGTAGTGCGACAGACCGTTGACCGCCTTCACCGACATGACCGGGCCTTCAAACGTGCTCATGCCGTAGAAGCCGACAGCCGTGACCGAGAAGCGGAGCGACGGGTTGGTGCGCAGCTTGTCCCAGGCGCCCGACAGGGTCATGATGCCGTTGATCATGCCGCCCCACGACGGCATCCACAGCACGACCGAGAACACCATGCCCAGCGTCTGCGTCCAGTCGGGCAGCGCCGTGTAATGCAGGTGGTGGGGCCCGGCCCAGATATAGAGGAAGATCAGCGCCCAGAAGTGCACGATCGACAGACGATAGCTGTAGATCGGGCGTTCAGCGGCCTTGGGGATGAAGTAGTACATCATGCCCAGGAAGCCGGCGGTCAGGAAGAAGCCGACCGCATTGTGGCCGTACCACCACTGGATCATCGCGTCCTGCACGCCCGCCCAGGCCACATAGGACTTGGTGCCCGTGAAGCTGACGGGAACGGCCGCGTTGTTCACCAGATGCAGCATGGCAATGGTGATGATGAAGGCCAGATAGAACCAGTTGGCCACATAGATATGCGGCTCGCGGCGCTTGATGATCGTACCGCCATAGACGATCAGATAGATCACCCAGACGATCGTCAGCCACAGGTCCACATACCATTCGGGCTCTGCATATTCCTTGCCCTGGGTGATGCCCAGCAGATAGCCGGTGGCGGCCATGACAATGAACAGATTGTAGCCCAGGAAGATGAACCAGCCCCATTCGCGACCGCCGAACAGCGGGGCGCGGCAGGTACGCTGCACAACATAGAGCGAGGAGCCGATCAGCGCGTTACCGCCGAAGGCGAAGATGGCCGCGGACGTGTGCAGCGGACGCAGGCGCCCGAACGTCGTCCATTCCAGACCCAGATTCAGGTCCGGAAAGGCCAGCTGGAAAGCGATGAAGACACCTGCGGCGAACGCCGCGATGCCCCAGAACATGGCGGCGACGACGAAGGCGCGCACGACGTCTTCGTGATACGCCTCGACGGGTACGGTCTGAGCCGAGCCCCCATACGCCCCGTCGGCGATTGCTACACCCATGACAAACCCCCGGTGTCAGCGGAACATTTCTTGAAAGGACCGAGCCCATGCCCGATCCCCGACTGTGCCTTCATGGGCCGTTCAACGGGAACGCGCATTGACATGCATCAAGGCGGAAGGGGCCGCGACGTGACGGGGGCCGCCGGAAGCACCGGAAATCCAAAGGAATTCCCGCTTCCCCCGGCGATATTCGACCATTGTCGCATCGCAGCAAAAGGATAGAGACGGGGATTCTGGGACCGCTGGACAAGATGGATTCGGGCACCAGCCGCCAAAAGCGTGGGCGACTCGATATCTTCGCCGCATCTTTTGGCGGGAGAAATGTTTCTCCCTTAACAGCGCCGGAATAGGCGGGTGCCCTCAGCCGCGCCAGTCCACATGCACGACGCGATAGCCCTTGTCTTTCAGCAGGCGCAGCAGGGTGGGCAGGGCGTCGGCCGTTTTCGGATTGGCGTCATGCATCAGAATGATGCCGCCGCCCTTCGCGGCCAGCCCATCGGTCAGCAGGCGGGCGAATTTCTCCGTGCTGTCATCGGCTTCCCAATCATTGATACCCAGGTCGACCGACATCACCGTCATGCCTTGCGTCGCCAAAGCCGCCATCAGGGTCGGCGTTTCCTCCAGGAACGGAAAGCGATAGGCGGCGGCAGACCCACCCATGACCTTGGTGTAGATTTCCTGGGTCTGGTTCAGATCGGCCTGCTGTTCCGCCGGGCTTTGCGCCGACGGATGGGCGTGGGTCAGGGAATGCAGCCCAACCGAATGGCCCTGATCCATGACCTGCCGGGCCAGGGCCGGGTTGCCCCCGATATTGTTGCCGACCATGAAGAAGCTGGCCTTCACGCATTCAGCCGCCAGCGCCTTCAGCACCACAGGAGTCGTCTGTGCCACCGGCCCGTCATCGAATGTCAGCACCACTTCGCCCGGCTTCAGCCCCGGCAGCGGCGCATGCTGCATGGTGCCATAGGCGCCGGATTGGCGCGTCAGGGTGATGGTGCGCGACGTGCCCAGCTTGTCCGGCCCGCATTCGGCGGCCATGGCGGGCACGGTGCCCAGCAACAGGACCGACATCACGGCCGCCAGTGTCAGATGACGCACTTCCCGTCCCTCCCGCAGATCGCCATTGCGTGGCAATTGTTAGCGTTAACGGTATTGATCCTAGCGGGTGGCACAGGCGGCGTCGACGGGGAGTTTGGTGGCGCTGCCTCGTTTCAGGGAGGCGCCACCTGTTCACGGGGACAGTCATTTCCATAGGCGACGGCATAGGATGACCCAAAGCATCGGATCAGCCCATCCAGCACCCGGAGGTTCGGCGGCCAATGATCGCCGAACTCGGCTTTCAGCGCGGCCGGTTGCGGCAAGGCTGACAGTCGCTGCCGCGCCGCCTTCAAGCCCGCCAGATCCCTGTTCAGAAAGGCGATGGTGCCCAGGGCATATTCATGGAAGCCGATATCCCGGCCCCGGTCCGGGCTTACCCCCGCCATCAGCAGCGGAACCGCCCGCAGGTAATCCCCGGCCAGCGCCTCCAGCTGCCCGGCATGCCAATACATTTCATGCAGGTTACCTTGTGGGATCCGGCCCCAATTCTGTGCGATGTAGCGCCTGATCAGGTCTGCGGCGGCCTTCTCGCATCCAGCACGGTCGGCCAGCGTGCGCCATCCCCCGTTCATATCCTGATCAAATGCGTCGGGCGACAGGTGCAGCAATCGCTCTGCGTCAACCGGGCAGTCCGCAGCATGACCGGCTGCGATCCCGGGCCCGATCAGGACGGTCAGCAAAAGGACGGCGCGCAGAAAATATGTCGTCATCATCCCCGACCACCGCCTGCACACCCCCTAAAACACCACATCCTTATCACCGTCATTGCCGATGAAGGTGACGGTGCGGATATGGTCGGGGTCGCCGCCTGCCATGTCGAAATTCACCTGATTGACCTGGGTGGGGAACACATCGCGCAGCAACTGGTTATGCACCGTCAACCGGGCCGGCTTCGCCGTCAGCGGCACTTCCTGATAGACATGCACATAGTCCCGCACCAGTTCCGCCCCCACCAGCTTCAGGGCCAATGGCTTGCCCCCCGGCGGGGTCAGGGTGAAACGCGGCTCGCAATAGATCGCCAGTTGCGCCTGGTCACGCACCTGGGTCAGGTCGGGGATCGACACGCCTTCGATCTTGTTCAGCGCCACTTCCGCGTCATGGGCATGCAGGGCGTGGTCGATCTCCAGCAGACCCTTGGCCTGGTTCCAACTGACCAGGGTCATGATGGATTTGGCCCTGTGGGCCAGCGCCGCCGGCGCCAGCCCGATCGCCAACCCCGCCCCGGCCAGCGCCAGAACCCGGCGCCGGCCCAGCGAAATGCGCGTCACTGCTTGCCCCCGGCCGGCACCAGCGGGGCTTCCTTGCCCGGCTCGTTCTTGCCTTCCGCATCCTTCTTGGCCTTCAGTTCGACCAGCATGTCGGCCATCAGGTTCTTCTCATCATCCTTGGACTTGTACAGTTCCAGGCGGGACGAGCGGATCTTGCGCGGATAGGCATTGTTGGACGGGTCGGCGTCGGCGATTTCCTGGCGCGGGTCCAGTTCGATGCCCACCACCTGTTTGGGCCGGATCAGCATCTTGGTCACGGCCTTGCTGTTGTAGCGCCAGATCTCCGCCGGGATCAGCAGGAACTCTTCCGTCCCGTCAGCGTAGGTGATCTGAAGCGGCAGCGGCATGACCAGACCGCCCTTGTTGGCGAAATCGACGAAATAGACCCAGTCGCCTTCCTTCTCCGCCCGGGCCAGCGCTTCGCGCTCGCCGGGTTCCAGCCCCTCAACCAGTTCATTGAACTTGTTGCGGTCCTTGTTGGTGGGCGTGAACTTGTCATTCTCGTTGTAGAAATCCTTCAGGCCCGGCTCCCGCTCCAGCAGGGTCTTCAGCGCCTGTTCGCGGTTATGCACCTGGGCCAGCGGTTCGCGGTTGTCGCGATGGTACTGGTCACGCGACAGCGGCTTTTCGATGTCCGGATTGCTGGTGGAGATGCGGTATTCGCGCACGCTGGCCAGATCGATATCCACATGATCGGTCGTATAGAACCAGCCGCGCCAGAACCAGTCCAGATCCACGCCCGACGCATCCTCCATGGTGCGGAAGAAATCGGCCGGGGTCGGCCGCTTGAACTTCCAGCGCTGAGAATATTCCCGGAAGGCATGGTCGAACAGGTCACGCCCCATCACCGTTTCACGCAGGATGGTCAGGGCCGTGGCCGGCTTGGTATAGGCGTTGGGCCCGAATTGCAGCACCGAATCCGACTGGGTCATGATCGGCACCTGGTTCTGGCTCACCATATAGCTGGTGATGTCCACGGGCAGGTTGGGATTGCGGCGATGCTCGCCGAAATTCTCCTCCCATTCCAGGTGCGCGATGTTCTGGACGAAGGTGTTCAGCCCTTCATCCATCCAGCTCCATTGACGTTCGTCGGAATTCACGATCATCGGGAAATAGAAATGCCCGACCTCGTGGATGACGACGCCGATCAGACCGTATTTGGCCGCCGCCGAATAGGTCTTCTTGCCCGTCTTCTTGTCGGTGACCGGACGATATCCGTTGAAGGTGATCATCGGATATTCCATGCCGCCGCTTTCCCAGGTGTTGACCGACTGGGCGGTGGGATAGGGGTAGGTGAAGGAATATTTGCTGTAGGTTTTGATTGTATGGGCTACCGACCAGGTCGAATATTTCGACCAGAGCGGGTCCGCTTCGTTGGGATAGAAGGACATGGCCAGCACAGGCTTGCCGGCCGGGTCATCCTGCTGGACGCCCATGGCGTCCCAGATGAACTTGTTGGAACTGGCGAAGGCGAAATCGCGCACATTCTTGGCGGCAAAGCGCCAGGTCTTGGTGGCCTTGTCCGTCTCCTTCTCGTTCGCCAGGGCTTCTTCCGGCGTCACGATGAACATGGGCTGGTCGGCCTTGGCCGCCTTGGCCAGGCGGTCGCGCTGCGCACCGGTCAGCACATCACCCGGATTCTGCAATTCGCCCGACGCCGAGACGACATGGTCGGCCGGCACCGTGATGGCGACATCATAATCGCCGAATTCCAGGGTGAATTCGCCGCGGCCCAGGAAAGCCTTGTGCTGCCAACCCGCATAGTCGGTATAGGCCGCCATGCGCGGGAACCATTGGGCGATGAAGAACAGGTCGGTGTTGGTGTCACGGAAATGCTCATACCCGCTGCGACCGCCGACAATGTCCTGATTGATGATGTTGTGCGCCCAATCCACCTTGAAGGTGAAGGACGCGCCAGAGGTCAGCGGACGCGGCAGGTCGATGCGCATCATCGTATCGACGACGGTATAGGGCAGCGGTCGGCCACCCTCGTCGGTGACGGCCCCGATCTCCACCCCGTACTTGGTGTCCTTCATCGCCTGGATGCGGGCGATCTGTTCATAGCTGATCTGGTCGCCGCCATCCTTGCCGGGACTGGAGGTGCGGGTCAGCTCCGCGATCGACTTGTCCTTGTAGATATTCTGGTCCAGTTGCAGCCAGACATAGCGCAGCGTGTCGGGGGAGTTGTTGTAATAGCGGACCGTCTGCTTGCCCGTCAGGCGCTTGGCCGCCGCATCCAGCTTGACGTCGATAGTGTAGTCGGCGCGCTGCTGCCAATATTGATGGCCGGGCGCGCCCGATGCGGTGCGATAGGTATTGGGGGTGGGCAGGTCCACGTCGAGCTGGCGGAACTTGTCCTGCCAATTGCCCTTGGTCTGTTCAATGGCATCGGCCGATGCCAAGGCCGGCCACAGCATCATCCCGGCGGCTGCCACCAGGCACGCCACACGTCCCCACCGCAAACCCATCAAAGCCCCCATCAGGTCCAGCCGGACCGCCGTCCATTGCGGCCCGTTGCTGCGTAAGGCTCCGATAATGCGGGGGGATCGTATACGGTCAAAGCAATTTAGCAGCAATGGACCGGGAATATTGTAACCGGATCGTAACGGCGCGACACTCCGTGACGCCTGTCCGGGGTAATCCGATAGACAAGGGTCCCGCCCTTCGTGATTCGCGGGGCCGCCCCCTTTCTTCGTCGGGGCTTCTTTCCTTACCTATCCGTAATTTCCGGCCTATGATCCCGGCCTTCAACCAGCTGGGGGTACGGATGCGGGACGGTTTTGCCGTGCGTGGCGATTGGCGCCATGACGTCATCGTGGTCACACTGGCCGTGGACGGGCTGGGCACGCGGGATCTGGCGCCGCTGGCGCATACGCTGGACGTGGCCGAGCGGGAGCGCGCTGCGCGTTTCCAGTTCGAGGCCGACCGTAATGCCTATATCGCCGCCCACGGGCTGACGCGGCTGTTCCTGGGTGCCTGGACCGGCCGTCAGGCCGGCAGCCTGGCCTTCAATGCCGGCCCCTATGGCAAGCCGGCCCTGGTGCGTGGTGGCGCTTCCTTCAACCTGTCGCACACCCGGTCCATGGTGGCCGTGGCTGTTGCCGCGCAGGGGGAGGTCGGGGTCGATGTCGAACAGGTCAATCCGGCACGGTCGGTGGAACTGGACATTGCCGACCGCTGGTTCTCCCGCGATGAAGTGGCCTATGTCAGCGCCGGCGGGGACGAGGAGGCGCAGCGCGCCCGGTTCCTGCGCATCTGGAACCTGAAAGAATCCGTGATCAAGGCCACGGGCCGCGGCCTGTCCCAGGAACTGACGGGCTTCACCGTCACGCCGGACGAGCAGGCCCCGTCCCTGGTTGCGCATGAGGATTGGCTGCGTCAGGCCGGCGACTGGCGTCTGTCGCAGTGGGAAGTGGAAGGCCATGTGCTGGCCGCCGCCAGCCTGAACGGTCCGCCGGGCACGCTGCGCCATCTGCGCGTCACCGCCGATGGCTTGGCCGCCCTGGCCGATGGCGCGCCCATCCTGGTCTGACGGCAGATCCTGACGGGGGCAGCGCTCCTTGCAGGTCTGGTCGAGGGCGAAGCCCGGGCCGTGACCGACAACAGTGCCTCTTGAATGTCAGGGCTCGCCTCCGGCTCGACCTGACCTGCGCCGGGTTCTAACCTGACGCCGCGCGCACTGGCGGGGATCAGCGCCCGGCCAGGATCGGCCAGGCCGTCTTGCAGCGTTCGGAGAAGATGCGCAGATGGCCGATGGCGCGCACGCCCGCTGCGGCAACGGGGATCACCTCGTGGCTGACGCGGGCGGCGGGGAAGAAGGCCGCATGGTCCTTCACGACGGGCGGCGGGATCATCTCGTCATCCTCCACCGCCAGCAGCCGTACCTCGCCCTTCATGCGCGACAGGTCGGGATGCGGCAGATGCCGGCCCCATTCGCCGCGATAGAAGTCGGGCCGCGTACACCAGCGCCGCCATTGCCAGAAGGCTGCGGCCGGCAGGTTTTCCGACTGGCCCAGCACCTTGCCCGGCAGATAGCCCAGGGCCCAGATCGACAGGGGGCCCAGCAGGTACCAGAAGGCCAGGGCCTTGCCGATGAAATGCGGGGCGTGACGGCGCCAGTGCGCAGGACCCGTACCGACCGTGGTCAGACGCCGCACGCGGTCGGCCTTCTCATGAAAGGGCAGGCCCATGCCGCCCAGAGAATGGCCGATCACTTCCAGCGGCAGATCGGGAAATTCCGTCAGCAGCAGATCCATGGCCGCCGCCTGATCGATGACGGCCCAGTCGCCCATGCTGGCGCGGGCGTGGCGCGCATGGCCGCGCGCGGAATGCCCGCAATCACGATAGTCATAGATCAGCACGATGGCGGCCCGGTGGTCGGCCAGCCAGGCCGCGAAGCGGGCATAATAATCGCGCGGCACGCCCGTGGCGCCATGCAGCACGATGGCCACACCCGCCCGCTTGTCCACCGGCACGAACAGCCGTCCCGCCAGTTCGCGTCCGTCGGGACAGCGGATGGTGCGGTTCTGATCGTGGACGGAGGAGGCTTCACCCGCGGACATGGCTTGTTCCTTCGCATCGGCCAGTGGTGGATCGAACTTAACGAACGATCGTGCTTTTGACAAGTACCACCCCATCAGGCGGCACTTTCATTGAGGCTTAAGGGCCGATCGCCTACTCTGCCCCCGAATGAAACGGGAATGGTCGGCGATGGCTTGGGCAGCGACAGGTGAGGGACAGGAAAAGGCGGCTGCTGCCGCCCCTGCCGACCCACCGGCCGATGCAACAACCGGTGCCGTGCTGGTGGCCGATCAGACCCTGACCGGCAGCATCGATCCGACTGGGGACGCCGACTGGTATGCCGTCGATGTCGTGGCCGGTCGTTCCTATGTCATCACCCTGTCGGGGCGCGACGGTGGCGGCGGTACCCTGCCCGATCCGCTGCTGCGGCTGCTGGACGGGGCCGGCACAACGCTGCGCAGCGATGACGATGGCGGCGCCGGCCTGGATGCGCGCCTGTCCTTCACCGCCACCCTGACAGAACGGCTTTATATCAGCGCCCAGGCCGCTGCCGGCCGCACGGGCAGTTACAGCCTGTCCATGGTCCGGGCCGCCGACGATGACCATGGCGCAACCCCGGCCACAGCCGGCAGCCTGGATATCGGCGGGGCGCAGTCGGGGACGCTGGAGATCACGGGCGATGCCGACTGGTACGCCGTCGATCTGGTTGCAGGCATGCGCTACCGTTTCTTCCTGTCGGGCCGGGATGGCGGCGGGGGCACCCTGTCCGATCCGCTGCTGCGGCTGCTGGATGCGGACGGGGCGGCACTGGGCGGCGATGATGATGGCGGTACGGGGCTGGACAGCCTGCTGACCATCACGGCCACGCGGACCGGCCGTTTTTATCTGTCGGCACAGGGGGCGACCGACAGCGAAACAGGCCTCTATCGCCTGTCCGCCCAGCGCATCGACCCCAACCCTGTGGACCCGCCCGGTCCCACGGATGGCATCCCCTCCGACCCGCTGTTCGTCCGCCAATGGCATTTGTCCGGCACCTGGGGCCTGAACCTGCTGCCGGTCTGGGCCGACTATACGGGGGCGGGGGTGACGGTCGGGCTGCTGGACCAGGGCGTGGATGGTGATCTGCGCGATCTGGATGGCAATCTTGTGACCAGCCTGTCACGCGTGGCCGCCACGGGTGCTAGGGGCGGCGCGCCCGTCACCGCCGCCGACAACCACGGCACGGCCGTGGCTGGTGTCATCGCCGCGGAACGCAACGGCGTGGACGGGGTCGGCGTGGCCTACAACGCCCATCTGGTCTCCTTCTACGATCCGTTGGAAGGCTCGCTGGTCGATTTCGCGGCAACGGCGGCGCGCGCCTTCCTGGATGCCATCGGCACGGTCGATGTGCTGAACAACAGCTGGGGCCTTGGCAATTTCTTCCTGTCCACGCCCAGCCGCGCCTTTCTGGACAATTTCAACAGCGCCCCCTTCGCCCAGGCCGGCGCTGCCCTTTCGCGGCTGGCGGCCGAAGGACGGGATGGGCTGGGCACGGTGGTGGTGCAGGCGGCGGGCAATACCGCCTTCTATGGCGACGACACCAACCTGCATAATTTCCAGAACAGCCGCCATGTCATCACGGTCGCCGCCACCGATGCCACCGGCCGGCTGGTGGGGTTCAGCACCCGTGGCGCGTCGGTGCTGGTGGCCGCCCCGGGCGTTGGCATCCTGACCACCGACCGCAGCGATGGTGCCGGCTATGGCGACGGTGAAACGGCCAGCCTCAGCGGCACCAGCCTGGCCGCGCCCGCCGTGTCGGGCGTGGTGGCTCTGATGCTGGAGGCGAACCCGCATCTGGGCTATCGCGATGTGCAGCAGATCCTGGCCCTGTCGGCCCGGCAGGCGGATGCCGGCAGCAGTACCTGGCAATGGACGGGGGCCGACCACTGGAATGGTGGCGGCCTGCATTACAGCGAGGGTTTGGGCTATGGGCTGGTCGATGCCCGCGCCGCCGTGCGTCTGGCGGAAAGCTGGCAGGGGCAGCGTACGGAAGCCAATCTGTCAATCGTGACCGGCAGCGCCACCCTGGCCACCCCCATCGCCATTCCCGACAATGACCCCGCCGGCATCCACAGTACCCTGCACCTGTCCGGTGATCTCTCGGTGGAGCGGGTGGAGGTAGACCTGGCCATCGACCATCCCTGGATCGGCGATCTTCTGGTCACCCTCACCTCACCCGCCGGCACGGTGACGACGCTGGTGGACCGGCCGGGTCTGGGCCGGCTGACCGATTACGGCTCCTCCCAGGACAATGTCCGCTTCACCTTTGGCGTGGCGGGATTGCTGGGAGAGGCGGCGGCCGGCGACTGGACCCTGTCCATCAGTGACCGCGACGGCAACCTGACGGGATCGCTGGTCGGCTGGACGCTGCGGGCCTATGGCGAAAAGGGTACGAAAGATGACAGCTACATCTTCACCGATGAATTCGCGGCCCTTGCCGCCGCAGACCCGGCCCGCACCCTGATCGACGACCGCGACGGCGGCCAGGACACGCTGAACGCCGCGGCGCTGACCGGGGCCGTCGATCTGGACTTGGGCCTGGGTGGCGGCACCATCGCCGGGGTGCGCGTCGGCTTCACGCCCGGCGGCATTGAACGTGCCATCGGCGGGGATGCCGCGGACCGGCTGGTGGCGGGTGCGTCGTCCGCCACCCTGACCGGCGCGCGCGGCGATGACACGCTGATCGGCGGGGCCGGCGACGACATCCTGTCGGGCGGGCCGGGCAGCGACCATATCCAGGGCGGACGCGGCACCGACATGGCCCTGTTCGACACGATGTCGACCGCCGTGACCCTGACCCTGGCCGGCGACGCCGTCACCGTGACCGGTGCGGATGGCAGCGACCGGCTGACGGGGGTGGAGGTGCTGGTCTTCCACGACCGCGCCCTGTTCCTGGCCCCGGCATCCGCCAGCCTTTATGACGAGGCGTGGTATCTGGCCCGCTACCCCGACGTGGCCGACGCCGTGACCGCCGGCACCTATGCCAGCGGCCGCGACCATTGGCTGAGCCATGGGGAGGCGGAGGGACGGTCGCCATCGCTGCTGTTCGACAGCACCTGGTATCTGGCCCGCAATCCGGATGTCGCGGCGGCCGTCGCGGCCGGCATCACCGATGCCTACAGCCATTTCCTGTCCTTTGGCATGGCAGAGGGGCGGGCGGGCAGCGCCCTGTTCGACCCCGCTTCCTATCTGGCCGCCAATCCCGACGTGGCGGCGGCGGGCATGCCGGCCCTGGCGCACTATCTTGCCTTCGGCCTGCGCGAAGGGCGGGCGGCCCCCGTCGACTGGGATTATTTCGGCTGAAGGTCACACGTACCGGTAGATATCCGACTTGACCGACACACGTCTGTTTTTGCATAAAGAGTGTATCCGCGGCGGCAACAAGAAGAAACGATATGATCGTTGAAGGTACGGCGGGCGATGACAAGCTGTCGGGTGGCGACGGCAACGATACGATCCAGGGTGGTGCCGGCAACGATACATTGTCTGGCGGCGCCGGGGCGGATGTCTTTCGCATTGCCAAGGGTGAAGGCCATGATGTCATCCTGGACTTTGACCCGACAGAGGATCGCTTTGATTTCTCCCCACCGCAGGGAACCAATTATTACCTTGAGTTCGCCACCGACCGTGATGGCAACACCGTCCTGACCCTGCCCGATTCCTCCTGGAGCGGAGCTGGTTTCGGCGTGACCTTGAAGGGGGTCACGCGCAACGACTGGTATGCGTTGCGCGACAGCAAGGGCGCGCACCTCATCGACCAGAATCCCGGCGAGATGGATGACCAGTTCGGTCGGGATTACGGCCTGTCGCTGAACAGCTTTTTCAGGGCCTCCGCCTCCATCAGTTCCGACACCGACATCGACTGGGTCTTCGTCGACACCAAGCCCGGCACCAATTATCGCATCACCCTGACGGGGGAGCAGCCGGGCCACCTGCCCAACGTGCAGTTCCTGTCACTGGACGACAAACCGATCGGAGACATCCTCTATCAGGGTGGCGACGCCGTCCTGCTCTACCATGCCGACAAGGCGGAACGGATTTTCCTGAAACTGACCAGCAACGGCTATACGGGCTTCTACCGTGTCACGTCGCTGGAAACACCGGGCCCGGCCGATGATGTCGGGGATAACCCGTCCACGGCCCGCACCCTGACGCTGGGCGGCAGCTGGACCGGCACCATCGACCGGCCGGACGATGCCGACCTTTTCGCCGTCAATCTGACGGCCGGTGCGCGCTACAGTTTCCGCCTTTACGGGATCAAGGATAACGACCAGCAATTTGCCCTGTCGGATACCTATCTGCGCCTGCTGGACGCCACCGGTCAGCAACTGGCCTATGATGATGACAGCGGCGGCGGCGCGGAACATGGCGATTCCTGGCTGCAATTCACTGCGCCCAGCAGCGGCACCTATTACCTGCGGGCGGAGGGGGGCACATTCCAGGACCTGGGCTATTACCGGATCACCGTCAATCAGGCCGTGGACGACGATCTCGGCGCCGGCACCGACACCACCGGCAAACTGGCCGTCAATGCCTCGGCCACCGGCACGATCGACAGCAATGGCGACACGGACTGGTTTGCCGTGGATCTGGTGGCCGGACAGGCCTATGGCTTCGACCTGGCCGCCCGCACCGATACCAGCGACCAGCTGACAGCGCCGGCGCTGCGGCTGCTGAACGGTCAGGGGCAGGCCCTGGCCGATGGCACGGTCAGCGATGGCAATGCCCATGTCGCCTTCACCGCCACCCAGACCGGCCGCTATTACCTGTCGGCGGGTGGACAGGGGGCAGCCACCGGCACCTACCGCGTTTCCGCCGTCACCTTGACCGGCGGCGGCACACATGCCGATGGCGTGACCAGCAGCGATCTGCCCACCGACCCGCAATATCAGCAGGCGTGGCAGGTAGCCCCCAGCAACGGCCTGTGGCTGACACCGGTCTGGACCAATTTCACCGGCAAGGGGGTGAAGGTCGGCGTGTTCGACCAGGGCATCCAGCGTGGCCATCCCGACCTGGACGGCAATCTGCGCTATGACCTGTCGGTGAATGTCGATACGGGTCAGGCCGGCGGCATCCCGCTGCGCGACGGGGATGACCATGGGACGGCCGTGGCCGGAATCATCGCCGCCGAACGCAACGATGTCGGCATGGTGGGCATCGCCTACAACGCCGATCTTGTCTCGCTCTACAGCAGGTTGGGCGGGGCCTCCGCCATTGCCAGGGGCTTCGAACTGGCACTGGGCCGGGTCGATGTTCTGAACAACAGCTGGGGCCTGGGCGGCTTCAGCTCCACCCCCGATGCCGGCTTCTATGATGATTTCAATGGCGCCTATGAGGCGGCCGGCAAGGCTCTGCAAAGGCTGGCCACGGAAGGGCGCAACGGGCTGGGCACCGTGGTGGTCCAGTCCGCCGGCAACAGCAAGGAGTGGGGCGACAACACCAACGCCCATAATTTCCAGAACAGCCGCTATATCATCACCGTCGGCGCGGTGGACAAGCTCGACAATCCGGCCAGCTTCTCCACCCCCGGCTCCTCGGTTCTGGTCTCTGCCCCCGGCGTCGATGTCCTGACCACCGACCGCACCGGCGGCCTTGGCTATGAGACCGGGGACACAGCCACCATCTCGGGCACCAGCTTCGCCGCCCCCATCGTCTCGGGTGTGGTCGCCCTGATGCTGGAGGCGAACCCGACCCTGGGCTACCGCGACGTGCAGGCCATCCTGGCCTATACGGCCGACCGGATCGAACCGTCGGGATATATGAGCTACTTCAACGGCAGCACCCTCGTGAATGGCGCCGGCATGCGCTATCTGCCGGAAACCGGGTTCGGCATCGTCGATCCCACCGGCGCCGTCCGTCTGGCGGAAAGCTGGCAGGCTCAGCACACGGCCGCCAACGAACAGCAGCTGTCGGCCAGCCGCACGCTGGAAACGGGCGTCCCCATCCAGACCTACGGCCCGGCCAACCCGGACCTGACCCTGACGCTGGACCAGGATCTGATGGTCGGCCGGGTGGAGGTGGAGGTGGATCTCCGCCATCAATGGCTGGGCGATGTGAAGCTGGAGCTGGTATCGGCCAGCGGCACGCGCGTGGCCCTGCTGGACGGGATCGGCAAGGGGCCGCTGGGCGCCTATGGCTCCTCCCAGCAGGATCTGCATTTCACCTTCGGCACCGTGGCGATGCTGGGCGAACATGCCAAGGGCAACTGGCAGCTGATCGCGACCGACAACGAATCCGGCTTTTCTGGAGAGATCAAGGGCTGGAGCCTGCGCGTCTTTGGCGATGCCTGGACCCAGGATGACACCATCATCCTGACCAACAGCTTCTACAAGACCTTCAACCCCTCCAGCGGCACCTATGCCTGGGCGGCACCGGGGGCCGGCGGTACAGACACGATCAATGCCAGCGCCTTGGGGGAGGCCTCGCGCTTCGACCTGGGGGCGGGCACGGGTTTTGTCACCGGACGCGACATCACCTTCGCCCCCAACGCCTATGAAAAGCTGTTCACGGGCCATCTGGCCGACACGCTGAAGGCCGGCAAGGCCGACACCTATCTGTGGTCGGGCAATGGCAATGACACGCTGATCGGCGGCATCGGCGATGACAGCCTGATCGGTGGGGCCGGCAATGACGTCATCGATGGCGGCGACGGCATCGACATCGCCTATTACAAGGGCGATGGCAGGTCGGAAGGCACGGACAGCCTGACCAATGTGGAATTCATCTTCCTGGACAAGGGGGCCAGGCTGGTCAACGGCCAGGGGTTCCAGGGCTTCGACGAAGCGGCATATCTGCGCGACAATCCCGACGTCGCCGCCGCGGTAGCCGCCGGCGGCTTTGTCACGGGCGAGATGCATTACCGCATTTTCGGCCGGTTTGAAGGACGCAAGGCCAGCCTGGACCTGTTCGACGAGGCGGGGTATCTGGCCCGCAATCCCGACGTGGCCGCCGCCGTGCGCACGGGCGGCATCAGCGCCCGCCTGCATTGGGACCTTTATGGCCGTCAGGAAGGGCGGTCCCCCAACCTGCTGTTCGATGTGGATTACTATCTTTCCCACAACGCGGATCTGGTGGCACCGGTAAAGGCCGGCGCCATCTCCGCCGTCGACCATTACCTGAATTATGGCTGGTGGGAGGGGCGGGTGGCCTCAGCCTTCTTCAACCCCGCCGCCTATGTCGCCGCCAATGCCGATGTCCTGGCCTCCGGACTGGACCCTTTGATGCATTACCTGACACGGGGGCTGGCCCAGGGACGGCTGCTGGCGGTTGATTGGGACTATTTCGGGTAGCGGGCGGACAGGTCCGCTACCAAATCGCCACACCTGGACAGGAGTTAAGGAAGCCCCAACATCGGCCGATTGCCATATGACCCGGCACGCCTATATCCTCCGCCATGGGGAGCAACCAGGCGGAAGCCGGAAAAACATGCGGACGAAACGGCCGACGTCCTTTGATATCGCCGAACTGGCGGGTGTCTCACAATCCACCGTCTCCCGCGCCCTGCGCCGGGACAGCATGGTCAGCGAGGATACGCGCCTGAAGGTGGAACAGGCTGCGCGCCAGCTGAACTACAAGGTGGACGTGAATGCCCGCAACCTGCGTTCGCAGCGGACCAACACGCTGGCCCTGCTGCTGTATGAGGATCCGGGCACCTCGGAATCGCTGATCAACCCGTTCTTCCTGTCCATGCTGGGCTCCATCACCCGCGCCTCGGCCAAGCGCGGCTATGACCTGCTGATCTCCTTCCAGCAATCCAGCAACGACTGGCACGCTGACTATGCCGCGTCCAAGCGGGCCGACGGTATCATCTTCCTGGGCTATGGCGACTACACCTCCTATCTGGACAAGATCGCCGGCCTGGACGAAGCCGGCATCCAGTACATCACCTGGGGGCCCGTCCTGCCCGGCCAGCCTGGCCATTTCATCGGGTCAGACAATGTGCAGGGCACGGCAGAGGCGGTGACGCACCTGATCGACACAGGCCATCGCCGCATCGCCTTCCTGGGCGACGTATCGGAAAATTGCCCGGAATATCGCGACCGCCATCGCGGTTATGTGCAGGCCCTGACAGCGGCGGGCCTGCCCGTCGATCCCGACCTGCGTTTCGACAGCCTGACGGCGGAGGAGGAAGGCCATGCCGCCGCCCTGCGCCTGCTGGCCAGCGGCCGGCCGTTTGACGCCATCGTCGCCGCCTGCGATCTGGTCGCCATCGGCGCCATGCATGCGCTGCGCGACCGCGGCGTGTCGGTACCGGGCGACGTATCGGTGGTGGGCTTCGATGACATCCAGGCCGCCAGCTACACCAACCCGCCCTTGACCACGGTGCGTCAGGACACGGTGGCGGCGGGCGAATTGCTGGTGGAAAACCTGCTGCGCCTGATCAATGACCGGCCGCTGGAAAAGACCATCATCCCCGCGCGTCTGGTGGTCCGCCAGTCAACCCGGCCGCGATAGCCCGGCAAAAGTCACGGGGTTCGCGCGGCTTCGTCGCCGCTCAGTTCGACCACATCATCATTGGGGGCGATCTCGCGCGCCTTGATGGCGCTGACAGCGACCATCTGGCTCATCAGCCCCTCAAGCTGGTCATTGGCGGCGCGCAGGTTGCGGGCCAGGATGCGCACGATGCTGGCCACGAACGGGTCGGCCTCGGCCAGGCGCTGGCGCACCTTCTCGCCGGAAATGACGATCAGGGTCGTGTCCTCCACCGCGTGCGCGCAGGCTGACCGCGTGCCGTCATCAATCAGCGCCATTTCCCCGAACAGGCAGTTGGGCCCCACCTCGGCCAGCACAACCGGATGATCCGACTCGCCACGCCACAGGCGGATGCGGCCGGACTGCACCAGGAACATGTGCTCGCCCCGCTCCCCCGTCAGGAAAAGCTGTTTTCCCGCCGGAATGAACTTGCGGTTAAGGATACCCTCGGCCATCGCCCGTTTCCCTACAGTTTGTGGGGTCGAATGGAATCATTGTGAGGCGAAGCCGAACCCTGAAAGACGACTGCGCTTCGATTCAAACCCGACAGACCCCAATCATCATACGGATGTTATCCCGTGCCACCCGCCCCCGACGCAAGGTTTAGTTAGCGATCACTTGTCGCTCATCACGACCATATCGTCCGCCTCTCCCTTTGACAGCCGCGCATGGTGCAGGGCGGTCGGCCCGTCCTGGGGATGGCTTTGCGCCAGTGCTGCGAACAGGGCCGGGGCCACGGGGTCGCCCGCTGCCATCATCGCATAGGCCTCCGCATAGCGCCGCATCAGGCTGCTGCCGGCCTCCTCCGCCGACAGGGGCTGGAACACCTCGATCGGTTCGGTCTTGCCCTTCAGCACGATACGCCCGATGGGCCGGCGGGCAATGTCGGGACAGCGGGCGGCCGTCGCCCCGCTCATCGCCACGCGCGTGCCGAAATATTTGTTCAGACCTTCCAGCCGGGCGGCCGTGTTCACAGCGTCGCCCAGGGCCGTATATTCAAACCGCGCCTCCGACCCGAAATTGCCCACGCTGGCGGGACCTGAATGCACGCCGATGCGGGTCATGCCGAAGGGCCGGCCGGCCGCCAACTCGCCTGCCAGGAAGGTTTGCGCAAACCGGTCCAGCTCCAATGCGCAGGCCGCAGCACGGGCGGCATGGTCGGGCATGTCGCGGGGCGCGCCGAACAGGGCGAAGACGGCATCGCCGATGAACTTGTCCACCATGCCGCCATGGGCGAAGACCACCTTCACCATCCCGTCCAGATAGCGGTTCATGACATCGGCCAGCGTCGTCGCGTCCATGCCTTCGGAAATGGTGGTGAAGCCCGCCACATCGGTGAAGACATAGGACATTTCCCGGCGCTTGGGGTCGATGGAGAGCTTGGACGGGTCCTTCATCAGATCGTCCAGCAGCACGGGCGACAGATATTTGGTGAAGGCCGCCTGCACGAAGCGGCGCTTGTCCCGCTCCCGCCGCCCCCGCCAGATATCGGCCAGCCACAGGCCCAGCATGACCGACAGCGACGGCCCGATCTGCGGCAGCAGGATATTGGCCGCGGTGAAGGCCGGCCCGGCCAGCAGCCAGATGCCGCTGATCACGCCCAGGCCCAGAACCAGGCGCAGGCCCAGCGCGATCTCCACCGATCCCAGGATCAGCCCCAGCGCCGCCGCCAGCAGGCCCACGGCGATGGCCAGGTCCAGCCCCTGGCGCGGCGGCTGCCGGCCTTCCAGCAGTTGCGACATTGCATGGGCATGGATGGTGATGCCGGGAATGACCCCGGCATTGCCGGCAAAGGCTGTGCGAAACGGCGTGCTGTGCCGGTCGCGGTCCGACAGGTCGGCACCCACCAGCACGATCTTGTCCTTGAACCATCCCGCCGGCAGCAGCGGCACGGCATGGGCCGGGAACTGGCGGAAGGGGGGCGTATCCGCATCGGGCCGGCCGCGCCAGGCGATGGGCAGCAGTTCACGCGACGGCATCAAGCCAAGCAGTTCGGCCAGCGCCGGCACCACGCCCGGCTGCCATTGCCCGTCGGGCGCCATCTTGCCGGGGAATATCCAGCGGACCGTACCGTCCAGATTATCCTTCACCAGATTGGCATAACCGCGCTTTTCCACGGGCACGAAGCCGTTGATGAAGGCCACCTGCCCCTCGGTCAGCCCCTCCGCCGCCCCACCATGGCTGATCACCAGGGGGATTTTCAGGGCGCGGATGGCGCCATACAGCTCCTGGTCCTTGGCAGGCTCCGTCGGCTGGTCCAGCAGCACGTCCAGCAGGATGGCCTTGGCCCCCTTGGCCGCCAGCATGCGCAGCAGCCCGGCCAGGAAGGCCCGGTCGACGGGGGAGCGATAGGGGAAACGCGCCAGCGTCTCCTCATTGATCGCGGCGATGACCAGATCGGGCTGCTGCGGCTGGGCCGGGGTGCGGGTGGCGATGCGGTAATCGGCCACCCAATTCTCGATCCCCTGCAAAAACGGCGCAAGCCGCACCAGCCCCACGGGCAACAGCCCGGCGGCAAGCACGATGGCAAGGACGATCAGCAGACGGTTGGCGCGCATGATGGCGCGATCAGCCCTTGGCCAGCGCGGCGCGCGCCTGCCGGTCACACTGCTTGGCGGCCAGCCACCCGGCCAGCATCTTCGTCCCCGTCACGCCGTCGGGCAGCAGATGGAAGGTGACGGCGGCGGCATTGCCGTTGATTTCAAACAGCAGCGTGGCCCCATCGGTCAGCGGCACCTCCGGCAGGGCCAGCCGCGCTTCACCGGCCGGCCATTGCGTATTGGCGGTCCAGGACCGGTCGGCCGGCATCAGGGTCAGGCTGGCGGGCTTGGCGGCATCGGCCCGCCACAGCACCACATCCTGGCCCGGCTTCAGGCAGGCCGACCCCGACACGGACGGGTCGACGACCCAGGGCTCGGGCAGGGCCGCCAGCGGCCCGGCATCGCGCACGGCACCCAGGCTGGTCGCATCCGCCCCGCGCGCCGACAGCAGGCCCGCCAGTTGCTGCGTGGCCCCCGTCCCGGCGCTGGCCGGCGTGCCCTTGAACGGCCCGCGCAGGGTGATCTGGGCCCCGTCCTCCCCGATCAGCACCAGCTTGCCGCCCTCGGCCAGGGTGATGCTGGCCTTGTCATCGATGCTGGCCCCGGCCGCCAGATCGCTGCCCTTGGACTCCACCACGATCAGCGGGGCGGCAGCGGCGGCCGTGCTCAGCGACAGCAGGGCGGCAGCAGCTATCAGGGAACGGGTGCGGGTCATGGTGTCAGGCTCCATTACCAGAAGAAGGGGAAACGCCCACCAGGGTGAAGGCGGCCCAATTGAAAGGATGCGCGGTAACAGGGTCGGTGGACAAGCGGCGCTGCGCGCGGGCCAGGGCCTCGGCGGCACCGACGCCGGCATTCTCGGCGAACAGGCCCGTCATCAGCCGCACGGTGGGGGCCGACGGCACCTGCCAATGGCTGACCAGCAGCGACCGGGCGCCGGCAAAGAAGAAGCTTTCCGCCAGACCCGACAGCGCCTCGCCGCCCAGCTTCGCATCGCCGCCCGCCGTATTGCAGGCCGACAGCACCACCAGATCGGCATTCAGGCGCAGCAGCGCGATGTCGGACGCGGTCAGCAAGCCATCATCGGCAGCACTGGCCGGCTTCGTCACGGGCGGGGCCAGGGCCAGGCCCGGCTGGGATTGGCAGCGCAGCTCGCCCGGCAGCAGCCCATGGGTAGCGAAATAGACGACGCGATACTGTTCCAGCCCCGCCCGGCGCACGGCCTCCTTCGTCACGCCTGCGCCCGTGATCAGGTCGGACGGGGCGGCCCCCAGCCGCTGCCCCACCTCCCGGATCTCGCCCGCCGTTTCCGGCAGCGGCGCCAGGGCGCGCAGCAGCGCGGGGTCCAGCACGCCGTCGGTGCGGCATTCATCGGCCAGTGCCGTCAGGCCGGCATTGCCCTGGCCCGTGAAGGGCGGGGCCGCAAAGCCGATGAAGGGCTTGGCCGCCGCCGGTCGCTCTCCCCCGCCCGACAGGGACAGGAAGGCGGGAACAGACGGCACCACCGATATGGACAGGTCGCGCACCAGCCAGGACGCCTTGGCATAATCACGCGAAGTTCCGGGATCATCCGTGACCAGTAGCGACGGCGGCAGGCTGGACAGCGCCGCTGAAGGCACCAGCACCAGATGCTTCACGCCGGACAGCGCCTCGCCCGCCCCGCCGAACAGACGCCGGTAAAGATCATAAGACAGGCCCAGATCAAAGGGCGGCAGCACGCCCGCGCGCGGCGTGATGGACCGGCGCAGCTCCGCCACCTGCTCGGCCAATGCGACGCGTCCGACCGTGACCGGATAGGCCACAAGTCCCGATTTGCGCAGGATGAAGCCATAGGACCCGCGCGTGGCAAAGGCAAACTGCACCAGCGCGTCGCCCTCCGCCAGCCGGGCCGACAGGTCGGCCGGCGTGACCGGGCGCGGTCGGGTCAGGCGGGCATAATTGGGGAAGGCTGCCTGCAGCTGCCGCTCCAGCGCCTGCGCCTGTCCCGTGGCCTCGGCCAGTTGTTTGGCCAGCGCCGCTTCCCGCTCCCGGTCGCGCTGCGCGTCGGCCTTGGCGGTTTCAGCCGCCGCTTCAATGCGCAACCGGTCACGATCGCGCACGGCATCCTGCTGCCGGCGGATCAGGTCGGCGACGGCGGGGTCGCTGCTGGCGAAACGGGTGGCGGCGCGGGTGATGGTCTGGCCCACCACCCCCTCGCGCACCATCTGCACCGCCTGGAACATCTCTGCCTGCAAGGCTGCGCGCTGGCCCTCATCGGCCTGCGACCGGCGATACAGCACGTCCAGATAGGGCGCGATACGGTCCAGCGGCAATTGGCTGGGCCCGTTTTCCGCCGCCTCGATCATGGCCAGCGCCTCGCGATAGATGGCGATGGCCTGATCATCCATGCCGGCCTGGGCATAGACGCGGCCCAGTTCCAGCATGCTGGACGCCACGGGCCAGCCGGCACCGAACAATTGCCGGTTCGCCCCCACCGCCTTGGACATCAGGGCGGCCCCGCCGGCGGCATCGCCCCGGCCAGCCTTGGCCAGCCCTTCGATGCCGACAATGCGGGCCAGCCACCAGGGCGGCAGGCCGCGCGTACGCTCATAAAGTCGTTCGGCCTCCAGCGCGGCCGCTTCCGCCAGCCCATATTGTTCCAGGCGCAGCGACACGGTGGCTTCCAGCAGCAGCGAATGGATCAGGTCGCCGCGCGCCGCGGCCAGACTGCCCAGCACGGCGCGGTTGGCCCCGCCGCCGGCCGCTTCTTCCAGATCATCGACGATGGCACGGCGCACGGCACTGGCCTCACGGCCCAGCGACAGGGCCCGGCGGGCATCGCCGATATTGGCCGCATGGAACGCCATGTAGGAGGACAGCCGCGCCCGCGCCGCCTTGTCGAAGCTTTTCTGCAATAACGTATCGGCCCGGCGGAACAGGGCGTCCGCCTCCGGCCCGCGCCCCTGGTTCGACACTTCCAGGGCCAGCGCCATCAGCGTATCGCCAGCCCCCGGACTGTCGGGCCCCAGCGCCCGGCTCTGGATGTCCAGCGCCCGGCGATAGGCGGCCTCGGCACCGGCATAATCCTCCACGCTGTTGGACAGGCGGCCCACTTCCGACAGCCGCTCGAACTCGTTCAGGTCGCCCCGGCCGAAGCGCAGGGCATCATCGCCCAGCGCCGCGCGCAGCAGCGCGCCCATGTCGGAAAGCGCCGCCTGTCCCGTGACCGGTTTCGCCTCCAGCAAGGCAGGCGCATTCAGCAACAGGTCGGCCACGGCCGGAATGCCGTCGCCCTGCACCATGCGCCTTCCTTTGGCCAGGGTGACGCCAACATAGGGCCAGCCGCCTTCCCGCAACTGGCAGGAGGTGAAAAGACCCTTCCCGCCATCCGGCCCGGTCACGCTTTGCGCGGGCTGGCAATTGGCCTTCTGCGCCAGCGACCCAGCCCAGCCCGTGCGCGCCGCCTCCACGGCCAATTGCCGGGCGGCCGCTTCACCGCCCTCCGGCAGCGGATCATAAAGGTCGGTGACGGCAATGAAGCCGCTGGGCTGTTCCCAGGCGCCGCAATAGACGGCATAGCCCTTGCCGCCATCGGCATTGTCGGTGGGCAGGGCGCGGCATTCCTCCCCGATGGCATTGCGGCCCAGCGGGATGGGGCCGGCGGCGGCCGACGGGCCGGGCACCGATGGCCCCTTGCCGGCACAGGCGGTCAGCAGCAGGACCAGCAGAAGGGGCAGCCCTGTCCTTGCCATCACCACACCCGTCCCAGATTGGGGAATTGCTGTTCCAGACCGGGCGTGCCCTCTGGCGTCTGGCCGGGCAGGCGGCGCTGCTGCGACAGCAGGCCGGGGATCATCTCCTCCGCCGCACTGTCATCATCGGCCTTCGACCCGCTGGCCGACTGCACGCTCTGGCTGGCGGCGGCCAGGGCTGCGGACCCTGCATCCAGCGCAGGCGCCGGCGCGCTGGTCACGGGCGCTGTCGAGGCTGTGACCGGGGCGGCGGGGGCCGCAGCGACGCTGGTCGTGGTGACGGTCGGCACGGTGGGCGCGCGGGCGGGCTGGGTCACGGTGGTGATGGGGGCGGCTTCGGCCACAACGGGCGGCAAGACACCGCCACCGGTCACGCTCAGCACCCCATTCACATAGGTTGCCACATAATTGGGATTGCTGATCCCGTCGGCAATAATGGCATAGCTGCCGGCGGCACTGTTGGCGTCGGCCGGGCTGGTGATGCGCAGGCCCGTCAGGCTGTCGGCCGTATCGCCATTGACCAGACCCGTGAACTGCGCCGTGAAGATCGGGTTGGCGGCCCCCACCATGCGCGTGGCGCCGTCCACGGCCACGGTCAGAGCCACGGGCGTGATGGTCAGATCGGCGCCGGTATAGGTGATCTTGTAATTGCTGACGGCCGTCAGCGTCCCCTGCTGGATGGCATAGCGCCCGGCATTGCCGCCCGCCGCCCGCGTCAGGCCGCCCGACAGCACGCTGGCCGCGCTGTCCGCACCCTTCAAACCGCTGACGCTGTAGGTCAGGGCCGGATCGCCGGCGCCATAGGGGCGGCTGACGGCATTGGCGATGACCGACAGGATGGCCGGATCGATGGTCAATTGCCCGCCGGTAAAGCGGATACGGTAATTGGCATTGGCGCTCAGGCTGCCCTGGTTGATGGCATAGGTGCCGGCATCATTGCCCGCCGCGCGGGCCAGCGCCCCCGACAGCACGGATGTGGCACTGTCCGCCCCCTTCAACCCGCTGACGCTGTAGGTCAGCACCCCATCCGCGTCGCCATAGGTGCGGCGCTGATTGTCGGCCGTGACCGACAGCAGGGCGGGGTTGATGGTCAGAGCGCCGCCGGTGAAGGACAGGGTGTAATTGGCATTGGCGCTCAGGCTGCCCTGGGTAATGGCATAGGCACCGACATCGCTGCCCGTGGCGGCCGACAGGCTGCCCGACAGCACCGACGCTTCGCTATCCCCGCGCTTCAACCCGCTGACACTATAGCCCAGCACCGGCACCGCATCGCCATAGGTGACGCTGGCCGACGACGCCGTCACCGACAGCAGGGCGGGATTGATGGTCAGGGTCCCGCCCGTAAAGGACAGGGTGTAATTGGCATTGGCCGACAGGCTGCCCTGCCCGATGGCATAGGTGCCGACATTGCTGCCCGTCGCGGCCGACAGGCTGCCCGACAGCACGCCTGCCGCATTGTCCCCGCGCTTCAACCCGCTGACGCTGTAGCCCAGCGCCGGCAGCGCATCGCCATAGGTGACGCTGGCCGATGCCGCCGTCACCGACAAGGCCGCCGGCTTGATGGTCAGCGCCCCGCCGGTGAAGGACAGCACATAATTGGACCCGGCCGTCAGGCTGCCCTGGCCGATGGCGTAACTGCCCACATTCTCCCCGCCCGCCCGCACCAGGGCGCCGGACAGGCTGTCACCCGCCACCAGCCCCACCGCCTGATAGGCCAGCGGGGCGTCGCTGTCGCCATAGGTCTTGGTCTGCGACAGGGCCGTGACGGTCAGGGCGGCGGGTTTGATGGTCAGGGTGCCGCCCGTGAAGGACATTGTATAGTTGGGACCGGCATTCAGGCTGCCCTGGCCGATGGCATAGGTGCCGGCATCCTTGCCCGCCGCCCGGACCAGGGCACCCGACAGGCTGTCGCCCGCCACCAGCCCCACGGCCTGATAGATCAGTTCCGGGTCGTCCTGCCCATAGGTCTTGGTCAGGCTGCTGGCCGTCACGGTCAGGGCGGCGGGGCTGATGGTCAGGGTCGCGCCCTGATAGGTCAGGGTGTAATTGGCATTGGCGGCAAGGCTGCCCTGGGCGATGGCATAGGTGCCTGCATCCCGGACCCCGCCATCCGACAGGGCGCCTGACAGCACGGACCCCGCCCCATCGCCGCGCTTCAGCCCCGCCACCTGATAGGTCAGGGCGGGTGTCTGCTGGCCATAGGTCTTGGTGATGGCATTGGCCGTCACGGTCAGCGGCGCGGGCGTGATGGTGAGGTCGGCCCCGATCAGGCTGATCGTGTAATTGGCCCCGGCCGTCAGGCTGCCCTGGCTGATCGCATAGGTGCCGGCATTCTCGCCCCCCGCCCGCGACAGCGCGCCCGTCAGGCTGTCGCCCGCCACCAGCCCGACGCTCTGATAGCTCAGGGTCGGATCGGCATCGCCATAGATCTTGGTCTGCGACAGGGCCGTGATGGTCAGGGCGGCGGGATTAATGGTCAGGGTCGCGCCGGTAAAGCTGATCGTATAATTCTGGCTGGCGCTCAGGTCGCCCTGGCTGATGGCATAGGTGCCCACATCCTTGCCCGTGGCCCGGCTCAGCCCCCCGCTGACCTGATCACCATTGACCAGCCCCGTGGTCGTATAGGTCAGGGTCGGGTCGGCGGTACCATAGATCCTTGTCTGGTTGGCGGCGACAATAGTCAGGGCCGCCTTGTCGATGGTCAGCGTGCCCTGGCTGGTGCTGCCCAGTTCATAATTGGCCGATGCCGTGCCGGTAATGCCGGTGATGCGCTGGTCATAGCTGCCGGCATCCAGGGTCGGGCCCGGGGTCACGGCCGACCCGGCCTTTTCCACCACAACGGTACCCGTGACCTGATCGCCCGACAGCACGCCGGACAGCACGGCCGCCCCGGCGCTGACCGACTGGCCATAGATGCTGCTGACATTGTTGACGCTGCCCGTGATGGTCTTGCGCGCCACACTCAGGCCGGCATTCTGGTTGCCGCTGTCGGCGATGACATAATTGGCCGACGCCGCCCCGGCCAGCGCGCTGACCTTGGTTGTATAGCTGCCGGCGGCCAGCCGGTCGCTCAGGGTCTGGCCATCCACCACCACCGTGCCCGTCACCACATCATCGCTCAGCACCCCGGTCAGCGTGGCCGTGGGCAGCACGGCCAGGGTGCCATAGGTGGAATTCGCGTTGGTCAGGGCATAGGTGACGGATTTGCGCGCGATGGTCAGCAGGCTGGTGCTGTTGCCGTTGCCGGCCAAGCTGTAATTGGCGGCATCCGTGCCGCTCAGGCTGCCCGCCACCTGGGTATAGGTCCCGGCCGCCAGCCTTTCCGCCAAGGTGGCGCCCGACAATTGCGCGGCCGCCGTGACAATGTCGCCCTCCACCACGCCCGTCAGGGTCACGGCGCCCAGCGTCGCCAGCGTGCCATAGGTGGAATTGGCGGCCGCCACGGCATAGGTCAGGGCCTTGGTGGCAATGGTCAGGGTGCCGTTGCTGTTGCCCGTGGCCGCGATACTGTAATTGCCGGCATCCGTGCCGGTCAGGGCCGTGACCTTCTGGGTCAGGCTGCCCACGCCCGTGCGCGCGGCCAGCGTCACCGCGTCTTCCCCGCGATAGGTGCTGACCGTCCCCGCCACACTGTCCCCATCCACCACCCCGGTCAGGGTGACGGCACCATTGGTCGCCAAGGTGCCATAGGTGGAATTGCTGTTGGCCACGGCATAGGTCAGCGCCTTGGCATCGATGGTCAGCGTGCCGGTGCCATAGCTGAACCCATAGCCCAGATCGGACGCCAGCGTGCCGGCACCGGCCGTCAGCGTATAGGTCCCGACATTGCGCCCGGCCCCGGTAATGGCGCCGGTGCCGCTGACGGCATTGGCCAGCGTATCGCCCGTGACCAGTCCGGTGATTGTATAGGCCAGACCCGTCTGCGTCGCCCCGCTATAGGTACGCGTCACCGTATCCGGCGTCACGGTCAGCGTGGGCGCATAGCTATAGACGAAGCGGCTGCCGCTGTTGCTGATGGCCGTATAGCTGCGCGTATCAAAGGCGAAGCTGCGATTATACAGCGGCAATGCGCTGATCCCGCCGGTGCTGCTGGTCAAGGGCGAGGTGGAAAAGACCAGGAACCGCCCGCCGCCGGCCACCGACAGGGCGCTGTCCCCGCCATTATTGGTAAAGGTACCGCTGGCGGCCAGCACCAAGGCGTCGCCGGCCCCGCTGGCCGACACCGCGGCACCGGACGCCAGGGTCAGGTTGCCGCCCGTGGACAGTTTGACCGTACCCGTGGCGGCAATCCCCGTGGTCGACCCGACCGTGCCGATGGTCGCCGCCCCCGACAGGCCGACATCGATGGACCCGGTATTGGCGGCCACGATCGACACGGCGTTGGATGCATGCGCCAGCGTATAGGTCCCGCCCGTGCCCAGCAGGGCCAGGCCTGCGGCCGTGATGGATGCCGTCTGCGTCACCGCCCCCGTGCTGGTCAGGGTCAGAGCGCCCGTACCGATAGACACGCCCGCCACACTGTCCACGCTGCCGATGGCAAAGCCGGTATCGTCGCGGAAGCTGACATTGCTGTTGGTCGCCGTAGCGGCAAAGCTGGTGACGGCATTGCTGGCCTCGGCCAGCGCCACCGTCCCCGCCGCCGTCACGGCCAGATTGGCGATAGTGATCGCCCCCGTCTGGCTGATCCCGGCGCCGCTGCGCAGATGCAGGGTATCGGTACCCGTGGGCGCGATGGCGGCACTGATGCTGATGGCGCCGGCACTGGACGACCCGATGCGCAAGGTGCCGGCCGTCAGCTTCTTCAACTCCGCATCGGAAATGTCGAGGCTGCTGGTGGATGCGCCCGTGGAGCCCAGGTCGATGCCGCGCGCCGCCGTGGCCGTCGTCACCGTGGCAATGGCCGTGCCCGCATCCACGCTGCCGGTCAGGGCCAGCTTGTCCGTGGTCAGGGTGATGTCCTGGTTCTGGGTGGACAGGGCGGCACTGATGGTCAGCAGCCCCTTGCTGATCAACCCGATGGTGCCGGCCGCCGTCCCGCTGCCGGTGGTCAGGGCGCCGCTGACGGTGACATCGCCCGTACCGCCCTGGATGGTGACATTGCTTTTGAAGGCGGCGCCGGCGACGCTGACATCGCCCGTATCGTCCGTATGGCCGATGGTGATGGACGACAGCCCGTCATTCAGGGCGTCGATATCGGCCTGGGTCAGGCGCAGTTCGCTGCCCGTGGCGCCGTCGCCCACGGCGATGGTGGATGTCGTGCTGTTCGGCCGGATGACCAGGGAACCCGTACCGCCGACCCGCATGCTGGGCGCACTGTCCGACCCGGCCCCGGCATCGGTCAGGTCCAGCCGGTCGGCCCGCAGGGTGATGGTCCCGCCATAGCAGCTATTGGCCACCGAACAGCCGATCAGCGCCTTGCTGTAATCGGTGATGGAACTATTGGCGGCGATCTTCCCGGCCGTGCCCGTGGCAGTGATGGTGATGGCGGCGGCCCCGCTGGAATAGATGGTGCTGCCGGTCGTGTCGGCCCGGAACAGCACGCCATAGCGGCCAGTTCCCGTCGTCGCCTGTTCACCATTCAGGGCGATGGCGCCGCTGGCCGTGCGGATGGAACTGTCGCCCCCGATGGCGATACCGGCCGTCAGTGTATTGCCGGCCCCGCCCGTGCCGTTCAGGGTGATGGTGCCATTGCCGGCCGCCTGCAGGGTGCTGGCGGAAACATTGATGCCGATGCCGGTGGCGCTGTTGGTGCCGCTGTCCGCCCCTTCGCCATTGACCAGGATGTCGCCGCCCGTGCCGGCATTCAGCGTGCTGCCGGTGATATTGACGCCGATGCCCGTGGCGGTCTTGCCCACGGCAGCGCGGGTGGCGGGGGTGCTGCCGCTGCCGATGGTGATGTCGCCGCCATTGCTGGACAGGCTGGCCCCGCTGATCGCCACCTGGCCGGCCGACCCTGACTCGTTCCCGTCGGCGGCCAGCACGATGTTCAGCTTGCCCGACCCCGATACGCCCGCATTGGCCGTCACGGCCACGTCGATATCGCTGGAAAGCGTCAGCGTGCCCGTGCCGTTTCCGGCATAGGTGGCGGCGGCCCCCAGGGTGATCAGGGCGTCATGGGCGTAAAGGCTGGCATCGCCGGTGAAACGGATACCCGCGGTGCCCGCCACCGTGCCGACGGCCAGCGACGATCCGGAATGAAAATCGATGCTGCCCGTATCGGCCGCCAGGGTGGTAACGGCATTGCCGCTGCGGGTCAGGGTATAGGTGGCGCCACTGCCCAGCAGGGCCAGCTTGTCGACATTGATATTGGCCGATTGCGTCACCGTGCCGGCGCTGGCCAGTTCGATGGTGTCGCTGGCATGGCTCAGCGCGTTGCTGATCACCATGTTGCCGCCATCCAGCGACCCCAGGCGCAGGACCCCGGCGCTGATCTGGTTCAGTTCGGCCTGGGAGACATGGGCCTTGCCCGACCCCGCCCCCGTGGCCCCGATATCCATCTGCCCGCCGGCGGCATAGGGGCGAAGCTGCACCCGGCCCGTGCTGGTGATGGAGGTGCCCGACAGGGCAAGATCGGCGCCAGCCAGGATGATGGTGCCCGCCCCCGCCGTCACGCTGCTGCCCGACAGGCTGACCCCCGACAGGCCCTTCAGTGCGATATCGCCGCCATTGCTGGTGAAGCTGCCGGACCCGGTCGTGGTCAGCGTGCCCGACGTGACATACCCGGCCGTGAAATCCATGGACAGCTTGCCCGTGCTGGCCGTCACGCCGATGCCGCTGTTGAAACTCAGGTCGGACCCGGCCCGCAGGGTCAGGGTGGCATCGGCGCCGGCACTCTTGGCGATGCTGCTGGACAGGGCCATGTCGCCCTGGCTGGTCAGGGTGACATTCTTGCCGGCGTTCAGATGCGCCTGCGCCAGGGCGGCCAGCCCGGCATTGACCGTCAGGGCAGCGTTGGAAAGCTGCAGCGTGCCCACATTGGTGGGGCTGAAGGCGCTGCTGGCGCTGATCGTGCCGGCCAGGGACGAGCCGATGATCAGCGTGCCGGCCGTCACCCGGTTCAATTCCGTCTGCGACAGGGCCAGATTGCCGCCGACACTGTCGGTGGTCGATCCGACATCGATGGGTTTGCCGCTGGTCTTGGGCGCCAGCACGACGGTCCCCGATGAACGGACCGTCAGCGCGCCCAGCGCCATGCCGTCGGCATTGATGGTGACGGTGCCGGACTGGCTGACCCCGCCGATGCTGGCGTTGCTGTCGCGTTCATTGGCGATGGAAATGCTGCCCGACCCGCCCGTGGCGTTCACCGTCACCGATCCGGACCCGGCCGAAACGGCATGGTCGCTATACAGCATGACGCCGTAATTCAGGCTGCCGCTGCTGCCCCCACCCGTACCGGTAAGGGTGACGCTGCCGCCATTGCTGCTGATGGACCGGGTGCCGGTCGCGCCATTCAGTTCGATGCCATAGGAGGAGCCGCCGCCCGTACTGGAGGTGCCGGTCAGGCTGATGCTGCCATTGCTGCTGGCCGTGATGGACAGGTTCACGGCCCGGATGCCGATGGCATAGTCGGATGTCGAAGATCCGCCCGTGGCACCGGTCAGGCTGACGCTGCCCCAGCTGGTCAGGATCTGGTTATGCCCGGTCCCGTCAAAATCCAGGCCGGCATGCCGCCCCACATTGCCGCCGCCGCTGGTCCCGGTCAGGGTGATGGACCCGCTACCCGATTGCAGGATGCTGCCATCGGCGATATGCACCCCGCTGCTGCCATCGCCGGCATAGCCGGTGCCGGTCAGGCTGATGGACCCCGACCCGCTGGACAGGCTGGCGCCCGACAGGTCCACCCCGCTGATGGCGCCGCTGCGGCCATAGCCGGTGAAGCTGATATTCCCGCCATTGCTGGTGAAGCTTTCCGTGCCCGTGGCGGCACTGACCACCTGGCCGGCATTGCTGCCGCTGCCGGCGGTCAGCGTGATATTCAGGGCCCCGCTGCTGCTGGTCACGCCCGCACCGGCCCCGATGATGATATCCCGCCCGGCGGTCAGGGTCAGGCTGGCGCCAAAGCCGCCGGTCTTGGCGATGGAACTGCTCAGCGTGATGTCCTGGCTGGCCGACAGGCTGACGCTGGTGCCGGCATTCAGCAGGTCGGCGATGGCCGACGCCGTGATCAGGCTGGCCGCCCCGCTATAGTCGGTCTGGCCGATATTCCCCGTGACATCATCGCCCTGGGTGCTGTCACCGTCCACATCAGCCGTTGTGCCGATGGTGATGCTGGTCGGGTCCAGCAGCAGGGTGCCGCCCTGGGCCCCGGCCGCCGCCGACAGGTCGGCCTTGCCGGCAAAGCGCAGGCTGCCCTTGCCCGACACTTCGGCAAAGCCACCCTCCCCCCCGCCGGCCCCGCGCGCGCTGATGGACCCGGCATAATCGGTGCGCCCGTCGGACCAGACGATGATGCGCCCGCCCGCCCCGGTCCCCGTCGCGTCGGCCTGGATGAGGCTGGCGGCATCGATGCGGGTGGATTGCGAGCGGGTCAGGTCGCCCCCGCCCTGATAATCCCCGCCGATGCGCACCGTGCCCCCGCCGTCGGCGGCACTGACATCAACTTGGGCACCTTCCAGCGCCACCCGGTCGCCCAGGATGTCAACGTCACCGCCCTGCGCCGTCACGGCGCCTGTGACCAGCGTGTCGGTCCCATCGCCGCCGATGATGATGCGGCCATCCACCTGACGTGCGGAAATGGCCTCGATCAGACCGCCGGCATTGACCACGCTGGCCATGCCGTCGCGCGCGGCCCGCGCCGTCAGCAGCACCGACGCGCCTGACAGCGTGCCCGCATTCACCACGCGTCCCGCCACCTCTGCCGGCAGCTCAAACCGCAGCAGTCCGTCGCCCGCCAGATCCAGCGTGAACCGCTCCGCCCCCGCCAGCACGACGCGGCCCAGCTTCGCCTCCACCAGCCCCCGGTTTTCCACGATGGCGGCGGCCAGGGCGGCATAGCCGGCATCGCTGACCCGGATGGTACCTTCATTGATGATGGCCGCCCCCGGCGCCCCGGCCGTGCCGAAGACCAGGCGCCCGGCCGCGAAATCAGCATTGTCCAGGTCGGAAGTGGTGGCCAGGAAGGCACCGGCATCGATGCGGGCACCGCGGCCGATGACGATGCCGGCCTTGTCGATGACGATGACCTGTCCATTGGCGATCAGCGACCCGTCGATGCGCGTGCCGGTGCCGCCGCCCGTGACCCGGTTGACCAGCAGCGACCCCGCCCCCGGCTGCGCCACCGTCACGGCCTGCCCCGCCCCGATATCGAAGCTGCGCCAGTCGATCAGGGCGCGGTCCGTGCTCTGGTTGATCAGGGTCTGGCCGGCCTGCTGGCTGATGCTGGCGCCACCCACCACCACGGTGCCGCCCTGCGGCGCCGTCTGGGCAGCGGCCGGAAGCGTGAAGACGCTGGCCAGCGTCAGGGCACGGAAGCCCCGTGCCCAGTGTCGCCCCGTCCCTGCCTGCCGCCGCTGCGTCTCCATCATCCCTTCCCTAGAACTGGACTGTCAGATCGACGAACAGCCGCGTGCGCTGTCCTTCCGCCCCCGGCAGGGGCAGGGACCGCAGCGTGCGGGCCAGTTCGGCCGACAGGCTGGCCTTGCCGAACAGGCCCAGCCGCAGCCCGCCGCCGGCCGACAGCAGATGCGTGCTGACGGCGGCACTGTCCCAGACCCGGCCGGTATCGACAAAGCCATAAAGCGTCACACCATCCAGGTGCGGAATGCCGGGATTGAACCCGCGCCGCAGCTCCAGCCCGGCGCCGACTCCGCTGGGCCCCGCCAGATCGCCGCCATTATAGCCCCGGCCGAAGCGGCTGCCGCCCAGCGCGAACTCCTCCCCCGCCACCAGCGTGTCGGGCGTGTACTGCCCGCCCACGCTCAGGGTGGCGCCGATCTCGGCCGGCAGGTGCAGCCCATAGGCCACCTCGCCGGTGATCTTGGTGTACCAGGGATCGACCTTCAGGCGGGATGCCGTCGTCGCCTCCCGCCCCGTGGCGCCGGCAATGTCCAGCCCCTGGGTAACGCCCGCCTGCGCCATCAGGTCACCACCCAGGAACCGCCCCTGGCTGTAGGTCACGCGCGCATCGACACTGCGCCAGTCATCGCGGCTGAAGGGCAGGGCCAGCAGGGACACTGTGGCGCGCTGCGCGTTCCACCCGGCCTCCACTGTCAGGTTGCGCGCCCGCGACCGGATCAGGGGCAGCGACAGGCGCTGGCCCACGCCATAGGATTCGGTCGACACGGCAAAGGGCTTCAGCGAGGCGCCGGGCTTGCCCCGGCTGTAATTGGCATTGGTGGTCAGGGTCAGGCCGCTGCCGGCCAGCGGCTGCAACCAGCGGCCATTGGTCGACCTTTGCTCGGAAATCTGCGGCGTGGCCGACAGGGTCACGCCCACCTGCTCGCCCAGGCCAAAGGGCGAATTGGCCGCCAGATCGACAAAGGCCGACCAGGGCCCGGCAAATTCCGATCCGCGATTGCCCACACCCGCCACCAGGGCATAGGGCGTTTCGCTATAGCCGACCAGCAGTTCGGCCGCCCCAAAACTGTCCCCCGGTCGGATCAGGCCCGTCACCGTCACCCCCGGCAGATCATCGACCAGCAGCAGGCCGCGTTCGATCAGGTCCACGCGCGCCGGGCGGGCGGCCAGGGCATCTTCCAGCCGCGCCTCCACCCGCGCGCGTTCGCGCGGGCCCCCGCCTTCGACGCGCACCTTTTCCAGATGCCCCTCGATGACGCGGATGGTGATGGTCTGGTCCTTGATCTCCTGCGCGGGCACGAAAACGCGGGTCAGTCCCAATCCCATCGCCAGATAACGCGCCTGGATACGGTCGGCCAGGGCAGAGACATCGGCCAGCGTCACCGGCCGGGCGATCAACGCCTTGATGTCGGCGGCAAAATCATTTTCCGGATGAAAAACCGTCGCCCCTTCAACGGCGATCCGCGTCAGGGTGAAGCGCAGGTCGGCGGCACCGGCCGCCGCCGTTCCCTTGCGCTGGGCGGGGATGGAAAATTGCAGCTGAGCCTTGGGCGCGCGGCGCATCTCCTCCAGCGGGGCGGGAACCGTGGAACGCCCAGGTTCTGCCGCCCCCGGCAGCCGCACCGGCGCGTCCTGCGCCCCTGCGATGGGCGCCAGCAGCAGCGCCGTCGCCCCCAGTAATGCCGATTTCAGCCGTGCCATCCCCAGGTCTTCCCGCCACACCCAGAAACGGTGTAAGCCCCCGACCGCAGGCAGGCCAGCAATTTATCCATTAACATTCCGCGCCATCGGGATCGAATAAAGTTGCCATGTAGGAAAAGCTGTCCAACCTCTCGGACCTTCATTCCCGAACATTGATAACGGGCCAGAATTTGCACCAATAAGTATTCAAAGTACTACGCCTTCCTCTCCATCGGGCGTAATCACCTGTCCTTCCCGAGCCACCAGGACGCGGGGATTGCGGGCGTGTGCGGCGGCGGCGATGGCATCCAGGTCGGCGTCGGTCCGTTCCGGACAATGGTGGAAGATGACGGGGATACGGACCCCGGCATGGTCGGCCAGGCGCAGCGCCTCTTCCCAGGTGGAATGGCCCCAGCCGACATGGTCCACATATTCGGCGTCGCTGTAGCTGCTGTCATAGATCATGACGTCCGCCCCGCGCACCAGATCGGCAATGGTCTCGTCCCGTCCGTCGGCCGGATGCTCGGTATCGGTGATGAAGCAGATGCTGCGTCCGGCATAATCGACGCGGTATCCCGTGGCCCCGTTGGGATGGTTCAACGGGCAGGTGCGCACGGTCAGGCCGGGACGCGGTTCCAGCACCTGCCCGGCCGTGAACTTGCGATAATCCATGCACCGTTCCAGCCCGCGCAGCGGCACGGGGAACAGCGGGGCCGCCATCAGCGTGCCCAGCACGCCGCCCAGCGTCATCTGCGGGCCCAGATGGCCTTCCCACAGGCTGATGCGGCTGCGCTTGTCATGGAAGGGCCCGAAGAAGGGGAAGCCCACCACATGGTCGATATGGGTGTGGGTGAAGAACAGGTCGGCCGTGACCGGGTCCCCGCCGGCCTCCAGCGCATCGCCCAGCAGCCGGATGCCGGTGCCGGCATCGAAGATCAGCAGGTGCGGGCCGCAGCGCATTTCCAGGCAGGTGGTGTTGCCGCCATAGCGCAAGGTGTCGGCCCCGGTGGTCGCGATGCTGCCCCGGACGCCCCAGAACCGCACAAAGAAAGTATCATCCACCATGGCCCAAGGACCCGCCCCTATATCCTGGATCAGCCCCTGACCCGACAAGGCACTTTCAGTCAATGATTGGAAAACCGCAACAGCATGCTACCGGCACCCGTGCAGGAAATTTCATGCAACAGCATGGCGACTGCTTGCATCCGGCAATCCGACCCCTTTATCAAGGGACAGGACATAGCACGGGATGCAGCATGTCGCATTCCATGGGAAGCCGACACTTGTCAGACTTCCGATCCGCACACAGCGCCAGGGATGGCTGAATTGGACGAGATCAATGTCGCGCCGGGACGATTACTGATCAAGGAAGGGGATCGTTCCGGCGATGCCTTTCTGATCACGGCAGGCCGTGTGGAGGTTTTCCGCGCCGTCAACGGTGCGAAACACCGGCTGGCGGTCCTGGGGCCGGGCGACATCGCGGGAGAGATGGGGCTTATCGACAACGCCCCCCGCTCCGCCTGCATCGCCACCATGGAACCGGTGCGCTGCGTCATCGTCTCCCGCGAGATGTTCATCCGGCAACTGCGGCAAAGCCCGCCCTTGGTGCGGTACGTGCTGCATTCACTGGTGCGCACGCTGCGGGCCGTCAACGGCATTCCCACGGAACAGGGCGATCCGATCTTTGCCGATGAACCCATCGTGTCCGAACGCACCCACAAGCTGCTGCGCCGCGACACTTTCGCACCGGGTCGCATCATCTTCCGTCGCGGGGACGAAGCGCATTGCGCCTATCTGATCCAGACCGGACTGGTGGAAATCTGGAAGGAGACGCCCGATGACCAGATGCTGCCGCTGGGGCGCATCGGGCCGGGGTCGGTCTTCGGCGAAATGGCGTTGCTGCGCGATGCCAACCGCGCGGCGGGGGTGACAGCGGTCGAACTGACCGTGTGCGAGGTCATCCACCGCCAGCGGTTCGAGGAGCTGATGCGTGCGGCCCCGACCCTGATCCGGCAGTTGATCCACACCTATGTCAGTCGCATCGAACGCACCCTTTAGCCCCCACCCCTACCTTTTGGATGAAGCGGACGCGCTTAACGCGCCAAGAATACCCGTGTAATCATGGTGAGGCGCCTTCAAAGGGAAGGCGACCAGAAGTCAGCCCGGCGAACCGCTTACGATGTTGCCCGCTCTCGACCTGACCACCAGCTTCCTGTCCAACGCCATCATCACGGGCGTGACGGCCGTCATGCTGGGCTTCATCCGGCATGCCAACCGCGACCTGCGGGGGCTGGGCTACTGGCTGCTGGGCCAGGCGGCCAGTTCCATCGGTTTCCTGTGGCTGTACGGCGTCATATCGCTGCCGAACCCCTATCTTGGCGTTGTCGGCTTTCTGTGCGTCTTCGCTGGCGGCATACTGGGCATGCTGGGCCATCACCGCTTCCTGGAACTGGAAGGGCGGATCGGTGGCTGGGCCGCGCTGTTTTTTGCCCTGGTCTGTCTCGCCATGGGCATCCTGCTGACGGCCCAGGTGAAGATGGGCTTCTTCCGGGTGCTGATGCTGGGGGCCCAGCTGGGGCCGGCGGCGGTTTCGGCCTGGCTGCTTCTGCGCCATGGACGGGGGCAGGCACGCACGGCCTATCGCACGGTGGCCAGCCTTTACCTGTTATGGGCGCTGATCTGCGTCCTGCGCCTGATCTATGTGGCGATGACGGGTTTCGACGATGACGCGACCGGCTGGACCATGGGACCGGCCATCGCCATCGCCACGCTGGTACTGACCTGCCACGCCCTGGGCCTGGCCTGGATGATCGTGGGCCGCCTGCAGGAAAGCCTGATTCGCCAGGCCGCGACGGACCCGTTGACCGGCGCCATGAACCGCCGTGCCCTGCAGACTCATCTGGAACAGGAAACGTCACGCGCCGCGCGGGAAGGGCACGGGCTGGTGGTCGCCACCTTCGACCTGGACCATTTCAAGCATCTGAACGACACCCACGGTCATGCCATTGGCGATGCCACGCTGATCGGGGTGGTGCAACTGGCCGGGCAGATGCTGCGTCCCGGCGATGCCGTGGCGCGGCTGGGGGGCGAGGAATTCTGTCTGGTGCTGACAGGCCTGGATGGCGGGGCCGCGGCGCCCATCCTGGAACGCCTGCGCCATGCCGTCGCCAACCTGGACATACCCGGGCCCAACGGGTCGGTGCAGGTGGCCGCCAGCTTCGGCGTCGCCTGGTTCGGACCGCACGGGCAAGACTGGCCAACCCTGCTGAAGGCGGCCGACAATGCCCTTTACCGGGCCAAGCGCAATGGCCGCAACCGGGTGGAATTCGCCGACCTGCCCGGGCATGAAAGCCACGCCCGGCAGGCCGGCGACTGAGCGGTGCTCCGGCAGTCGCCGCCATACCATCGGTCATGAATTATGACCGATGGCATGAGACCCGGCCGTCAAAGCACGAAATCGGCCGCCGTGATGCTGGCAGTGGCGGCCAGCAGCACGGCGAAATCGGCCGAACCATCACCATCGACATCGCCCAGGACGCGGATGGCGGTCCCCACCACTTCCCAGCGCAGTTCGCCGGCGACATTGGTGAAGGCCGCATTGCCGACAAAGGTGAAGGCATCGTCGGCGGCCGTGGCCGTGTTGGCATCAATACCGGTCAGGACGACCTTGTCACCCTCCGCGGCACTGAAATCCGTGATCTGGTCGGGGGCGGCCAGGGCACTGTCGGTGGTTGCCGCGACGGTGAAATTGTCGGCCCCGGCCCCGCCCGTCAGCGTGTCCGCCCCGGCGGCACCGTCCAGCGTATCGGCCCCGGCCCCGCCCGTCAGGACATTGGCATCGGCATTGCCGGTACCGGCCGCCCCGGCCGTCGCGGTAAGGGTCAGGTTTTCCACATTGGCGCCCAGCGTGAAGGTTGCCAACGAGGTACTGACGGTGTCGGTGCCTTCGCCGGTCAATTCCGTCACCGTGTCGCCGGCATCATCGACGACATAGGTGTCGTCGCCGGTTCCGCCCACCAGGGTATCCGCACCGGCCCCGCCATCCAGCGTGTCGGCGCCGGTTCCGCCGGTGATGGAATTGGCCAGCGCATTGCCGGTACCGGCGATGGCGGCTGTTCCCGTATAGGTCAGGTTTTCCACATTGGCAGACAGGGTCAGGCTGGCCAGTTCTGTGCGGACCGTATCGGTCCCCTCCCCCGTCAGTTCCACCACCTTGTCCGACGCGCTGTCCACGATATAGACATCGTTGCCCAGCCCGCCGACCAGGCTGTCAATGCCGGCCCCGCCATCCAGCGTGTCATTGCCGTCCAGACCGCTCAGCGTGTCCGCCCCGGCCGCACCGGTGATGGCATTGTCGTCAGCACTGCCTGTCCCGGCAAAAACTGCCGTGCCCGTGTAGGTCAAATTTTCCACATTGCTGGACAGGGTATAGGCCGCCAGGGTCGTGGTGACGGTGTCGGTGCCCTCTCCCGCCGCCTCGACGATGATGTCGGCGCCCTGCGCGATGATATAGGTGTCGTTCCCGGCCCCGCCGATCAGGCTGTCGACACCAACCCCGCCATCCAGCGTGTCATTGCCGGCCGCACCGTCCAGTGTGTCGTTGCCTGACCCGCCCGTGATGGAGTTATCGACGGCGTTGCCCGTGCCCGCGAAATCGCCGACACCGACAAAGGTAAGGTTTTCCAGGTTGTTGGCCAGCGTGAAGGCGCCCAGTTTGGATTTGACCGTATCGGTCCCTTCCCCGGCCACCTCCACGATCGTGTCGCTGGCATTGTCCACGATATAGGTGTCGTTGCCGACCCCACCCACCAGACTGTCAGCACCCAGGCCGCCATCCAGCGTGTCATTGCCCGCCAGTCCCGTCAGCGTATCGTCACCCGTGCCGCCGGTGATGGAATTGTTGGCGGTGTTGCCCGTGCCGCTGGACGCGCTGGTGGTGGTGAATTCCAGGTTTTCCAGATCATCGGCCAGGACATAGGTGGTCAGGCTGGTCTTGACGCTGTCGGTCCCCTCGCCCGCATTTTCGGTGATGACGTCCTTGTCGCTGTCGATGACATAGGTGTCGTTGCCAAGCCCGCCGACCAGACTGTCATCGCCGACGCCGCCATCCAGCGTGTCGTTGCCGGCCCCGCCGGTGATGGAATTGTCCAGCGCGTTGCCCGTGCCGCGGAAATTGGTGGTGCCCAGGAACTGCATATCGTCCTGGCCGGTCTGCATGTCGAAGACCGTGGTGGTGGTCTTGACCACCCGCCGGCCCGTCACCTGGTCCGTTTCGACATAGGAATAGCCAAAATCCCCGCTGTCCAGCAGGCCTGACATTCCTTGCAGCCGGATGATGAAATCATCGGCGCCCAGATTGTTGCTGCGCGCGGGGCCGGAAACGAGCAGATAGACCTCGCCCTGATAGCTGAACAGGCCGGCTTTCTGCGTCTCATAAAGGGCTTGGCCTTTGGAGAACAGGAAGTTCATGGCGGCATAGAAGGAAATGCCCTCCGCCTTGGTCACGCCCTTGGCGACGACGCTGTTGACGGTGAAGGGCAGTTCGATCGTATCGGCCGTGGCCGTGCCGTCGCCGCCGAAATTGGCAGAAACCAGTATGTCCATGCTATTGAAGGTCAGGGCGGTGGACAGCCGTGTGTCGGCGACCTTCTCGAACACGAACCGGTCCTTGCCGCTGCCGCCCACCAGCCGGTCCAGCCCCGTTCCGCCGACCAGCACATCATTGCCGGCCGTGGCGATCAGGGTGTCGTTGCCGAAACCGCCGACCAGGCTGTCGTCGCCATAGCCGCCGATCAGGCTGTCATTGCCCGATCCACCCAGCAGCGTATCGTTGCTCAGGCCGCCATCAATCGTGTCGTTGCCGTCCCCGCCATCGATGTAATTCTCCATCCGGCCCTTCAGATCGCCATACAGCCGCTCGGAGGCGCTGTTGTTGAAGGACTGGACCTGGACGGAACCGATAATATCGACCGTCGGCAATTCGAAAAGCCGCGGCGCGCCGCTTTCACCGCCATTGTCCAGGGCCGTGATGATGCCGGCAGCCTTGTCGACGGAATAGACGATGACGGTATGGGACTGCGTCTCTTCCCCCACCTTCCAGACAAAGCTCAGGATGTCGCCCGATTTCAAGGTCCGGAACATGGTGCCCAGATCCTTCTGCACCACGGTGCGGTAATCCGACCAGCTGTCGCGGACGTCATCGATCATCATGGCGACGTCCGTCTTGCCCCCCGTGGTCCGCTCCCCCGCCCAGATCAGGCCGGCGGCATTCAGCACATCGCGGAACAGCTCCAACTCGTCGGCATAGGGGGTCGCCTGGGTAAGTGCGGCGTCGATGGCTTTGATCAGCGATGGCATGGGGACGGACTCCGGGCGGCAACGAACTTATGATGCCGCCCGGACCTCCGGGCGGTCAATAAAGCGCTTGCAAACCAGATGCCATCCCTGTTGGGCGGCACGGGCCAGCGCCTGTGCCTCCGCCAGGGCGCCCTGCACCTCGTCACCGCCGGCCCGCAGACGGCGCAGCAGCGCCCGGGCCTGCGCCGACAGGGCCTGCAGGCCGATATTGCCGGCCGTCCCCACCAGGTCATGGATCATGGTCAGGCTCTCCTCGTACCGGCCCTCGCCGGCCGCCTTCTCCAGATTGGCCGCCTGTTCAAGCCCGAACCGCACAAAATCCCCGACCAGGGCGCGGAACGTGTCCGCCGGCAGCGCCGCCGAGAGTTCGGCCAGGATATGTTCATTCAGGACCGGCATATCGGCCACCTTGCCCGATGGCGGTGCCGACCAGTAGGTGACCAGCCGCAACAGGTCCGACCGCTGGAACGGGCGCGGCAGATAGGCATCCATGCCCACATCGGCATAACGGTCCAGCAGACCCGTCGCAGCACTGGCCGTCAGCGCCAGAATCGGCACGCGGGGGCGACCGGACGCGGCCTCCGCCGCACGGATCATGCCGGCGGTCGCGATCCCGTCCACCTCGGGCATGACAATGTCCATCAGGACGATGTCGCAGGGGTCCTGCGCCTGCAGATGGGCGCCCGACAGGCCACTCTCCGCTTCCAGGACCTGGAAGCCCTCCGCCTCCAGGAACACCCGCGCGATGGCGCGGTTGATCTCATTGTCGTCCACCACCAGCACCCGGCGGGTGGCGGAAGGGCGGGCGACAGGGGCGAATCGGCGGACTGTCTGCATGAACGGCTTCTTCTGGCGAGGCGGCGACATGTCCGGCGACATGCCTGACAGCCACGACCAACCTAACCGTCACGGAAGGCATATCCAATTTATGCGAAGGGTTAGTTTATACGAAGGGTCAGATGACATTTGGCCGCAGCCCGGCGCCTGTGGGAACAAAAACTAAGTTCCGCGCACGACCAGACGGGCGGGCAGGCTGACCGACTGGGCGTCCTGCCCGTTGATCAAGGCCAGGATCTTGGAAGCCAGCAATTCACCGCCGGCCTGCCAATCCTGATGCACCGATGTCAGCGGCGGGGTCAGACAGGCGCCCAGCGGCGTGTCATCATAGCCGATCACAGATACGGCATCCGGCACCGGCATGCCCCGTTCCTGCAAGACCTGCAGGGCGCCGATGGCCTGCAGGTCGCTGGCCGCGAACAGGGCGTCGAAGGCGGCGCCGCCGCCATCCAGCCAGCCGGCAATGGCCGCCGCCCCGGCCTGGATGGTGAAGGGGCAGGCCACGGCGCCCACCAGGGTACCGCCGCCTGCTTCCAGCGTCTGGCGGAACCCATCATGGCGCTGCTGGATTTCGGCGTGGCTGGTGTCGCCCAGGAACAGGGCCCGGCGCCGGCCGATGGACAGGAGCCGTTCGGCCGCCAGCACGCCACCCTGGCGGTTGTCGGACCCGACGGTCACGTAATCGTGCCCATCCTCCTCCGCCCCCCAGACGACCAGGGGAACGTCGCCGCCGGCCAGTTGCGCCGCCGCCTCGTCATGGCTGCCCTGGCCCAGCAGGATGATGCCGTCAGCCGTCTGCACGGCCGGTGCTTCCACCCCGTCGCGGGTGGTCAGCACCACGGCATAGCCGATGCTGGTCAGTTCCTGGCAGATGCCGCCCATCAGCGCCATGGGGAACGGTTCGGACAGGGGGCGGTCGGCGCTGGGCTTCATCTCCACCACCACGGCCACTGTGTTGGATCGTTGCAGCCGCAGGCTGCGCGCCGACAGATTCAGCTTATAGCCATGCTCCTTGGCCAGCGCCTGGATGCGGGCGCGCGTATCGGCTTTTACGGTCGGACTGTCCCGCAAGGCACGCGAAACGGTGATCTTCGACACCTGCGCCAGTTCGGCCAGATCGGCCATGGTCAGCCGGCCCGGCGCAGCGGCGGCGGACTTCGCGTCGGGCACGCTGGACTGATCACTGACGGGCTTGTGCATCGCGTAATGAACCGTGAACCGAAATTATATCCCACCAGACAATCGCACGCTGGCCGCGACTTTCCAAGGGGTTAGCAACAGATAACCCCCATTGACGGCAGCCATGGCAGCGGCGTCGCCAGAAAAATGATATCGATATCTTGACATCGATATCATTTTTGTTAGCTTAAGGACCAACCACCGCCGGCATGGCGGGGATCAAGCGTTTATCCGGGAGGGATACCGTGGCCGAGAGGGGATCTCACGTCCGCGCAGGGGAGCTACGTGCCGATGCCGGGGATGGCTGGACCATCCGCGTGGCGGGTTTCGATCCGGCAAATGCGGCCCGTGACGAAAGCCTGTTTGCGCTGGCCAACGGGGCACTGGGCGTGCGCGGCGGCATCGACGGCGTGGACAGCAGCAGCGACGGCGCCTTCCTGGCCGGCTTCTTCGAACAGGCGCCGATCCATTATCACGAGAAATTCACCGGTTTCGCCCTGTCGACCGACACCCGCCTGCCCGTCGCCGATGGCAAGCATGTGCGCGTGGTGCTGGACGGGGAAACGCTGGACATCACAAGCGACCCCGCCACGCTCCGGCGCGAGTTGGACCTGGCGACGGGCATTTTCCGCACCTCCCTGCCTTTCCGCACCGGCAAGGGCGGACAGGTGGAACTGCGGACGGAACGGCTGGTCAGCTTCAAGCGGCCGGGCCTGCTGGCCCTGCGCCTGACCCTGCATTCCATCGACTATACGGGCCCCGCCACGCTGCTGTCCGACCTGCGCTGGGGCCGGCGGGCGGAAGGTCAGGGCGATGATCCGCGCATCGGCGTGGCGCTGGGCAGCGGCGGGGTGGACAGCCACCCGGTCAGCCGCGACGGCGCCCCCCTGGCCGTGCTGCAGACGGCACGCCATAGCCGCCGCACGGCGCTGCTGCGCCAGGACCATCGGACCGGACCGGGCCTGACGGGCGACGCGCCCTTCCTGACGCTGGACAGTCTGGTTCAGCCCTTCCATGCCGATCTGGTGCCGGGCGCCAGCGTCACCCTGGTGAAGTTCGCTGCCTATGCCTGGGCCGACCGGGATGACGAGGGGGTGGAAGATCGCCTGCTGGCCGAAGCCGGTGCCACCCTGGCCGCCGCCAGCACCGCCGGCTGGGATGCCATCACCGCCGAGCAGGCGGCCGATCTGGCCCGGTTCTGGGCCGATGCCGATGTCACCATCGATGGCGATGCGGGCCTGCAACAAGCCATCCGCTTCAACCTGTTCCACCTGTACCAATCCACGGGCCGCGACGGGGCGACCAGCATCGCCGCCAAGGGCCTGACCGGCGAAGGCTATGAAGGCCATTATTTCTGGGACACGGAAACCTTCATCCTGCCCGTGCTGGCCTTCACCGCGCCGGAACTGGCGCGGCGCATGCTGGAATACCGCATCGGCCGGCTGGACCGGGCGCGCGCCCATGCGCGCGGCATGGGCCATGCTGCCGGCGCCCTGTTCCCCTGGCGTACCATCGCCGGCGATGAATGTTCGGCCCATTATCCCAGCGGTTCGGCCCAGTACCATATCAATGCCGACATCGCCTTCGCCGCCCGCCTTTACGAGGAAGCGACGGGCGACAGCGGCTTCCTTTACGACCATGCCGCCGAAATGCTGTTCGAAACGGCCCGGATCTGGCCGCAGGTCGGGCATTTCAACCCCCGCAAGGGCGGCGCCTTCACCATTCACGAGGTGACGGGGCCGGACGAATACACGGCCCTGGTGAACAATAATTTCTATACCAACAGCATGGCGGCCGCCCATCTGGCCCATGCCGCCGGCCTGTACGACCGCATGAAGGTGGCCGCGCCTGACACCCTGTCGGCGCTGTCCACCCGCATCGGGTTGACCGACGCGGAGGTGGCTTTGTGGCGCCGCGCGGCGGATGCCATGTACCTGCCCACCGACCCCGATCTGGGCATCAGCCCGCAGGATGATGATTTCCTGTCCAAGCCCGTCTGGCCCTTCGCCGACACGCCGGCCGACAAATACCCGTTGCTGCTGCATTACCATCCGCTGGCCATCTACCGCCATCAGGTGTGCAAGCAGGCGGATGTGGTGCTGGCCATGCTGCTGACTGGCGACCGCTTCGACCGCGGCCTGAAACAGCGCAATCTTGATTATTACGAATCCGTAACAGTCCACGACAGCACCCTGTCGCCCAGCACCCACGCCATCCTGGCCGCCGAGCTGGGCGATACGGAAAAGGCCATTCGTTACTTTACCGAAACGGCCCGCATCGACCTGGATGACCTGCATGGCAATGCCAGCCATGGCGTGCATATGGCCGCCATGGCCGGAAGCTGGCTGGGCATTGCCTGGGGCTTCGGTGGCCTGCGCTGGCAGGGCGGGGTGGCCCGCTTCGCCCCCACCCTGCCGCCGGGCTGGACCGGCTACAGCTTCGGCATCCGCTGGCAGGGCCGGCGGTTGCGGGTGGCCGTGGATGCGGCCGGCACCACCTATCATTTGCTGTCCGGCCCCGACCTGACCATCCATCACCAGGGCCGCCCTGTCACGCTCGCGGCCGGCACGCCCGTCACCCTGGCGCACAGCCCCTTTCCCGTCGCCGCCCAGGCCCTGATCTTCGATCTGGACGGGGTGCTGACCAACACGGCGGAAGGCCATTACCAGGCCTGGCAGCGTCTGGCCGATGAACTGGGCGTGCCCTTCGACCGGCACCGTAACGAAGCGCTGAAGGGCATCGACCGCATGGGCAGCCTGGAGCGCATCCTGGCCGGTTCCGGCAAGGTCCTGACCGACGCGGAGAAGCTGGCGGCCGCGACCCGCAAGAATGGCTATTACCAGGACCTGATCGCCCGCTTCACGCCGGCCGACCTGTTCGATGGGGTGCGCGACCTGCTGGTCACGGCCCGCGCCGCCGGGCTGAAGCTGGGCCTGGCGTCGGCCAGCCGCAACGCGCCCTTCCTGCTGGAACGGCTGGGCATTGCCGACCTGTTCGACCATGTCGCCGATGCCGGTGCCATTCCCAATCCCAAGCCCGCCCCCGACATCTTCCTGTCGGTGGCGGCCGCCCTTGGCGTCCCCCCCGCGGCCTGCCTGGGAGTGGAAGACAGCATGGCGGGGATCGACGCCATCAAGGATGCCGGCATGCCGGCCCTTGGCATCGGCGATCCCGCCATCCTGACCCGTGCGGACGCCGTGATCGGCCATATCCGCGATTTCCGGCTGGAAAACTTCATCCGCCGCCCCTGACCCGGACCATCGCTGCCCAAAAAGCGGTGGCCGGCAACCCATCCGTGCCCCATCAACAAGAAGCATCCAAGGCGATGCTCATACGGGAGGTCCCTATGAAAGCCATGTTCCAGATGAAGCTGCTGACCGGTGCGGCCCTTGCCGCCTTGCTGCTGCCCGCCCTTGCCCAGGCCCAGGACACCGGCGCCGGCGCCAGCGGTGGAGAGCTGCTGGAGGAAATCATCGTGACGGGTGTGGCCCGGTCCGACGGCATGAAGAAGCTGGATGCCAGCTTCTCCATCACCACGGCCACGGCCCAGCAGATCGAGGAACAGCAGCCCGCCAGCACCGCCGACCTGCTGAAGATCGTCCCCGGCGTCTGGGTGGAAAGCTCCAGCGGCACGTCGGGCGCCAATATCGATGTGCGCGGGTTCCCCGGCGGCGGCGATGCGCCCTTCATCACGGTACAGCTGGACGGGTCCCCCCTGTTCCCGCCGCCCACCCTTTCCTTCCTGGAAAACAGCACCCTGTTCCGCCTGGATGACACGGTGGAGCGGGTGGAGGTGCTGCGCGGCGGCCCCTCGCCCATCTTCTCCAACGGCCAGCCCGGCGCCACCATCAACTTCATCCAGCGCAAGGGCAAGGAAGACCCCGAAGGCAGCATGAAGCTGACCGTGGGGGATGAGGGGCTGTACCGCGTCGACACCTATTACCAGGGCAAGCTGGACAAGGATCTGCTGTTCTCCGTCGGCGGCTTCTACCGCACCTCCGACGGCATCCGTGACACCGAATTCCCGGCCGATCGCGGCGGGCAGGTCAGCGGCAATGTGACCAAGGTGCTGGAAAATGGCGAGGTCACTTTCTACGGCCGCTATACCAACGACAAGAACGCCTTCTACACGGCCATCCCGCTGCTCTCGTCCAACAACGGCAAGACCATCAAGGAATTCCCCGGCTTTGACGCCGGCACGGGCACCTTCCTGGGCAACGAGCTGCGCAATGTCGTGCTGGAGGTCACCCCCGGCGCCACGCCCGGCACCATCCGGCGCGATTTCGCCGATGGGCGCGGCGTGAAGACGGCCGTGGTCGGCAATACGCTGGACCTGACCTTCGGCGACTGGACCCTGTCCAACAAGCTGAACTATCTGAAGGGTCAGGCCGACACGCGCGGCCTGTTCACGGGCGCCAACCCGCAGACACTCGGCAGCTTCATTTCCAGCAGCATCTCGTCCGCCAACAGCAACGCCGCCGTCGTCGCCGCTGCCGGCAAGGCCGCCACGGCCGGGTCCGCCAGCTTCGCCAATGGCGGGGCCGCCATCACCGACATGAACATGCAGGTGATCACGGCCGGCCTGTGGTCGGTGGACAAAGATCTGGAAAGCTTCACCGACGATGTCCGCTTCTCGCGCGAAATCTTTGACGGCAACACCATCACCATCGGCGCCTATTTCGCCGATTATTCGTCCAAGGATGTCTGGTACCTGGGCAACAATGTGCTGATGACGGCCACGCCCAATGCCAAACTGATCAATCTGGTCCTGAACAATGGGGCCAAGGTGACGCGCAACGGCTTTGTCGGCACCTCCTTCTTCGACGTGAACGCCAGCTATAACGGCCAGAACATCGCCGGCTTCATTGCCGACGAATGGGCCATCACCGATGATCTGCGCATCGATATTGGCGGCCGCGTCGAAAAGCAGAAGGTGGATGCCACCTTGGAGAATGTCTCCACGGTGGATCTGGACGGCAATCCGCTGACCTTGTCCAACAACGCGACCTCGGTCCTGAATGGCAGCTTCCGCACGCTGGATTACGCCAAGACGGAAACCTCCTGGACGGCGGGCGTGAACTATTACCTGACCACCGACCTGTCGGTGTTCGGCCGCCTGAACAGCGGCTTCAAGTTCCCGCAATTCGACAATCTGCGCGACGGCCAGGATCAGGTGCAGCAGATCGACCAGCAGGAAATTGGTCTGAAGACACGCACCCGCGACTATGCCGCCTATGTCACCTTCTTCCACAACACCTTCGACGGCCTGCCCTTCCAGCAATTCATCATCAATCCCGACGGCAGCCAGACCCAGATCACCCGCATCGCCGGGTCCAAGGCCTATGGTATCGAATTCGAATTGCAGGCCAGCCCGGTGGAAAACCTGACCCTGGCGCTCCGCGGCAATTACCAGAAGGGCAAGTTCAAGGATTTCGGCGCCAATACCGGCAATCAGGTGCAGCGTCAGCCGAAATTCCAGTTCAGCTTCTCCCCCGCCTATGACGTGCCGCTGGATTGGGGCAAGCTGCGTGTGTTCGCCAGCTACAACTATGTTGGCAAGCGGTGGGCCGATGTGGAGAACGCCCAGCGCCTGCCCAGCTACAACACCATCGATGCCGGCATCTCCGCCGATATCGGCGATGACGTGACGGTGATGCTGTCGGGCACCAACCTGACGGACGAGCTGGGCCTGACGGAGGGCAATGCCCGCATCATCGGTGGCGCCACCGACAGCGGCGTCTTCATGGGCCGCCCCATCTTCGGGCGCGAAGTGAAGATGTCGGTGTCGACGAAGTTCTGAGGTCTGGGGGAAGGCGCGACCTTCCCCCGTCTCATTATTGCTGCCTCCCCCTTGATGAGCGGGGGTCCAGGGGCCCAGGGCACCAACGGCTGTTCCTTGGGGCCCCTGGATCCCCGCTTTCGCGGGGAAAGCAAGATAGTGCAATAAATTGACCTTGCCCCGACACGGCAACGGGGTTGACGCCCCCAAAGGAGCCCCCATGCCCCGCCTTTCCCGCCTGGGTCTTGCCCTGCCGCTGCTGGCCCTGCTCGCCGCCGGGCCCGTGCGGGCGGAGGACCCGTTGCGCTTCGCCCTGCCCGTTGGGCATCTGGAGAACCAGTTCTTCCGCGATGGTCCGGTTTCCGCGCATCTGGTGCTGGGCGGCGGGCGCATCATCATCGCCCTGCCGGCCGGCAACAGCGGCATCGGCCTGTGGTCGGACGAAGTGGGCAAGGCCGTGCCCCTGCATCTGGTCGAACCCCTGGCCCCGCTGGAAATCCGCGACGGCCGGGGCCGCCCGCTTTACGGTGTCTCCGGATTGGTGGAGATCGGCGCGCCCCGCTTCACCATCACCACCACCATCCTGTCCAATATCCGCGTCCTGCGCGATTTCGCCCTGACGGGAAAGCGCGAGCCCCTGGTCGATACCCTGCCCGTACCGGACGGCGCCGGCCTGCGCTGGCAACGCGACCGGCTGGACGGCGCCCCCGGCTTCGCCCTGACCCTGACCCCGCTCAACGGCACGGCCAGCGTCAACCCCGACGGCACCGTGACGCTCGCCAGCCGGGATGGCGGCCCCCTGCGCCTGCGCCTTGATGCGGCGGGCGGTGAGGCCCCGCTGACACCCATCCGCGCCACCGACCTGCTGAAGGACAATGCCCAGCCCGATGCCACCGCGCGCAACGTGCTGGAATTCTTGTCCTATCGCGAAAAGCTGATGGCCGGGTCCTGGACCTTCAACACCTATTTCGGCCGCGACACGCTGATGTCGCTGCGCCTGCTGCTGCCCGTGCTGAAGCCGGCAGCGCTGGAGGCCGGGCTGGGCGCCGTGCTGGAACGGCTGAACAAGGCCGGGGAGGTGGCGCATGAGGAGGATATCGGCGAATTCGCCGTCCTGCGCCACCGGGCAGAAGACAAGACGGACAGCGCCGCCCCCATCCTCGACTATAAGATGGTCGATGATGATTTCATGCTGGCGCCGGTCCTGGCCGCGTACCTGCTGTCGCCTGATCTGGGCGCGCCGGCGGCGCAGGAATTCCTGATGCGGCGCACGCCGGACGGCACCGCCTATGGCGCGCTGCTGGTCCGCAACCTGGGCTTCGTGCTGGACCGCGCCGCCGCCTTCGCCCGCGATCCCGTGCCGGCCCATCTGGTGCCCTTGCGCGACGGGTTCCGTGTCGGCGACTGGCGCGACAGCGAGGATGGGTTGGCCGACGGTCGCTATGCCTATTCGGTCAATGCCGTGCTGGTGCCGGCCGCACTCACCGCCGCGGACCGGCTCTACCGCTCCGGCCTGCTGGCCCCCTATGGCACGGGCGGGCTGGACCGCGCGGCGGACATGGCGCGGGTCTGGCGAGACCGGGCGCCGGCCCTGTTCGGGGTTACCGTCCCGGCCACCCCGGCCGCCGCCGCCATCCGCCGCTTTGCCGGAGAGATGGGCGTGGACAGCCCCACCCTGCCCGCCGGGCCGCTGCATTTCGACGCCCTGTCGCTGGATGGTCAGGGCCACCCCATCCCCGTCATGCACAGCGATATCGGCTTCGCCCTGCTGTTCCTGGACCCGCCGGCGGCGGATCTCAACCGCATGCTGGACGCCAGTTTTAAGCGTTTCCCCGCCGGCCTGGTCACGGATGTCGGCATCGTTGTGGCGAACGCCGCCTTTGCCGACAAACCCATCCGCGATCGGTTCGGCAAGGGCGCCTATCACGGCGCCGTCATCTGGTCCTGGCAGCAGGCGATGCTGGCGGCCGGGCTGGACCGGCAGTTGACCCGCCGCGACCTGCCCGCCGCCACGCGGGCGCGGCTGGAAAGGGCGCGCCGCAACCTGTGGAAACTGATCCAGGCCGTGGGCCCGGAATCGCGCAGCTCCGAACTCTGGTCCTGGCGCTTCACCGACGGCCAGTACCAGTTCCGCCCCCTGGGCCAGGGCGGCGTGGTGGAGGTGGAAGCCAACGCCGCGCAATTGTGGAGCACGGTCTATCTGGGCCTGACGCCGCCGGGGCCGTGAGCGGGGTTGCGGGGTAGAGGAAATGGGCAATGACAATCCCCATCATCAACCATGACGCGGGGCCCACAGGCGCTAAGTTAGTCCCTTGGAATGAGGTGCCTTCCCCGCGAAAGCGGGGATCCAGGGGCCAACAAGAACCACATGTCGGTGCCCTTGGTCCCTGGACCCCCGCTTTCGCGGGGGAGGCAGGGAAGGTGCAATTGACTAAGTTAGCCTACCCGACAGCCGTCACCCCCAAACAACAACAACAGGAAGGAAAGGCCAGCGATGCGGAACGGACGGGCGATTGTCGCGGTGGGGCTGACCTATGTGGTCTTCGCCATGCTGCTGAATTCGGTGGGCACGGTCATCCTGCAATCGATCCAGAGCTTTGGCGTGACCAAGCTGGAGGCGGGGCGGCTGGAGGCCTACAAGGACCTGCCCATCGCCGTCACCAGCTTTCTGGTCGCCAGCTTCCTGCCCCGCATCGGCTATCGCCGGGCCATGATCGCGGCCCTGCTGCTGGAAGGGGGGGCGGCCTTTGCCATGCCGTTCCTGTCCGCCTTCTGGGCCATGAAGCTGATGTTCTTCTGCATCGGCGTGGGCTTTGCCCATGTGAAGGTGGCAGCATATTCCTCCATCGGGCTGCTGACGCGCGACAACAAGGGCCACGCCAGCCTGACCAACCTGATCGAAGGCGTGTTCATGATCGGCGTGCTGGGCAGCTACTGGCTGTTCAGCCTGTTCGTCGCCCCGGACAACCCGGCCGATCCGGCCTGGCTGCATGTCTATTGGGCCCTGTCGGCCATCGCGCTGGCCGCCGCAGCACTCTGGGCCGTGACCCCGCTGGACGAGACGGCGGCCCGGGCGCCCGACGCCAAACCCGGCATCCGCCAGATGGCGGGGCTGGCCGCGACGCCGCTGGCCGTGGTCTTCCTGGCCTCGGCCTTTCTCTATGTGCTGATCGAACAGGCCATCGGCACCTGGCTGCCCACCTTCAATGCCGAAGTGCTGCACCTGCCGCCCGCCATGTCGATCCAGGCCACCAGCATCTTTGCCGCCTGCATCGCGCTGGGCCGGCTGGGGGCCGGTCTGGTGCTGGCGCGCATGGCCTGGTTCCCGTTCCTGGCGATCTGCCTGGGCGCCATGGCGGGCCTGGTGCTGCTGACCCTGCCGCTGGCCTCGGGCGTGCAACCCATGGCGGAGGCCGACTGGTTCGCCGCCCCGGCCGCTGCCTTCATGCTGCCCCTGATCGGCCTGTTCATGGCGCCGATCTATCCCATCATCAATTCCGTCATCCTGTCGGCCCTGCCCAAGCATGACCACGCCTCCATGACGGGACTGATCGTGGTCTTCTCTGCCCTGGGCGGCACCTTCGGGTCGTTCGTGACAGGGCTTTTGTTCGACCGGCTGGGCGGGCAGACGGCCTTTTACATGGCCCTGGTGCCCATGGCCGCCATCACCGTCACCCTGACCCTGCTGAACCGCCGGGCACGGGGGGCGTAGAGCCGACGGCCGGGGCCCGGCGACCGCTGCCGATCACCGGGCCCTCCAGGTCACAGGATGCCTGGCAGGTCCAACCCCTTTTCCCGGGCGCAGTCGCGCGCGATGTCGTAGCCGGCATCGGCATGGCGCATGACGCCGGTGGCGGGGTCGTTCCACAGCACGCGTTCCAGGCGGCGGGCCGCCGCCTCCGTGCCGTCGGCGACGATGACGACGCCGCTATGCTGGGAAAAGCCCATGCCCACGCCGCCGCCATGGTGCAGCGACACCCAGGTCGCGCCCGACGCCGTGTTCAGCAGCGCGTTCAGCAGCGGCCAGTCGGACACGGCGTCCGACCCATCCAGCATCGCCTCTGTCTCCCGGTTGGGCGAGGCGACGGAACCTGAATCCAGATGGTCGCGGCCGATGACCACGGGGGCCTTCAGCTCGCCCTTGGCCACCATCTCATTGAAGGCCAGCGCCAGCCGGTGGCGGTCGCCCAGGCCGACCCAGCAGATGCGGGCGGGCAGGCCCTGGAACTTGATCTTTTCCCGCGCCATGTCCAGCCAGTTATGCAGATGGACATTGTCGGGCAGCAGTTCCTTCACCTTGGCATCGGTCTTGTAGATATCGTCGGGATCGCCCGACAGGGCCGCCCAGCGGAAGGGACCGATGCCGCGGCAGAACAGCGGGCGGATATAGGCGGGCACGAAACCGGGGAAGGCGAAGGCGTCGGTCACCCCCTCCTCCAGCGCCATCTGCCGGATATTGTTGCCGTAATCCAGCGTGGGCACGCCGGCATTCCAGAAATCCAGCATGGCACGCACCTGTACCGCCATGCCGGCGCGGGCGGCCTTTTCCACGCGCTTGGGGTCTTCCTCGCGCGCCTTGAACCATTGGTCCAGCGTCCATCCGGCCGGCAGATAGCCGTTGATCGGGTCATGGGCCGATGTCTGGTCGGTGACGGCATCGGGCCGCACGCCGCGGCGGACCAGTTCGGGGAAGACTTCCGCCGCGTTGCCCAGCAGGCCGACGGAGACGGGCTTCTTCGCAGCACCGCTTTCCGCGATGATGGCGAGCGCTTCATCCAGGCTGTCGGTGGCGCGGTCCAGATAACCCGTGCGCAGGCGCATATCGATGCGCGACGGCTGGCATTCCACGGCCAGGCACGATGCGCCGGCCATCACGGCGGCCAGGGGCTGCGCCCCGCCCATGCCGCCCAGACCGCCGGTCAGGATCCAGCGGCCGGCCAGGCTGCCGCCATAATGCCGGCGGCCGACCTCCACAAAGGTCTCGTACGTCCCCTGGACGATGCCCTGGGTGCCGATATAGATCCAGCTGCCGGCCGTCATCTGGCCGTACATCATCAGGCCCTTGGCATCCAGCTCGTGGAACTTGTCCCAGGTGGCCCAGTGCGGCACCAGGTTGGAATTGGCGATCAGCACGCGCGGGGCGTCGGCATGGGTGCGGAACACGCCGACCGGCTTGCCCGACTGCACCAGCAGGGTCTGGTCATCCTCCAGCCGCCGCAGCGTCTCCACGATCTTGTCAAAGCTGGCCCAGTCGCGCGCCGCCCGGCCAATGCCGCCATAGACCACCAGTTCCTCCGGACGTTCGGCCACGTCCGGGTCCAGGTTGTTCATCAGCATGCGCAGCGCCGCCTCTGTCAGCCAGCTTTTGGCGGTGCGGTCGGTGCCGTGCGGGGCCTTGATGCGGCGGCTATTGTCCAGGCGGGTCATGTCTTCTTCTCTCCGGATGTGGCCCAGCCGATGCAGGCCGTCAGGATGCGGGTCAGGGCCTTGGTCATCGGGGCCGCATAAGCGGCATCGAAGGCCGGGGGCCAATTGTCGGGGGCCAGATCGTCTTCCGGCTCCATGATGTAGCCGCGGCAGGCCAGTTCCATCTGCACGGCATGCACGCCCTTGGCGGGCTGGCCGTAATGGCGGGTGATGTGCCCGCCCTTGAACCGGCCGTTGGTGACGCGGGTGAATTGTGTGACGTCACACGCCTGTTCGATCAGTTTCGTCAGGTCGGGCGCGCAGCTCCGCCCCTCGAACGTGCCGATATTGAAATGCGGCAGGGCCCCTTCGAACAGGCGCGGCACGAAGGAGCGGATGGAATGGCAGTCATAAAGCACGACCCGCGGGTGCAGCCCGCGCAGGCGCAATATCTCCGCCGTCAGGGCCGCGTGGTAGGGGGCGTGAAAACGCTCGCGCCGGCGCAGCACCTCCATCCCGTCGGGTTCCTGCCCCGGCTTGTACAGCGGCTCCCCGTCGAACGTGCTCATCGGGCACAGGTCCGTCGTGGTCTGGCCGGGATAGAGCGAGGCGCCATCGGGCGGGCGATTCAAATCCACCATGGTGCGGGACAGGGTGGTCTGCACGACCGTCGCACCCAGCTCGCGGGCGAAGAAATAGAGCTGATCCACCCACCAGTCGGCATCCTTGCGCGCCAGCCAGGGGTCGATCAGCGTGTCTTCCACATCCCAATCGATCTCCGTGCCAGCATGCGGGATGGACAGGATCAGCGGCGCATCGCCGCGATGGATGATCAGCCAGTCCAGATCGTCGGTCATGGTCGGTCCCTTCCGCTTCGGGCGCTGATGCCGCCTTTCCGGCGGGACACAGCGGCCAGCCCCTCAGACACCCGGCAGATCCATGCCGGATGCCTTCACCGTGGATAGCAGGGCACCGTCGCGGACCAGCGTCAAGGCGGCCTGGATGTCCGCATGGAAATAGCGGTCGTCGGCCAGGGTCGGCACGGCGGCGCGCAACCTGGCCCGCAGCGCCTCCAGCACCGCGCTGCTGGTCAGGGGGCTGTGGAAGTCGCAGCCCTGGGCCGCCGCCAGATATTCGATGGCCAGCACCGCATCGGCATTTTCCACCATGGACAAGAGGCGCCGCGCCCCATGGGCGGCCATGGAGACATGGTCTTCCTGGTTGGCCGAGGTCGGGATGCTGTCCACACTGGCCGGATAAGCCCGCTGCTTGTTCTCCGACACCAGGGCTGCCGCCGTCACCTGTGGGATCATGAAGCCGGAATTCAGGCCCGGCTTGGGCGTCAGGAAGGCGGGCAGCCCGGACAGGGCGGGATCGACCAGCATGGCCACGCGGCGTTCGGACAAGGACCCGATCTCGCACACGGCCATGGCGATCATGTCGGCGGCAAAGGCCACGGGTTCGGCGTGGAAATTGCCGCCCGACAGCACGCTGTCATCCTCGGCAAAGACCAGCGGATTGTCGGAGACGGCGTTGGCCTCCGTCAAAAGCGTCTGCCCCGCCTGCCGCAGCAGGTCCAACGCTGCCCCCATCACCTGCGGCTGGCAACGCAGGCAATAGGGGTCCTGCACGCGGATATCATCATCGCGGTGCGACGCGCGGATGGCGGATCCATCCATCAGCCGGCGCAGGGCGTCGGCCACGGCGATCTGGCCCTTGTGACCGCGCAGGATGTGGATGCGCGGATCAAAGGGCGTGTCGGAACCCTTGGCCGCCTCCGTCGCCAGAGCCCCCGTGGCCAGGGCCGTGCCATGCAGGCGTTCAGCCTCGAACAGGCCCGCCAGGGCATAGGATGTCGAAAATTGCGTGCCGTTCAGCAGGGCCAGCCCTTCCTTGGGTCCCAGCATCAGGGGCGACAGGCCCGCTGCGGCCAGCGCTTCTGCCGCCGGCATACGTACACCGCGGGCGAACACCTCCCCCTCCCCGATCAGGGCAAGGGCCATGTGCGACAGGGGCGCCAGATCGCCCGAGGCGCCAACGGAGCCCTGGGCCGGGACCAATGGCAGGATGTCATGGACCAGCAGCGCTTCCAGCAGGTCCAGGGTCGCCGGCTTCACGCCCGAGGCGCCAACCCCCAGGCTGGTCAGCTTCAGCGCCATCATCAGGCGCAGCACCTTGCGCGGCATGGGCTCGCCCACGCCGGCCGCATGCGACAGCACGATATTGCGCTGAAGCGCTTCCAGATCGTCATTGGCGATGCGGACAGAGGCCAGCTTGCCGAAGCCGGTATTCACGCCATAGACGGGGTCGCCCTTGGCGATGATGCGGGCGATGGTGGCGGCACTGCGCTCCACGGCCGGGCGGCAGGCAGGGTCCAGCCGGACATCGGCGCCGTGATAGATGGCGCGCCAGTCGGAAAGGCTGACGGCACCGGGACGCAGCGTGATCTTCTTCAAATCGGACATGGAATCCCCCTGCGGATACGGGCGTGCAGGGGATTGAACCCCATGCGGTAGACAAGTTCGGCGGGCCGCTCGATGTCCCAGATGGCCAGGTCGCAGGCCTTGCCGGCTTCCAGCGTGCCGATATCGGCCTGCCGGCCCAGCGCCCTGGCGGCATGGCGGGTCACGCCGATCAGGCATTCCTCCACGCTCATCCGGTAGAGCGTGGCGGCCATGTTCATGGACAAAAGCAGAGAGGTCAGCGGCGCCGTGCCGGGATTGCAATCCGTCGCCACCGCCATGGGCACGCCATGGGCGCGGAACAGGTCGATGGGCGGCAGATGCGTGTCCCGGGTGAAGTAATAGGCGCCCGGCAGCATGACAGCGACGGTGCCGGCCTGGGCCATGGCGCGCACGGCCGGTTCGTCCACATGTTCCAGATGGTCGGCCGACAGGGCTCCGCACTGGGCAGCCAGGGCCGCCCCGTTCAGGTTGGAAAGCTGCTCGGCGTGCAGTTTCAGGGCCAGACCGTGGGCCTTGGCGGCATGGAAAACGCGACGCACCTGGGCCAGGGAAAAGCCGATACCTTCGCAGAACCCGTCCACGGCATCGGCCAGACCTTCGCGTGCCACGGCGGGGATCATGATCCGGCAGACCAGATCGATATAGGCGTCGTGATCCTCGGCATATTCCGGCGGTACGGCGTGGGCGCCCAGAAAGGTGGTGGCGATGCCCACGGCGCGCTGATCGGACAGCGCGCGGGCGGCGCGCAGCATCTTCACCTCGTCCGCCAGCGTCAGGCCATAGCCGGACTTGACCTCCACCGTGGTCACGCCCTCGGCCAGCAGCGCGTCCAGCCGCGGCAGGGCCTGGCAGATCAGCGCTTCTTCCGTTGCCATGCGGGTGGCGCGCATGGTGGAGACGATGCCACCGCCGGCGCGCGCGATCTCCTCATAGGTCGCCCCCTTCAGCCGCAGCTCGAACTCATGCGCGCGGTCGCCGGCATGGATCAGATGCGTGTGGCAATCGATCAGGCCCGGCGTGACCCAGCGACCTTGCAGATCGCTGGTCAGCGCGGCCGTGAAGGCAGCGGCATCGGCGGCGGGGCCGGCATAAAGGATGCGGCCATCCTTGGCGGCGATGATGCCGTCATCGATGATCCCCAGACCCGGCAGGTCGGGGCGCATGGTGGCCAGCCGCGCATGGGTCCAGAGATGGTCAGCGTGCATGGGGGCTGGTTCCGGCGTCGACAATGCCATCGCGTCGGAAGCCTGGCCCCAGGGGCCAGGTTCCTGATCTGACGGCAGCGCTGTAGAGCGGTTCCAGCCGGGATGCCGACACGACACTTCCCGGTTCCCGGATTTCGCCCGGATGGCGGGCAAGAAGCGATTGATCGAAAAAGCTGTGCCGCATGTCCGAACCTTCTTCCCCGCTGAACCGTTGAACCAGCGTCTGTCGCGCTTCTGCTCCTCTTTTATGTCTATACATAATTTATGTCTATACATTAATCTGTGACCAGAATGGAAAGCTGGAAGGGTAATGGGGATGGCGGGGTTCTGGTTCCAGCAGGCGCTGTTGCCGGGCGGTTGGGCCGACGGCGTGCGGGTTGTGGTGACGGATGGAACCATCGCCGGCGTGACTGTCGGCGTGTCTGCCGAACCCACGGATGAACGCCACACCATCGCCCTGCCGGGCCTGCCCAACCTGCACAGCCACGCCTTCCAGCGCGGGATGGCCGGGCTGGCGGAGGTGCGGGGGCCGGGGGAGGACAGCTTCTGGACCTGGCGGGAGGTGATGTACCGCTTCGCCCACCGCATCGGCCCGGACGAGATGCAGGCCATTGCCGCCATGGCCTTTGTGGAGATGCTGGAAGGTGGCTTCACCCGCGTCGGCGAGTTCCACTATATCCACCATGACGTGGACGGGGCGGCCTATGCCGACCCGGCGGAAATGGGCGTGCGGCTGGCGGCGGCAGCGGCGGAAACGGGTATCGCCCTGACCCTGCTGCCGGTGCTGTACCATTGCGGCGGCTTTGGCGGGCAGACGCCAAACCCCGGCCAGAAACGCTTCATCAACCGGCCCGATGGCTTTGCCCGTTTGCTGGCAGCCAGCCGCGCGGCCATGGCCGGCCTGCCCGACGGGGTGGTGGGCGTGGCGCCACACAGCCTGCGCGCCGTGACACCCGACAGTCTGGCCCTGGTGCCCGGTCTGGCCCAGGGGGGGCCCATTCATATCCATATCGCCGAACAGATCAAGGAAGTGGCCGATTGCCATGCCTGGTCGGAGCAGCGGCCTGTGGCCTGGCTGCTGGACCATGCGCCCGTGGATGCGCAATGGTGTCTGGTCCATGCCACCCATATGGACGCATCGGAAACGGCACGGCTAGCGGCCAGCGGGGCCGTGGCCGGCCTGTGCCCGATCACGGAAGCCAATCTGGGTGACGGCATTTTCAATGGCCGCGATTATCTGGCGGCCGGCGGCGCCTTCGGTATCGGATCGGACAGCAATGTCCTGATCGACGCGGCGGAAGAACTGCGCTCCATGGAATATGCCCAGCGTCTGGCCCACCGGGCGCGCAATGTGCTGGGCCGCGCGGACACACCGTCAACCGGCCGGACCCTGTTCGACGGGGCGCTGTCAGGCGGGATGCTGGCGCTGGGGCAGCGGGCGGGCGGACTGGTCACGGGTGCAATGGCGGATTTCGTCACCCTGGATGCTGGTCACCCCAGTCAGGCCACCAAGCGCGGGGACGCCATCCTGGACGGGTTCGTCTTTGCCGGACAACGGATGGTGGACGGGGTTTGGCGGCGGGGGCGCCGCGTGGTAAGCGGGGGCCGCCATGTCGTGCGCGACGCCGTCGCCGCGCGTTACCGTCTGGCCCTGGGAACCATCCTGTCATGAGCCTGCCCGACAGCCCCGCCTCCCTGCATGCCCGCATCCGCGCCGATATCGAAGGCGCCATCCTGTCCGGAACCCTGCGCCCCGGCGACCGCATCCCGTTCGAACATGAGCTGATGGCGCAATATGGCTGCGCCCGCATGACGGTGAACAAGGCGCTGTCGGGGCTGGTGGAGGCGGGATTGCTGGAACGGCGCAAGCGCGCCGGCACCTTTGTCGCCCGGCCGCAGATCCATATGGCAGCATTGGCCATCCCCGACATCCAGGCGGAAGTGACGGGACGCGGGCAGGATTACCGGCTGGAACTGCTGGCGCGGGACGTGCTGCCGGCAGCATCCGTCGATCCCGCCCGCATGCAGCCGCCGCGTGGGGCCAAGGTGCTGGCCCTGACCTGCCGGCATCTGGCCGACGGACGCCCCTTTGCCGTGGAGGAACGGCTGATCAGCCTGAAATCCGTGCCCGACGCGGCCCAGGCCGATTTCACCCGCATCGCGCCCGGTTCCTGGCTGCTGGCCCATGTCCCCTGGACGGAGGCCGAACACCGCATCACGGCGGCCCCGGCCGGCCGGCTGGCCGGTGCGCTGGGCGTGGAGGAAGGCACGGCCTGTCTGATGCTGGAACGCCGCACCTGGCGCGGGGACCAGCCCATCACCCATGTGCGTCAGGTCTTCCCCGGTGACGGTTTCGATCTGGTGGCCCGGTTCACGGGCGCGGGTGGTGCCTGATGGGCGGGCGCCTGCTGCGTGCAGCCGACCGTGTCGCCATGCCGTGGAAAAATGGCGGTGGCGAAACGGCAACGGTCGCCCTGTTCCCGGAAGGGGCCGGTCTGTCGGATTTCGACTGGCGGGTGTCCATCGCACGGGTGGATGGGGATGGGCCTTTCTCCGCCTTTCCCGGTATCAACCGCACCCTGACCCTGCTGTCAGGTGGCTCCATGGCGCTGAACGGCCTTGTGCTGACGCCCGACAGCGCGCCCTTTGCCTTCGATGGGGAGATGCCGGTCACGGCGGTGGTAACGGGCGGGCCGATCCATGACGTGAACGTGATGACACGCCGGGGCCGGTTCACGCATCAGGTTGAACGGGTGATGGCGCCGGTGACGCTGAACCCTGTCGGCGATCTGCGCCTGCTTCTGGCAACGGGTGACGGGATCGACGGCATGGCGCGCGGGGATGCCCTGATGCTGGGCGCGGGTGTCGGGGCCGATCTGACCGGGCAGGGACCGGCCCTGCTGATCACGATCCGGCCCTGTTGATCTGGCCGCCGCGGTGCCGTCGGGGCCGTCCGCTGCGACAGTCCCGACGGCACGAGAGGCTGCTCACGCCGCCCTGATATCCTCGAAGAAACGCAGCATCTCGTCACGCAGCATCGTGGCGTTGCGGGCCAGGCTTGACGCCGCCTGCGACACCTGCCGGGACATGTCGCCGGCCTCTCCGGCCGCCGCCGTCACCTGGGTCATGGCGCTGTCAACATGGTCGAAGCTGCCGGCCGCCTCCGTGACGCTGCCGGCGATTTCCGCCGTGGCGGCGGATTGCTGATCCACGGCACTGGCGATTTCATGGGCAATGGCATTCTGGTCGGCGATGGCGTCCGCGACCTGACCGATGACAATCACCGACCGATCGGTGGCCTGCTGCATCTCCGCAATCTGCCGCGTGATATCGTCGGTGGCCTTGGCCGTCTGGTTAGCCAGCATCTTCACTTCCGACGCCACGACGGCGAAGCCCTTGCCGGCTTCCCCTGCGCGGGCGGCCTCGATCGTGGCGTTCAGGGCCAGCAGGTTGGTCTGCGACGCAATGGAATGGATCATCACCACCACATCCCCGATGCGCTGCGCCGCACTGGAAAGCTCCGCCAAAGTGTGGTTGGCATCCGCCGCCTGAGCCATGGTCGTGCCGGCCGACTGGCTGGACCGGTCCGCCTGACGCTGGATTTCAGCGATGGAGCTGGACAGTTCCTCGGCCGCGGCGGCAACGGACTGAATCTTGTCATTGGCATTGTCGGCCGCCCCGGTGGCGGCGCGGGACTGGCGCAGCGTTTCGGTGGAAATGCCGGACATCTGCGCTGCCGTGGCCTCCAGTTCGGTGGCGGCCGACGACATGTCGCGGATGGTCAGCGACGCTGCTTCGTCGAAGCGCCGGATCAGGGCATCCAGCATATCGGCATGACGTTCACGGGCCTGATGGCGCTCCTGCTCCACCGAACGCAGCCTTGCAGCCTCCTGACCGGCACTTTTCAGCACCGCGACCGACCGCGCCATGGTGCCCAGTTCATCCTGGCGGCGGCAATGCGGGACCTCGACGCTGTAATCTTCCCTGGCAAAGCGTTCGATGGCCCATCCCAGCTGGTTCAAGGGCCGCAGCACCTGCCGGCACACGACCAGCACGGCCAGCGACAGCAGGGACAGCCCCGCCAGCACGACCAGCAGCGACCCGCCCAGGTTCCAGGCCCGCTCGGTCTTCAGGGTCTGGGCCATCAGGGTCGTTTCGGCTTCCGCCGTCTGGCGCTGGGCGATGACATCGTCAATGGCGACGGAGGCGGCCTTGAACCAGCTCTGGCTGTCCAGCGGATAGGGTTGGCCGGCCGCCGCCGCATCCAGCACGGATTGCAGTTGGCCGGCCAGCGTGCGTGACGCCTCCTGGGCCTGGGCAACAGCCCGACGCATGGCGGGGGCCAGGGTCCGCGCGCGGGCCTCCGCTGCCGACAGGCTGACACCGATGCTGCCGCTGGCACTGCCGATGGCTGCCAGCTGCGCCGCCGTCGGCGCCCTGCCGCTGGCGATCACCCCGGCCACCATGCCGCGCTGCCGGCCCAGATGTTCGGCGACCACCCCCAGTCCGGTGGCAACGGACAGCCCCTCCAGAAGGCGGGACTCGTCCGACAGGGCCACCCCGGCACTGGATTGTCGGGCCTGGATCAGCAGCATGTCGATATTCTGCGTGGCACTGGCGAACCAGATGGCCGGGTCCCGACCAGCCGCGCCGTCCATGCCGGCACTCGCCCCGGATCGGGCCTTCGCCAGACGCTCGGCCACGGTCCGAACCTCCGCCCCGCCCAGCCCGGCCTGGTCTGCTGCCTTCTGCGCCTGTCCCAGGGCGTCGTCCACAACCTTGCGCGCACGCTCCACAGCGGCCCGCTGGTCGGCGCTGGTCTGAGCCGCGGCCAGTGCCGCATTCGTGCTGCCCCGTTCCACCGCCAGCTTGCCGGCCGCATTCAGGATGGTGGAGGCGATTTGATTGCTGTCCGCGGCGTGGTTGGCCGTGATGATGCTTTCCCAGGCATGGTATCCCTGGGTCACTGACTGCGCCAGGGAAACACAGGCCAATACACTAACAATCCCCACGACTTTTTTCTGAATGCTGATCGACATCTCTGGCGCCCCAAAAGTTCGTTGTTTCAGGGAAATCTAGGATGTCATCGTTAACACCAGCCTAACAAATTAAATACTGATCTATGTCAAAACTTGACAAACTCTTTCCTCTACTTTGGTCGTTAGCTTTCACTATAAAGTATACGGCCCTATATTCGAAGCAAATAAGTTAAATATTATTCTGCAAAGGCAAGTTCTCGATCGGTCTTTCTGCTGCCAGACCAGAAGAATCCATCGGATCGATAGAACTGTCATCGATTGAAGCTGGCCCGAACCGTTGAAATCTTCAACTATGCCAGCCGGACCTGCGGGACGCCGGACGCGACGCGGCCTCTCCCTGGAACAATGCTGCACACACAGGGTTGATGCATCGCTATCACGGGGCCGGCGTCGCCACGCATGGGTCGTGGAACAGCTCCCCGGACAATGCTCCCCGCAGGGTACGACCGGCCACCAGCACCCACAGCATGGCCAGCAGTGCAATCAGAAAGCAGCCGGTATCGGTCATAAAGGCTGCGTCGACGATCTGCCCAAGCTTCAGGGTCGCCACCGCATAGACGCCCAGCGGGAAGATATAGCCCCACCAGCCCAGGTTGAAGGGCACACCCTGGCACCGGTATCGCGCCGCGATGGCGACGGCCATGACCAGCCACCACAGGCCATAGGCCCACAGCAGAAGCGCCCCCAGCAGGCAGGCCCCGGACAGGGCCGGTGCCAGGGCAGCCAGCGCCCGGTGTCCGGCCAGGACGGGCGCACCATTGACCGACAGCAGCGCCAGGACCAGCGCACCCGTACCGATCGGGCCCAGGGCCAGCCAGCTGGTCGCCGCCATGGCGGCCGGCGGCAGCTTGTGCAGCACCAGCCGCAGGAACAGGATGACCAGAATGCCCAGCGCCAGCGGCACCGACAGGGACCACAACGCATAATCGGCCAGCAGCAGGGCGAAACGCAGACCCGGGTCGGGCAGGTGGGGCAGCAGCAGGGCCCCGCTGGCCGCCGCCACCTCCGCCGCCACGACGGGCAGTAGCCAGACCGCGCTCATCTGCGGCATGGCGTGATCCTGGCGGGTGAACATCCAGAAGGGTACGGCCAGCCCCACCAGAACCGCCAGCGCAGCGTCCAGCAGCCACAGGCCGGTGGCGATGGCAATGGCGGCGGCGCCCAGCAGCGGCAGGCCATAAAGCAGCCAGCCATTGATGATGGTCGCCAGCCCCATGGGGATGCAGCCCAGGAACATGGACAGAACCGCATGATCGGCCACACGACGCGCGTGCGGACGATGGGACAGCCATTTCAAGGCATAGAGCAGCGTGAACAGCGCGAACAGGACCATGTTCGCCAGCCAGAGCAGCAGACCCGTGGCCTGCATCCCAGGACGGTCGGGAAACTGAGCCAGGGCCACGGACAGGATGCCCGTCCCCATGGTCGCCGCGAACCAGTTGGGCGTGAAATGCAGGATGATGCCGCGCCATGCCGGAATTGTCCGGGAACGGGGCTCTACGATGGTGCCGATCCGTGCCGTCATGATCTTCGCTCCTTGGGCTGCGGCAACGGATAGGACTTTGCGTTAATCGATTCCAACGATATGTTATTGTCGTAATATTCGACTAGATCGAATGATTGGCACAGAGGTGACCCGCCATGACGCTGGAGCAATTGCGGATTTTCGTGGCCGTGGCGGCGGTGGAACACATCACGCGGGCGGCGGAAACACTGCATATGACGCAATCGGCGGTCAGTGCTGCCATCAGCAGCCTGGAGAACCGGCACGGGGTCAACCTGTTCGACCGGGTGGGACGGTCCATCGTGCTGAACCCCACCGGCCGCCTGTTCCTGGCCGAAGCGCAGAAGGTTCTGACGGCGGCACGGGCGGCGGAGGCGGCGCTGGCCGACCTGTCGGGCCTGATGCGCGGCGATCTGTCGATCATGGCCAGCCAGACCGTCGCATCCTATTGGCTGCCGGCGCAACTGGCCGCCTTTCGCCGCCAATACCCTGGCATCCGCCTGTCCGTCGGCGTCGGCAACACGGCGGAAGTCAGCCGGGCGGTGCGCGACGGCAAGGCGGAGATCGGCCTGATCGAATGGGCCGACGACCAGCCCGGCGTCAGCGCCCAGCGGGTGGCGATGGACGAAATGCTGGTGGTGGTCGCCCCCGACCATCCCTGGGCCCGCCGGACCCGGCCCGTGACCGACCTGACGGAAAGCGCCTGGGTGCTGCGGGAACCGGGATCGGGCACGCGCCGGGCCTTTGACAGCCTGGCCGCCGCCCACGGGCTGGACCCGGCCCGGCTGGTGCCCGACCTGGAACTGCCGGAGAATGAGGCGGTGGTGGGGGCCGTGGAGCAGGGGATGGGGGCAACCCTGATGTCGCGCAGCGTGGTGGCGGCGGCCCTGGCCCATGGGCGGCTGGTGGAAGCGCCCGTCCCGCCCCTGCCCCGGCCGTTTTTCCTGCTGCGCCACCGGGAGCGCTACCGGTCCAGGGCGGCCGACGCCTTCGCCACCCAGGTGAGCCCGCCGGCCTGACCTGCGACAAGCCGGCACACGGACAGGCGGCGGGATCGGGTGTATGGATCGGTTCGATGCCATACAATCTGAATTGTATGGTCCATACACTTGAGGATGACCATGGCCGACCATGCCAGAACCGATCTTGCCCTGACGCCGTTCGGGCTGGGCAGCCGGGGCCTGTGCCCGTCCTGCCATCAGGGCAAGATCTTCGACGGCTATCTGCGCCTGGCGAAAAGCTGTCCGCATTGCGGGCTGGACCTGTCCTTTGCCGACCCGGCCGACGGGCCCGCCTTCTTCACCATGTCCATCGTCAGCTTCCCGCTGACCGGGTTCGCGGTCTGGCTGGAGCTGGCCTTCCAGGCACCCTACTGGGTGCATGCCTTCACCACCCTGCCCTTGTCGGTGCTGTCCTGCCTGGCGCTGCTGCGGCCGCTGAAGGGCTGGCTGGTCTGCGCCCAATATCTGAACAAGGCCGAACAGGGGCGGCTGGAAACCGACGATCCGCAGGAGCCGCAATGACCGTCTGGACTCCGCCCGACCTGCCGCAAGGTGTGGCCATCTACAAGGCGCTGGCCGACGCCATGGAGGCCGACATATCCTGCGGCGCCCTGCCCCCCGGCACCCGCCTGCCCCCGCACCGGGCGCTGGCCGACGCGATGGGCGTTGATCTGACGACGGTGACGCGCGCCTATGCGGAGGTCCGCCTGCGCGGGCTGGTGGAGACGGTGGTGGGCCGCGGCACCTTCGTGGCCGATGCGAATGGCCGCCCGCCGCCCACGCCGGTAGAGCTGGATCTGTCCATGAACCTGCCACCGCAGCCGGCCAAGGCCGGCATCGCCGTGCGGCTGGCCCGCGCCATGGCGGCCCTGACCCGCCGGCCCGACCTGTCCAGCCTGCTGAATTACCAGCCGTCGGGCGGCGGGGAGCCGGACCGGGCGGCAGGGGCCCTGTGGCTGGCCGACCGGCTGCCGGGGCTGACGGCGGCGCGCGTGCTGGTGACGGGCGGAGCACAGGTGGCGCTGACCGCGCTGCTGTCCCCGCTCTCCATGCCGGGGGGGACGGTGCTGACCGACCGCTATGTCTATCCCGGCTTCCAGCTGGCCGCGCAGGCCCGCGGACTGGACATGGTGGGGGTGGCCGGCGACGGGGACGGCATGCTGCCGGACGAGCTGGAACGGACGGTGACGGCCACGGGGGCAAAGCTGCTCTACATGACCCCCACCATCCATAATCCCTTGGGCCTGACCCTGCCGCTGGAGCGCCGGCAGGCGCTGCTGGCGGTGGTGGAGAAATATGGGCTGACGGTGATCGAGGATGATGCCTATGGCGTGCTGGCCGACCCCGCCCCGCCGCCGCTGGCGGCCCTGGCCCCGCACCGGGTCTGGCATGTGGCCACCCTGTCCAAGGGGCTGACGCCCGGCCTGCGCGTGGCCTATCTGGTGATGCCACCCCATAGCAACCCGGAACCGGTACAGAGCGCCCTGCGCGCCACGGCGCAGATGGCCCCGCCCCTGTCCGTAGCCGTGGCCACGCGCTGGATCCAGGATGGCACGGCACGGGAAGTCCTGGCCGCCATCCGGGAGGAAGCGACGGAGCGCCAGCGCCTGGCCGCCCATATCCTGCCGCCGGGCAGCGCGGTGGGCCATCCGCAGGGCCATCATCTGTGGCTGACCCTGCCCGCTGCCTGGACCGACCTCAGTTTCGTGGCGGCCGCCCGCCGGGCCGGCGCCGCCCTGGTGCCCGGCCTGTCCTTCGCCGTGGGCGCGGACAAGGCCCATCACGCCCGCGTCGCCCTGGGGGCGGCCCCCGACCGCGCCACCCTGGCCCTGGGCCTGGAACGGCTGGCGGGTTTGCTACGCTATGGTCCGGCGGCCGATGGGGGGATTGTGTAGGTCCCCTCACGCCCCCATGCGGGCGATGATGCCTGTGGTGCTCTGGCCGGCTTCCAGCTTTGCCAGCACGAGCTTGCCGCCCCAGCCGATCACCTCGCGCGCGCCGACCACATTGTCGACCGTATAGTCGGCCCCCTTGACCAGCACGTCGGGATGCAGTGCCTGGATCAGGCGCAGCGGCGTATCCTCCCCGAACAGCACGACCAGATCGATATCGCCCAGCGCCGACAGGACCAGGGCGCGGGATTGTTCATTCTGCACAGGCCGGGTGGGCCCCTTCAGGCGGCGGATGCTGGCATCATTGTTCAGGCCCAGCACCAGCCGGTCGCATTCGGCCCGCGCCTGGGCCACCAGGCTGATATGGCCGGGATGCAGCAGGTCGAAGCAGCCATTGGTGAAGCCGACACGCAGCCCCTGCCGGCGCCAGCGTTCCACCTGCTCCACCGCCTGTTCCAGACTGGCGATCTTGCCCGTGGCCCCGGCCAGATGGCTTTCGGTCAGGGCCGCATGCAGTTCATCGGCCCGCACAATGGCCGTGCCCACCTTGGCCACCACGATGCCGGCCGCGATATTGGCCAGGTGTGCGGCATCGACCAGATCGGCCCCGGCGGCGAGCGCTGCCGCCAGCACGGCCACCACCGTGTCGCCGGCCCCCGACACGTCAAACACTTCCCGCGCCTGGGCGCGCAGATGGGTGACGGGGCCGGCCGCGGGCACCACACTCATCCCCTGTTCGCTGCGGGTGGCCAGCACGGCCCCGATGCCGCAATCGGCGGAGAGCGCACGGGCGGCGGACACCACGGCGGCATCGTCACGCACATCCATGCCCGTGGCCTCGGCCAGTTCACGGGCATTGGGGGTGATGATGGCCGCCCCGCGATAGCGCCGGTAATCCCGGCCCTTGGGATCGACCAGCACGCGCACGCCGGCAGCCCCTGCCGCCGCGATCAGCGCCTGGGTCAGGTCGGGCGTCAGCACGCCCTTGCCATAATCGGACAGGATCAGCATGGCGGCACCGGGCAGGCGCCGCGCCACCTGTGCCAGCAGCAGCGAGGCCGCCTGATCGGGGATGGCAGCGTCCGTTTCGGCATCGGCGCGCAGCAATTGCTGGGCGGCGGCGATGAAGCGGGTCTTGGTCGTGGTCGGCCGGCCGGCGACGGGGATCAGCCCGTCGGCATGGCCCAGCCGGTCCGCCACCAGGGAAGACAATTCCCGGCCCGGCCCGTCATCGCCGATGATGGTGACCAGATCGGCCGACACGCCCAATGCTGCCAGACTGGCCGCGACATTGCCGGCCCCACCCGGCATCACGCTTTCCCGCTGCACACGCAGCACGGGGATGGGCGCTTCCGGCGATACCCGGTCGACGCGACCGTGGACGAACCGATCCAGCATCACATCCCCCACCACCAGGATGCGGGAACCGGGCAGGGCGTCGATCAGGCTGGACAGGTCGGTCATGGAGCGGCCGGTAAGGTTGTGTGAACGGCCGGCAGGATAGAGCGGGACGCGGCCGGTTGGAAGGGGCGTGGGGGGGCGTCTGCGAACGCTTAGACCATGCCGCGTGAAGCCAAGCCGTTGGCATGTTGGCGCCGGCGATTGAGGGCCTTGATCAGAACCCATGGGTTCTGATCAAGGCAACTCAGTATTAGACCACCTTGACGCATCATCTCCCGTCATCCCGGCGAAAGCCGGGACCCAGGGGCCAAAAGCCCGACCTTTCCGCCGCTTTGATCGACGCTGCGTTCAGGGTTGATCCTGTGGCCCCTGGGTCCCGGCTTTCGCCGGGATGACGAAAAAAATTGGCGATTTGACCTGATTCTGACAGGCGCTGACTGTGCCACACGCCGGACCCCGGCCTTTGCCGGAATGACGGTAGAGAGTGCTTCCAGATCGCCCCCCGTCACCCCTTCCGGCAGACCACATAGTCCAGGGCCGGGACCGTGACGGCGTAGCTGCCGCCCGCCCCGCCTTGCGCCGCGCAGGCCCCGTGCAGGGCGGTCCAGGTAGTGCCCGGCCCGTCGGTGGCCACTTTCAGCGACTGCACCGCCGTGCCGGTATTGACGGCCACCAGATATTCTTCCCCCCGCGCCTCATCGATGCGGGAGAAGACCAGCAGGCCCGGGCCCTTTTCCGGCCAGGCGCGCGTCACCGTGCGGCCCTGGCGCAGGCCGGGATGGGCCGTGCGGATGGCGGCCATTTCGGCGATGGCGCGGTAGAGCGCATGGTCGGGGCGGAAACTGTCGCCCGTGCGCGGGCCGACGGTGCCCAGCCGTTCTTCCTCGTTGAACTGTTTGGCCGGGGTGGGGAACATGGGCTGGCGCGAGGCCTTGTCATCGCCCAGGCCCACGAAACCCTGTTCATCGCCGTAATAGATGACGGGCACGCCGCGGGAGAAGAACATCAGGGCGTGGCCCAGCATCACCCGGGCCTGCAGCTCTGCCGCCGGCATGGCGGGGTTGGTCTTGCGGATCTTGAAGGCCAGCCGTCCCTGATCATGGTTGGAGATGAAGGTGGCCAGGGTCTGTGCCGTCCCCGGCCCGCCGGGATAAAGCATGTCGCCCCGGAACAGCCGGTCCCATTCGTCCAGATCGCGCACGCCGCCCAGCGTGTCGGATGCCGCCTTGGCCAGCCCGAAATCCAGCACCGAGGGCAGGCCCAGGATGCGCGTATAGGCGGCCAGGTCGGAGACGGCATCGTCCGCCACCTCCCCGAAGATGAAGAAATCGGGAATGCCCTCTGCCTTGGCGAAGGCGGTGATTTCAGGCACGAACCGGTGCCAGAATTCCGGGTTCGCATGTTTGGCCGTGTCCAGGCGGAACCCGTCCACCCGGTATTCGCGGATCCAGTGCTTGTAGATCTCGATCAGCCCGTCGGTAACCGCCGGCTGTTCGGTATAAAGATCGTCCAGCTTGGCGAAATCACCCAGGGTGCTGCTTTCACCGCGGAACGTGCTGTCGCCGCGATTATGGTAATGGCGGGGATCGTTCATCCAGGCCGGATTCTTGGCCTTTTCCTGCCCCTTGGGGATATAGGGGGTATAGGCATAGGTGATGTCGGTCAGACGGGCGTAATTGGGCCGCGTCTGGCCGGCGGGACCGTCGCCGGCGAAGCCATCATTGATGGCGGCGCCGTCGGCGGCGCGGCTTGTGGCGGGGAAATCCCCGCGCGAGCGGTAGTCGCACATGCGCCGCATGGTGGTGCCGTCGCATTCGCGATACTGGATGACGTCGCCCGTATGGTTGACGACGATATCCAGGATCACCTTGATCTTGCGGGCGTGGGCGGCCTCCACAAATGCCTTGAAGGCGGCGTTGCCGCCCAGATGCGCATCGACATTCAGGAAATCCAGGCCCCAATAGCCGTGATAGCCCGCCGACAGGCCGCTGTCATATTTGTGGACCACCTTATTGACCACGGGCGGGGTGACCCAGATGGCGGTGGCACCCAGACCCTGGATGTAATCCAGCTTGGCCGTCAGCCCCTGGAAATCCCCGCCCTGGAACATGCCGATATCGGCAGGGTCAAAGCCCGTCTGCTCCGCCCCGCCCTTCAGCCCACCCTTGTCATTGGACGCATCGCCATTGGCGAAGCGGTCGGTGACGACGAAATAGACCACATCATCGGCAAAGGGCCGGGCCGGGTTGGGGGCATCGGCGGCCGCGGCAGGCAGGCAAAGGGCCAGCAGGGCGGCGGCGGCGGTCAGGGAACGACGGAGCGGCATGGGGGGCCTTTCGGAGGGAGTGGGGGGGGAACAATCGTAGGTCGCGGCCCCTCCCCCAAAAAATCGGCCGGCGGGGCGCCCCGCCGGCCGGGCAGTTCCCTTGAGGGAGCAAGAGACCCGGCTTCCGGCCGGGTCCAGCCCGGCGGATGGGAGCCGCCGGGTTTGGGGGATGTCAGGCTCAGGTTGAAACATTCTTTCCCGTCATCCCGGCGCAAGCCGGGACCCAGGAGCCACAGGATCAACCCTCAGCGCAGCGTCGATCAAAGCTGTCGGAAGGTCGGGCGCTTGGCCCCTGGGTCCCGGCTTGCGCCGGGATGACGGGAAAAGGGTGACTCAATCTGCATCTGACAAACTCAGTGTCATGCGGGTCACACCGGCCGGGCCGCGCAGTTGCGGGCGATGAAATCGGCATGGGTCGGCAGCACCGCCATCTCATGCGCAATCATCGCCTTGATCTCGCCCAGGAATTCCTTCAGTTCCGCCTCGCTCAGCTGTTCGGCCGACGGGTGGAAGGACCGGGGCATGACGCCTTGTCCTAAGAACACCTGAACCCAGCTGACCTCCAGGAACAACTCGTCATAAAGGCGCGACACGCGGCCGTGGGAGCGGAAATACTCCATGCGGCGGGCCAACTCGTCGGGGATCGACATATGCTTGCAGTCGCGCCAGAAGGGGCTGTCTTCGCGCTCCGTCGCCTTGTAATGCAGGATGATAAAGTCGCGGATGCGCTCATATTCCAGGCGGGAGCGGGCGTTGAATTCATCCACCTCCACCGCGTCGATGGACCCGTTGGGCAGCATCATCAGCAGGCGCGAAATGGCCGACTGCACCAGATGGATGGAGGTGCTTTCCAGCGGTTCCAGGAAGCCGCTGGAAAGCCCGATGGCCACGACATTGCGGTTCCACATCTTTTTCCGCCGCCCGGCGGTGAAACGCAACTGGCGCGGGTCGGCCTGGGCTTCGCCATCCAGATTGGCCAGCAGGATCGACGCCGCCTCATCATCGCCCATATAGCGGCTGGCATAGACATGGCCGTTGCCGATGCGGTGCTGCAACGGGATGCGCCATTGCCAGCCGGCCGTATGGGCCGTGGAGCGGGTATAGGGGGTGAATTCGCCGCCATTGGCACAGGGCACGGCCCAGGCGCGATCGCAGGGCAGCCAGTGCGACCAATCCTCAAACCCCGTGCCCAGCGCCTGTTCAATCAACAGGCCGCGAAAACCGGAGCAATCGATGAACAGGTCGCCCGCGATGCGGCTGCCATTTTCCATCTCCACCGCGTCGACATGGCCGTTAAGCGCGTTCAGCACGGTGCGGGCGATCTTGCCCTCCGTACGCACGACGCCGCGATCGGTGGCATAGCGGCGCAGATAGGCGGCATAGAGGCTGGCATCGAAATGGAAGGCGTGGGTGATGGGGTCCAGCGGCGTGCGCCGGGGCCCGCCGGCCCGCGTGAAGCGCAGGGCACGGGCCGCCTGGGTGTTCAGCACATAGTGTTCCCAGTCATCATCCAGGCCCAGCGCATGGGCGCGCAGCCAGAAATGATGGAAATGGGTCAGGCCCAGTGGCCGGCCCACGGACCCGAAAGCATGCATGTAGCGATGCCCCGGCCGCAGCCAGTTCTGGAACTCGATCCCCATCTTGATCGTGCCCTGGGTGTGACGCAGGAAATCATCCTCGTCGATGCCCAGCACCTGATTGAAGGTGGCGATCGGCGGGATCGTCGCCTCTCCCACCCCGACCGTGCCGATCTCCTCGGACTCGATCAGCTGGATCTTGTGGGTCTTGCCCAGCACACGGGCGAGTGCTGCCGCACTCATCCAGCCGGACGTGCCGCCGCCCACGATCACGATGGTACGAATGGGTTTCTGCATGGGGTCCCCCGGTTACGCCCTTGGGGAGAAGAATAGGGTATTGTTGCGCCGGTCAGGGGCGAATTCGCCGTCGGCCGGGTTTAGGCTGAAGCATTCTCTACCGTCACCCATGCTGCGGCCCTCTCTTCCCGTCACCCCGGCGAAAGCCGGGGTCCAGGCGTAGAGCGGCGTCTGCCGCGATAAGACTCATATCGGCGCTAACCGCGCCTCACGCTGGACCCCGGCCTGCGCCGGGGTGACGGTGGAGGGGGCGGAAAACGACGTGCCCACAGCTTAACTTAGCGCCCATGGCCTTCGCCGGAATGACGGTCGTGAGGCACATTCCGCCTCAAGACAGCCCCCGGCATGGCGGTGACGGTCTCCCCCAACAAAAACCCCCGCCGGCGAACCGGCGGGGGCAGAGGGAGGAGGCATCAGAACTTGTAGGAGACGCCCAGCAGATAGCGGGAGCCGTAATCCTCGAAGCGCTCGACCAGACGCTCGTCGCCCTTGCCGTAGGTGGAGAAGGGCTCGTTCGTCAGGTTGTAGCCCTGGAGCATGATGGTCATGCCCTGGAGCGTGGAACCTTCCTGGAACTCGTAGGAAATCTGGCCGTCCATGACCGTCTCGCCCTTGGCCATGCGCAGCGCGCGGCCCTGGCCGAAACCGGTGACTTCCGCCAGGAACTTCGAGCGGTAGGTGGCCGACAGACGGGCCTGGAAACCGTCCTTGTCGTAATAGACCGTGCCCTGGGCCGTGTACTTGGAATAGCCCGGGATCGGCTGGGCCGGCTGCGACGGGTCGGGCTGGATCGAGGTGTCGGTGTAGCCGAAATTACCCGTGGCGCCGAAACCGTCCAGCTTCTCGCTGAACAGGTCGAACGGCAGGGACAGGGCCACTTCGAAGCCCTTGATCGAACCGCCATCGCCATTGACCGGACGCTCGGAATAGCCCTGCCACAGCTTCGGCGTGACGCCACCGGTATCGAACCCGGTGAAGTCCATGACCGTGATGTCCTTGTAGATGTAGGTCTTCAGGTCCTTGTAGAACGTGTTGACGGCGAAGTTGCCGGCCTTGGCGAAATACCATTCGTAGGTCAGGTCGACCGAGTTCGCCAGCCAGGGCTTCAGCGTCGGGTTACCGTTATTTTCACCGCCGGCATGCCAGGGCGAGAACTGAATGTCGGTGTTCAGGGCCAGCTTCGGATCGAAGCTGTAGGTCGACAGACCCGAGAGCTGGTCCGGACGGGCGCGCGCCATCTGACGGGCGGCCGCGAAGCGGATCTTGTGATCCTCGTTCGGCATCGTGAAGATCAGGTTCATGCTCGGCAGGAAGTTGTTGTACTTGATGCCGGTCGTATAGATCTTGAACGAAGTGCCAGCGATGGCAGGCGCGGTCGAGCTCTGGTCGGTGTGCACATACTGGGCACCGACATTACCGGTCAGGCGAACCGAACCCAGTTCCGCATCCAGGTCCGCACGGACAAAGCCGGTCCAGACCTTCTCGTCGATCGTGTAGGCCAGATCGTTGGTGCAGTTGGCGCGCGGGCACTTGACCAGCGTGTAGATGCCATCGGCCAGCAGATCACGCGGGTCGAAGGCCATGGTGTTGCCCAGGCCGACAAAGCTGAGATCCGTCGGGTCCAGGATATAGCTGGACGGGATGGCGATGGAGCGCTGATTGCCCTTGTTCTTGAAGTTCTCGGTGGTGACGATGTACCACTCGGGCTGGCTGTAATCCTTGCTGCGGTCGGAATAGTTGCCGCCGACGGTCAAGGCACTGATCGCCTTGGACTCGATCTCGCGCTTCACATCCAGGCGGGCCGAATACAGCTCGTCATTGACCGTCGGCGTGTTCAGATAGCCGTTCTGGTCATAGGGGATGGAACCGCCCGACCACCCACCCGGATCGGTCAGCTTCATCAGCGACGCATCGGCATAGTTCAGCTTGTGGGTGAACTGCCAGCCGAAATCCCCCGGATTGGAGGTGAAGCCCATGCTGTCCAGCGCGCCGGAGCCGGCGCGGTCGGTGCCGTAATAGGCCTCGAAGCGCGACGACTTGCGGTCGGCGGAGCTGTAGCCAAAGTCAGCCGTGACCGTCCATTCATCCTTGGTATATTCGCCGTTCCAGCCCGCCGAATACAGCTCGGCATGGGTTTCACGCAGGTCGCTGCGGCCGACGGTCTTCACATTGTTGAAGGTGCCGGCGGTGACCAGGCCGTTCTGCACGGTCGGGCTGGCCAGCGCCGCCGACGACCAGAACAGCGGGATTTCCACGCCGCGCTGATACTGCACGTCGTTGAACTTGGAATAGTAGAAGTCGGCCGTGGACTTGAAATTGTCCGTCGGCTCGTACTGCAAGGTGGCGACGACGCCGGTACGCTTCAGCGTCTCGGAATTGGCGCGGATTTCCGCACCGCCGACGACGTAGGGCTCGGTCGCCGAGCCGTTGCCCGGATAATTGCCGTCACCCCAGTAGCGGGCGAACTTGATCTGGGTGGGCTGATTCAGGTGCGACACGCCCACCGACAGGCCCAGCGTATCGTTGGCGAACTTGTCGACATAGGTGCCGGAGAAGCGGTAGCCGAGTTCCTTGCTGTCGCTGTTCAGCTTGCCGTTGGTGACATATTCCGTGCGGGCCGAAACGGCGATCACGCGGTCCTTGTAATCCAGCGGACGGATGGTCTTCAGATTGACTGTGCCGGCCAGGCCCTGACCGATCACGTCGGCCTGCGAGGTCTTGTAGACGGCGACGCCCGACGAAATTTCGGCCGGATACTGGTCGAATTCCACGCCGCGGTTATTGCCCGTCGACACCTGTTCGCGGCCATTCAGCAGCGTGGTGGTGAAGTCAGGGCCCAGACCGCGCAAGGAGATGACCGAGGCGCGGCCATCGACGCGCTGTGCGGCCAGACCGGGCAGGCGGGCGATCGATTCCGCGATGGAGTTATCGGGCAGCTTGCCGATATCCTCCGCCGTAATCACTTCCACGATCTGGGTGGCGTTGCGCTTCTGCTCGATCGACGCCTGCAAAGACTGCCGGAAGCCGGAGACGACGATCTCCTCCAGCACATCGCCACCGGCAGGGGCTGCCGCGGCGGGGGCTGCCTGGGCCACCTGGGTCTCGCCACGCTGGGCAACGATGCTGCCCTCGGCGTCAGCGGCGACAGCGGCGCCGGCATGCAACATGGCGGCACCGGCGACCGTCGCCAGCAACGCGAAACGCATTGGATGAACCTTGGACATTCCTCTCACTCCCCATCGACGTTGCGTCAGCGACGCCATTGTTTTTTGTTGACCCCGGACCGGGGCGCAGATTGAAACTTCAAACCGCGAGCGACTTTCGCCCGGACAAAACGCAACAGTTTCCCATGGCCCGGCACCATCCAAGGCACCGGCTCCGTTTCGAATTGTCCGAACACGCAACAACCATAACAAGCGGACGCGACGACTTCCTCTCACCCGCAGCGACAAACCCCGCACCTTTTTCTTTATCGTCCGCCCCTTATTATTCGGGGAACAGGACGCGATCAGGTGTCGGCACCCTTACCGTTCCGGGTAACACACCATTTGCTTCATGGGCGCCCGGTTACGGAACATGTCGGCTTCGCTGCATTCCCCGAATTTAGTTTCAAACCCCCCAAACAGAGAGGCCGAAAATACGTATGCAGAAGGTTATTGCATTGCGACGCATACGTATTCAGTTACAAAGCCCAAGCGGCGCCATGTCCGGAATGTTTCGGCGGGCGCACATCGCCGCCCGGAAGCTGCATTTCCGGCTGGCAGACGGGCCAGGGTGACGGCATGATCGGGGCCCGCCCGACGAGGCGACATCGTCGGCGGAACATCGTCGGTGGTACCGGGAGCAGAGGAGCACGCATGCGGGCATGGCGGGTTATGGGCTGCCTGATGACGGGGCTGCTGCTGGTCCATCCAGCCATCGGCGCCGGCACCGACAACGTGACGGCCGCGCGGCCACTGGTCACCATCATCGGCGAACTGACCTACCGTGAGCGCGTGGCCCTGCCCGTGGGCGCCACCCTTCTGGTCACCTTGAGCGAACAGGGGGCCGACGCCGGCCCCGACGCCCCCACGCTGGCCCGCAGCCGCATCGATCTGGCCGGGCAGCAGGTTCCCCTGCGCTTCCGGCTGACAGCCGCCGCCGGCCGCCTGAAGCAAGGCGTGCGCTATGCCCTGCGTGCCATCATCCATGACGGCCAGGGACGGCCGCTCTGGTCGATCCAGAGCGCCCATATCATCGATCCGGACGAAAGCCTGGCCAATCTGGGCACGCTGTGGCTGACGCGGGCCCCGGCGGCGGGGCCGGCCGCCGCTGCCGATGTGCCGGCCGACCGCAGCATCTTCCAGTGCGGGGAGCGGCAGGTCATCGCCCGCTTCCACGATGAGGGCGTCGACCTGGACTATGATGGCGGCACCGGCTTCCTGCCGCAGGCCCTGGCCGCCTCCGGTGCGCGCTTCACCGGGACAATCGGCGGGCAGTCGATCGAATTCTGGAACAAGGGCCGCAACGCCCGCCTGACCATCGACGGACGGGCGGATCCGGAATGCATTGAAACCGACACCAACGGCGCGGACGGCCCCGTCTATGAGGCGCGCGGCTATGGCCCCGCCTGGACGCTGCGCCTGGAGGAGGGGTATGTCGACCTCGTGAGATTTGGCACAGGAACGTCGGAAGTGGCGCGGTTTTCCTTGCCCGAGCGGCAATTGCTGGCCGATGGCTATCGCTATGTCACCCGCCTGGGCGACGACCCTTTGAGGGTGACCATCAACCCCGGTATCTGCCTGGATGAACGCACATCCGTGCCGCTGCCCGACAAGGTGACGCTGGAACGCGGGGATCAGGTTCTGCAAGGCTGTGGTGGCGCACCGGCCAGCGTTCTGCAGCAGGGAAGCTGGCGGGTGGAGGCGCTGTCGGGATCGCCAACGCCGGCAGGAGCCGAACTGAGCATGCGGTTCATGCCCAATGGCGATGTCGTGGGCAGTTCCGGCTGCAACCGCTATATCGCCCGCTATCGCGCCGATATTACCGGCCTGACCATCGCCAGCCGCACGGGGGCCAGCACCATGATGGCCTGCCCACGCGAGCTGATGCAGACCGAGCAGACCTTCCTGATGGCACTGCGTGGCGTGCAGCGCCACACGATCGGGGAGGATGGCGCCCTGGTCCTGACGGGCACGGGCGACGCGGAAATCAGGCTGCGGCGGGTGGAAGGGCATTGAGAAGCTGGGGTGTGGGATCAGCGGGCTTTCGCTCACCCTCCCTCTCCCCACTTCGCGAAGTGATGGTGGTGGATGTTCCAGCGTAAACCCGACCAGCGCTAAAATTCTGCCCCGCTTACTGGAACGTCACCGTCACATAGGCCGACACACGGGCACCGCACAGGCAGCCGGCCTCGTGGTCCAGGCTGGTGTCGGTGAAGGCCACGCCAAAGGTGGCGGGGTCCCAGTCATAGGAAAGGTCGGCACCGTAATGCCAGTAGGCGGGGCCGCCCACATCCTTCCTCTGATACCATTGATGGGCAATATGCGGGGTGATGGAGACGCGGTCGACCAGCGGCACCGTCAGGGCCAGACGCTGATACAGCGCGTCCCCTGCCCCGCCATCATCGGGGCTGTAGACGAATTCGGCCTCTCCTTGGGTCTCACCCATGTCCCAGTGACCCGTCAGGCCGAATTCCCACAGATCCAGCCCCGCCCCCTTGGGCGCGCCGGTATAATGGGTGCGGGTGATGCCCGCAGCCAGGGTCACGTCGTCCCATTGCCACTGATAGCCGCCGCTGAAGGCCAGTTCGGCATCGGTGCCGTCATTGTAATCGACCGTGGTGCCGTCCAGGCCCAGGAAGAAGCCTGTGCCATGCATCCAGGTGACGGAGCCCTGAAAGGCGGCGTGGCCATCGGAGTCGGAAATGCCCTTGTTGACATAATCGCTGACCAGACCGACCGACGCCTCGACATCCGCCAAGGCCGGAGCCGTCCACAATGCCGCCAGCAGCGCCAGGGAAAATGCCCGCAACCGTGCCATCCGCCACAACCTTTTTTCTTATTACGCCAGAACCGCATTTTAGCGGTGTCCCGTGGAAGGACCGGCGTAAATGACCAAAGTCGCTGGCACGAATACACAGTTCATTGGGATATAACGGCAGAATAGACCGAATTGATAATCACTATCAATACAAGGGCGGCGGCGCGATTATACCAGCGGCTGGAGATCTTGACCGATGGTCAATATTTCCAGCCCCTCAATCGCCGGCGCCGCCATCCGGCAGATTGGTCTTACTCCCGCTCGAACAGCGGCACGGGCGCCTGGTCGCGCACAGGGCGCAGGACGATATTGCTGGTCACCCGGCTGACGCCCAGTTCGGTATCATCGATCCAGCCCTGGGTCAGTTCCTGATAGGCATCGACGTCGGGACAGATCAGCTTGGCGATATAGTCGAATTCACCGCTGACCTCGAAACATTCGATGACTTCCGGCGTATTGGCCAGCCTTCGTTCGAACAGCTGCCGCCCGTGGCGGCCGTGATGTTCCAGGGCGATCTGGGCCAGGACGGTGATACAGCTTTGCAGCTTGCGTACATCCAGCACCGCCTGATAGCGCAGGATCAGCCCTTCCCGTTCCAGCCGGCGCACCCGGTCCAGGCAGGGCCGCGCCGACAGCCCCACCCGTTCCGACAGGGCCTGGTTGGTGATGCGGCCATCGGCCTGAAGTTCGGCCAGGATACGCAGGTCGATCTGATCAAGGCGGCGGCGCATGGGGCGATCTGGATGGTGGCGGGATTGTTCAACCCTAGCAGGCCCGGCCGCTTTATACCAAGGGCATGAGATTGTGATTGATGGCCCGTCGGCATCGGTCGGGGTGCGGCAAAGCCGAACCCCGACATTACCGGAACCGTCGCTTATCGGGGTGAAGCGTTACGCCACCAGCGCCCGTTCCTGCGCCTGTCCGGCCATGAAGCCGGCCAGCAGCTGTTCCACCACCACGGCCGTGGCGGCACCTTCATCCTGGGTCGCGGCATATTCGACCACATCCAGTGATTGCACCAAGCCGGACTGGCCCAGGACGCGCAGGGCCGCCACACATTCCGGCAGGGTCAGGCCACCCGGAACGGGCGTGCCCACGCCCGGCGCCACGGACGGGTCCAGCGCATCGATATCGAAGCTGACATGGATATGACCGCCGCCCGCCGCCTGAATACGGCTGACCGTATGCGCCACCAGGGCGGCCAGGCCGCGTTCGCGCACATAATCCATTTCGTGGAATTCGATGCCGGAGCGCTGCAGGTTCGCCCGCTCGCCCGCATCAATGTCGCGGATGCCGAACTGCACCAGCCGGTCGGGCCGCAGCAGCGGCGTGAAGGCCCCCACCTTCAGCAGGGAGGGATGGCCGATGCCGCAGGCCGCCGCCGCCGGATAGCCATGGGTGTTGCCGGACGGCGAGGTTTCCGGCGTGTTGAAATCCGGATGCGCATCGAACCAGAGCACGTAAAGCGGCTGGCGCGCGGCGCGGGCATGGGCCGCCGCCGCAGCGATGGAGCCCAGGGCCATGGCATGGTCCCCCCCCGCCATGATGGGGAAGCCGCCATCGGCGAAGATTCCGGCCACGGCATCGCGCACGCCGGCACACCAGGAGGCCGTTTCCTTCACGCTGCGGCTGCCCGTGGCGTCGCGGGTGCCATCATAGGCGGGGCCCTGCACATCACCCCGGTCGACCAGCCCCATGCGGCGCGGCAGGCCATGGGCGCGCAGGGCCGCCGGCCCCTCTGCCGCACCACAGGCGACATTGCCGACATCCGTGGGCACCCCGATGAAGCCGTACCAGCCGCTCATTGCATTCTCTTTCTTCTGTATGTCGTTCATCGGGTTGGATCAGGCGGTCAGGCCGACCAGAACCGCCGCGAAACGGTCAATGGCCCAGTCCAATTCTTCACGCGTGATGACCAGCGGCGGGGCGAAGCGGATGACCGTGTCATGCGTCTCCTTCGACAGGACCCCCTGCCCCATCAGCAATTCACAGACATGCCGGGCCGTGGCGATGGCGGGATCGATCTCCACCCCCACCCACAGGCCCTGCCCGCGCACGGCGGTGATGGCCGGGCTGTTCAGGCCGCGCAGGCGGGCCATCATGTGGGCACCCAGCTCGGCCGAGCGTTCCACCAGCCCTTCATCGGCGATCACATCCAGCGCCGCCAGACCGACGGCAGCGGCCAGCGGATTGCCGCCGAAGGTGGAGCCGTGATTGCCCGGCACGAACATATCGATGACATCGCGCCGCGCCACAAAGGCCGACACGGGCAGTACCCCGCCGCCCAGGGCCTTGCCCAGGCACAGACCATCGGGGCGGATGCCTTCATGCTGATGCGCGAACCAGCGGCCGGTGCGGCCCAGGCCCGACTGGATCTCGTCCAGGATCAGCAGGACATTGTGGCGGTCACAGATCTGCCGCAGCCGCCGCAGATATCCCACCGGCGGCACCACGATGCCGGCCTCCCCCTGGATCGGTTCCACCAGAATGGCGGCCGTATCGGGGGTGATGGCCGCTTCCATGGCATCGGCATCGCCATAGGGCACCAGCCGGAAACCGGGGGCGAAGGGGCCGAAGCCATCGCGATAGGCAGGCTCCGACGAGAAGCCGACAATGGTGGTGGTGCGGCCGTGGAAGTTGCCCTCCGCCACCAGAATCTCGGCCCTTCCCTCCTCGATGCCCTTGACCTTGTAGCCCCAGCGGCGGGCGGCCTTGATCGCCGTCTCCACCGCTTCGGCGCCGGTATTCATGGGGCAGGCGCCATCCAGCCCGGTCAGCGCGCACAGACGGGCCAGGAACGGGCCCAGCTGGTCGCTGTGGAAGGCACGCGAGATGACAGCGACGCGCGCCGCCTGTGCGCTCAGCGCCCGCAGGATGCGCGGATGGGCATGACCGACATTGACGGCGGAATAGGCGCTCATCATGTCCAGATAGCGGTGACCATCGGCATCCCACATCCACACGCCCTGGGCGCGGGCGATGACGACGGGCAGCGGCTTGTAATTGCGTGCGCACCATTGCCTTTCCACGGCGATGGCATCGGCGCCGATCGTGGCTCGCATATCCATGGTGGCTTCCCTCCGCTTGGTGCCGGTCCTGTGCCGGCGGCATCGTTCGCTGCTGGAACCAGCATGCCAGGGCGGGACAGCCGAAACGGCTGAACATGGGTGGCCCGGCGACAGGACCGGGGCCCAGGGTGCCAGCGCTGCAGCCGAAGCCGGTGTGTGACGTCACACAGGCGGCCGGCCGAGACGGATTTGGGGGCGTGCGATCCGGCACAGTAACGCCGACTGTGTGACGTCACACAGGGCCGCATGGGCGGCAGTCCGGCACTTTATTGCGGGGGCGCATGTGCGCGAGGATGCCGGTCGGCGCGCAATTGCCCGCATCATGGCAAAATCGCAGCTTTCCATTGACGCCGGCCGGGATTTGAGCCAATTCTCAATGCCTCAAATTCCTCCCATGGACCGGTGCCATGACCCCCGATGAACTGCGCCAATTCCGTGAACGCCGTGGCGAAAGCCAGGCCGCCTTTGCCGCTTGGGTCAATGCCAAGCTGGGTCGCAAATATGACAATGCCACCATCAGCCGCTGGGAATCCGGTGCGGAGCGCCTGCCCGTGCGCGTGGCGGAATTCCTGGCCGCCGCCAGCCAGCGTACGGCCTGCATCATCGCCGTGGCCAACCAGAAGGGCGGAGTGGGCAAGACCACCACGACCCTGAACCTGGGCTATGCCCTGGGCGAGCTGAGCAAGAAGGTGCTGGTCGTCGATGCCGACCAGCAGGCCACGGCCACCGAAGGGTCCGGTATCGACCCGCTGGAGGTGCAGGACCGCAAGGGCGGGCTGGAGGATGTGCTGTTCGGGCAGACCGACATCCATGACGCCATCGTCAAATGCGACGGCTATGATCTGCTGCCCTGCACGATCGCCCTGGCCGAGGCGCAGATCAAGATCCTGCTGGACCCCGATGACGGGCGCTATGTGCTGCGCGAGAAGCTGTCGGAGGTGCTGCGCGAATATGATTATATCGTCATCGACTGCCCGCCCGAACTGGCGCTGATCACCGTCACCGCCCTGATCGCGGCCGATTATCTGCTGATCCCGACCAAGGCCAGCCGCTATGACGTGCGCGGCATCCCGCTGATCTTCGACACGGTATCGAAGATCCAGCGGCGGCAGAATCCCAGCCTGAAGGTGCTGGGCGTGCTGCCCACCATGTTCAACCGCAATTTCGCGGTGGAGCAGCAGGTGCTGTCGGACCTGCAGGAAAGCCTGGGCGACAAGGCCCGCATCTTCCCGCCCGTGGCAAGGTCGACGGAGATCGACCAGGCGACCTATGCCGGGGCCGTGCCGCTGAAGATGCTGCCCAAGAACCACCCGATCGGCGTGTACCGCACCCTGGCGCAGGAGATCGTCAATGGTTAAGAACTGGCGCAAGCCGGGCGGGACCAGCGCCCAGCAGCCCGTGGCCAAGTCCATCGGCGAAAGCCTGGAACGGCCGGGTGCCGACCTGATCTTCGGCACGGCCGAAGGTTTGCGCGATACGGTGCTGCTGCGCCTGACCGATGTGGAGCCCAACCCGCACCAGCCGCGTCGGCATTTCGACGCGGAGGAGCTGCAGGCGCTGGCCTTCTCCCTGCGCGAGGTGGGGCAGCTGTCGCCCATCCTGGTGCAGGCCCACCCGACGGAGCCCAAGCGCTTCCTGCTGGTGGCGGGTGAGCGGCGCTGGCGGGCGGCGGGCATGGCCGGCCTGACCAAGATCATGGCCCATATCCTGCCCACCGATGCCAATACCGATCAGATCGCCCTGATCGAGAATTTGCAGCGCGTCGACCTGTCGCCGGTGGAAGAGGCCGAGGGCATCCGCCGCCTGATCGAGACGCATGAGTATAATCAGGAAGCGGTGGGCGACCTGCTGGGCCGGTCGCGCACAGAGGTCAACACCACCCTGACCCTGTTGAAGCTGCACCCGACCATCCGTGGCGAATGTGTGACGTCACACAATGACCTGCCCAAGGCCGTGCTGCTGGAACTGGCGCGCATGGAGGAAGTTGACCAATTGAGCCTATGGCTCAAGGTCAAGAAGGATGGGCTGACGGCGCGGGAGGCCCGCGATTACCGCGCCCGCCTGCAACGCGCCGCCGAGCCGGCCCCAGCCAAGGCACCCGTGAGAAATGTCACAGCAAAGAAGTTCATCGCCAGCCTGCCCAAGCTGGAAGAGGGGCTGTCGGCCGGGATCGAGGCCGTGGCCGACAAGGGTGTCGCCAAGCTGCGCGCCGATGAGCGAGCCAAGCTGGAGGCGCTGAAAGCCCGGCTGGCGGGCTATGCCCAGCAGCTGGAGACGCTGCTGGCCGGGTAAGGGCAGGGGAGGGGGCGATGCTGTCGCATGTGCATATGGGCACCCATGATTTCGGCCGTGCCCTGACCTTCTACAGCGCCGTGCTGCCGCTGCTGGGCTGGCGGCAACGCTTTGTCGATGAAAGCCGGCCCTGGGCGGGGTGGCAGCCGGCCGGGCAGGAAAGGCCGCTGTTCCTGATCGGGGCGCCGTTTGACGGAGAGCCGCACGCGGCAGGCAATGGGCAGATGACGGCGCTGCTGGCCCCGTCACGGGCGGCTGTGGACCTGTTTTATGAAGCGGCGCTGGCCCATGGCGGCACGGATGAGGGGCCGCCCGGCCTGCGCCCCCAATACCATACCAAATATTACGGGGCCTATGTCCGCGATCCCGACGGCAACAAGCTGTGCGTCTGCTGTCATGAGGGGGATTGAAGGGGGGCGTGATCGGACGACATGGGCTGCCCCCTGACAGCAGGGGAGTCCGTCTGTGGCGTCGTCCGTTCTTCCAGCCATATAGCCATCATTCACGCGCAGGCGGGAAAAGGACAAGGCATTGGAAATGCACTGTAGCTTTCCGGACTGACATTGATAGGAATCCGAAAATGGACAACGAGCCAAATATGATTGATATCAAAAAATATTCTTCACTTCTCGAAGCCTTACATCTGGCTCTTGTTCACATAAGAGCATCCAATTCACTGGATGAATGTAGAATTGTGGCACATATTTTCCACAACGTTCCTCTTGGTATCAAAAATGGACGTGAAAGTGAAAATGTAGAAGAAAGGGCCAGAAGCCTGGCTGAATATAGCGGTCGACCAGATCTTGCCCGATTTCTGAACGTCACAAAGACTTGATATAAACGCGGAAGCTTCTTTTGGCCTGCGTTGCAAGGGACCTCCAACATAATCCTGACAAGCCCTTAGCCCCGCAGACCCTTTACCACCTCATCCGCGACCAGGGACACCCAGCGGGCGATGTTTTCCGGGGCGGTGGCGGCCCGCATTTCCGGCGCGCCCAGGGTCTGGGCCTTGCGGAACCATTTGGCACGCACGGCATAGGGTTCGCCCGTCAGCCATTGCTGGGCGCGCAGGGCCGTCGGCGACAGGGCAGGGGGTTCCGACCCTTCGGGGGTCAGGCGGACCGGGCCCGACGCGGTGGGGTGCAGCTTTTCCAGCCAGGCGCGGAAGGCGGCCGAGGGGTTGCGGCACGGTTCCTTCTGGCGCATGGCCCATTCGGCCCAGCTGAAGATGGCGGCCTGCATGTCCACATCCGGGTAGAGCGCCACCAGCTCCTCAATCACGGCCAGGGACACGCGCTGGATCAGTCCCAGCGTGCCGGCGGGACCGCGTTCACGGTCGGTGCGGCCATCCTCAAGATCGGGGGTGTCCTGGTCGCGGCTGCTGTTGGCGGGGGTGGCGCGGCCCACAGGGGCCTTGGCAAATTCGGTCATGCGGGCCGTGGCGACCAGATCGCTGTTCGACTTCTTCTTCACATCGAACAGCAGCTTTTCCACCTTGCGCCCACGCCCGTTGGACCGGATCTCCTGATAGGAGATCATCAGGCCCGACAGCTCGTTGATCTCGCTGACCGCCGGGTCCAGCACGCGGCGCTGGAAATGCGCATAATTGGGCATCTTGTCGGCACAGCCCAGACTGTCGCGCAGATCGTCCAGCGCCACATCCCAGCGCGGTTCCCGCAAATTGACCCTAAGACTCAACAGCTCATAAAGCGCCAGGGAGTATTTGGAGGAGAATTGCGCGCAGATGGCCAGATGGATGCGGGCCCAGGCGCCGGGCTTGGCCAGCAGCGGCCGCAGCTTTGGCGGAAATTCCCATTCCGCAAAGCCCGATCCACGCGGCAGGGCCCGGAAGGCCAACAGCGGCGAGCCGCCTTCCTTCAATTGCTGGTCGGCCTCGCTCCAGTACGGGAAGCGCACCAGGGTCTGCATCAGCCGGTCGAAGGACTGGCGCAGGCGGACATTGTTGCTTTCCGTATCATCGCCGATGGCCCGGCGCAGATCGGCCGTGGAGGCACGGAACGGCGGCAGGGGCGCGTCGGCATCGGCCAGCTTGTCCCAGCTATAGGCCAGCAAGACATTGAAAAGCTTGCGGTCCGCCAGGGTCAGGCCGTTGCCTGTCTCCATCACCTCGATCTGGGTGCGGGGCTTGGGCAGGGTGGGGTCGGTCGACAGGTCCAGGACATTGCCGCTGGTCCGCGGCCGGACCATGTCCGCCTTCACCGCATTTCCCTGGGCCGCCATACCATCCCCCGACAAGGCACGTTCAAGTGCCAAAGAGCCTGTGAGCCGTGTCACTGTGACAGAGCACCATCATGGGGGCACAGGATCAAGCGGGAATCATCGGGGCCGTGCGAGATGGCACAGAAAGGACCAAAATCTCCGATTCCCACCCGTGCGTTCCGGCACAGTGACAAGTGTCATGCGGTCACGCAACCGTGAGATAAGGCACAGAATGACGAATCCACCGCGGAACGCCTGGAATCACCCCGGAATCGGGCCGACTGCCCCCACCCGTGAGATCCGGCATAGCGTGAAGAACGGCCCCGTGCAATCCGGCACAGCATGCCGGACGGCGGATTCAGGGCCTATGCCGGCCCGCGCGGACCCGTGCAATCCGGCACAGAAAGCGCCGATTGGTACAGCCAAGTGCTTGATATAGAATGACCGCCTGGGGACACCCGTGCAATCTGGCACAGGGTTGAGACCAGCCCCGTGCGATCCGTCCCATGAAGCCGGGCCTTGCGGCACACAAAGCCGGTCGATCCGGCACAAGGACTCGTAAGCCATGGCACAGAAAGCCTTGTCCCATGGCACAGCAAGGGGGGTCAACCCATTGATCCAACGGCTAAAAAGACGCCCTGAACAGTGAATCCTGAAAGGATTGAATCTATCGAACAGGGGGTTGAGGGTAATTTGAGGCAAGAGGGGAAGGAAAGGGCCATTCACCGCCGGATCAAACCGGCGGCACCGGCCCCGTCGATTGCCGGACCACCAGTTCAAACCCCAGATGCCGTGTCTGCGCACCGTCACCGACCAGCAGATCGACCGCCGCCGCCGCCATGGACATGGTGGGCTGGCGGATGGTGGTCAAAGGCGGCCAGATCACCCGTGCAATGGGGCTGTCGTCAAAGCCGATGACCGACAGGTCGCGCGGCACCTGCAGCCCATGTTTATTGGCCGCCGCCACCGTGGCCACCGCCATGTCGTCATTGCCCGCGAAAATCGCCGTAGGCCGGTCGGGCAGGGCCAGCAGCGCCTCTGCCGCCACAAAGCCGCCAGGGAAGCTGAAATCGCCCGGAACCATATGGCGCGGGTCCAGATGCAGCCCATGGGCCGCCACGGCATCCAGGAAGCCCTGACGGCGCAGCTCGGCCGCACCATGGTCAGGATGGCCCAGGATCATGCCCAGGCGACGATGGCCAAGGGCTACCAGATGGTCTGCCACCAGCCGCGCCGCGGCCTCGTCATCCATGCGCACCTGGGCCGTGCGGTCGGGGGCCGTACGCGGCGCAATGCGCACCACGGGCACGCGGGCGGCCGCCAGGGCGGCCAGCACATCATCCCGATCCACCAGCGGCGGGGTCAGGATCAGCCCATCCAGCCGGAAGCGCGCCGCCACACCCACCATCAGACGCGGCAGATGCGGGTCGGCAGCATCACACGGTTCCGTCAGCAGGTGATATCCGCGTTCCTGACAGCGGCGGATGGCCCCGGCCTTGATATCGGCCATGTAGTTGCTGGACGGGTTGTCATAGAACAGGCCCAGCAGATAGGAGCGGCGGCCCGCCAGACTGCGCGCGTTGGGGTTGGGCCGGTAATCCAGCGCCGCCACAGCCGCCTGCACGCGCGCCAGCGTATCATCCGCCACCCGCCCTTCATTGTTCAGCACCCGCGACACGGTCTTGGTGGACACACCCGCCCGGCGGGCCACGTCGAAGATCGTGGCGGCACGCGGCATCGGCACGACGCTGGAAAGCTGCGTCTCGGACAAGCTTCACTCCCTTGGCGCTGGGCCCGATGGCTCTGCCGGCCATCCTTCCCTGTCAGGTTTAACACAGGGTCCGGATTATGACAACGTTGTCTGTAACAGACAGATGAAAGGACGGTGGAACTGTCCTGTCCGGACTGTCCCCCGTGTCAGCCAGTAGCCGTGTCGGCGGACCCCGCAACCCACCATTTTTGCAGCCGCAGGGCCAGCGGGATAGCAAGGGGCAGCGCCGTATAGGTCCAGGGCGCAAAGGGCAGGGTGGCCGCGAACTGGGCCAGGATGACGGATAGAAGCCCGCTGGCCGTCATCACGCACCAGACCACGGCATGGCTGGCCTGGCCCGCCGCCAGATGGCCGACGCGCAGCCCGTGCCAGATCAGCCCCGTGATCAAACCCGCCATCAGGGAGAAACCCACACCGTAGAGGGTGAATAGCTGGGCTGCATCCCCCGCCCGCAGGACCTGTTCACCCTTCAGCAGGGCGGCGAAAGTCATCAGCATGACACGGGTGGGGTAGACATAGACCATGACGACAAAGACCAGCGCCAGGCTGAGCAGGGTCGACAGCCGATCATTGCGCCCGCCGGCCCGCCGCCAGGAGACATGTGCCCACCAGAAGGTGGCGATCAGCGCGAAGCCGCCGGCAAAGATGGGCAGCCGCCACAGGGCCGCCAGCAGATCGGCAAAGCCGAAATCGCTGCGCGCCTCAGCAATGACCAGCAGGGACAGGGAAAAGGCGAAGGCCGCATCAACAAAATTGTCCAGCCGGCCCGATCCCGGCTCCTCCTTCACACCCGACATCCCGCCCCTCCCGCCTGATGGTTAACGGATTGTCCGTCATCCGGTGCGGACCGGCAAGATGCATCCGCCTTGGCATTGACACCGGTATCAATTACTCTCCGGTCGCAAGAAACAAGGGTCAGACGGGGAACGGAAATGCGCACCGGGATGATGTCGCGGCGGTCGCTGCTGTTGACGGGATCGGGATTGCTGCTGGCGGCGGGGCCGGCGCTGGCGGCTCCGCGGCCGGGCAAGGGGCCGGTGGTGCGCACCCTGGCGGGCCGCGTGCGCGGGCAGACGCTGGCGACGGGCATCCATGCCTTCAAGGGCATCCGCTATGGCGCCGACACGGCCCCGCGCCGGTTCATGGCGCCGCTGCCGCCCGTGCCCTGGAAAGATATTGCCGAGGCCGTTGCCTATGGTGCTGCCAGCCCGCAAGGGGGCAAGGAGCCGGACCAGGCCGAAGATTGCCTGTTCCTGAATGTCTGGACACCCGGCCTGGGCGAGGGGGCGGGAAACGGGGGCAAGCGGCCGGTCATGGTCTATATCCATGGCGGAGCCTATGCCAGCGGGTCGGGCAGCGCCCCGCTTTATGACGGGGCGCGGCTGGCCCGGCGCGGCGATGTGGTGGTGGTGACCCTGAACCACCGGCTGAACCTGTTCGGATATCTCTATCTGGCCCGCCTGGGCGGGCTGGACGATCCGCGCTTTGCCGACAGCGGCAATGCGGGCCAGCTGGACCTGATCCTGGCGCTGACCTGGGTGCGCGACAATATCGCGGCCTTTGGCGGCGATCCCGGCAATGTCATGCTGTTCGGCCAGTCGGGCGGCGGGGCCAAGATCGCCACGCTGATGGCCATGCCGGCCGCCCGGGGCCTGTTCCACAAGGTCGCGACCATGAGCGGGCAGCAGGTGACGGCGGGCGGCCCGCGCAACGCCACGGCGCGGGCCAGGGCGGTGCTGGAGAAGATCGGGCTGACGGCCGACCGGGCGGGGGCGGAGGCGGCGTCCCGCCTGCCCGTGGCGGCATTGCTGGCCGGGTTGAAGGCGACCGACCCCGTTGCCGGATCGGGCGGGGTCTATGCCGGGCCCGTGGTCGATGACCGCAACCTGCCGCGCCATCCCTTCTTCCCCGATGCGCCGGCGCAGTCGGCCCAGATCCCCATGATCATCGGCAATACCCATGACGAGACGCGCAACCTGATCGGCGGCGGCGATGCCTCCGCCTTCGACCTGACCTGGGAGGCGCTGCCCGACAAGCTGTTCCCGGCCATGCGCGTTGATATCGCCCCCGAAACGGTCATTGCCGAATATCGCCGCCTGTACCCCGATTACAGCCCGTCGGACGTGTTTTTCGCCGCCACCACGGCCGGCCGGTCCTGGCGCGGGGCGGTGGAGGAGCTGGAGGCGCGGGCGAAGCAGCCGGCGGGGGCCGCCCCCACCTGGGCCTATCAGCTGGACTGGCGCTCGCCGCTGGAGGGCGGCAAATGGCGGGCCCCGCACATGCTGGACATCCCGCTGGCCTTCGACAATATCGCCCAGCCCGGCAGCCTGTCAGGCGATGGGCCGGCGGCGCAGGCACTGGCCGACCGGCTGTCGGATGCCTTCATCGCGCTGGCCCGGCATGGCGACCCCAACCATGCCGGCCTGCCGCGCTGGGAGCCCTATGGCCTGGACCGCCGGCAGACGCTGCTGCTGGATGATCAATGCCGGCTGGCCGATGATCCGCGCGGGGCGGAACGCCGCCTTTTCGCGCGTGTGCCCTTCACGCAGTTCGGAACGTGAGGGGGGGAGTTTACGTTGAAGCATCCTCCCCGGCGTCACGCCCATGGGCGCTAAGTTAGCCGTTGCACGAACCTGCCTTCCCCGCGCAAGCGGGGAAGGCAGGGTAGGTGAGAATCCCTAACGTAGCGCCTACGCGCCGGCACCGGGCGCCAAGTTCGGGAAGCAAGGCGCGCTGCATTCTGGGCTCCGGCCGGCGCCGGGGTGACGGTGGAGAGGACCATGGCGGTTCTCCTTCGAGCCCCCACGTCCTCTGACCATCCGCACTCGGCAGGACGGCTGATGGCGGCCATGGGCAATTAATGGTAGGAACCTGTCCGGGAAGCCCTTAAAAAACAAAAAATGCCCGTCAGGCACCGCTTTACCGGTGGTCGACGGGCGGGGCAGAGGGACCAGATGAGCATTGACGCGCCACATCTGTTGATCGTGGAGGATTCGCCGACCCAGGCGCTGCAGATGGAGATCATCCTGGCGGCGCAGGGCTGGACGGCGGATGTCTGCCCGACCGCGGAAGCCGCGCTGGACCATCTGAACGGCATCCTGCCCGATCTGCTGCTGGTCGATTACCATCTGCCGCGGATGAGCGGGGATGAGTTCATCCGCCGCGTGCGGCTGAACGCCCGCACCCACCATCTGCCCGCCATCATGCTGACCGACGAGGTGACGCAGGAGGCGGAGTTCAAAGGCATCGAGAGCGGCGCCGACGCCTATGTGCCCAAATCGGCCGACCGCGATGTGCTGCTGACCCGCATCAACGCGCTGCTGCGCCGTGCGGCCCCGCCCGAACGCGGCGATATCCATGTGACGACGCAGGCGCTGCGCCGCTGCCGTCTGATGATCGTCGATGACAGCCCCACCTTCCTGGAATTCCTGCGGGCCTTGCTGGAAGAGGAAGGGCATGAGGTGGAGGCGCTGGATTCGGGCCTGGACGCCCTGGACCGGGCCGAACGGGAAAGCTTCGACTGTGTCATCGTCGACCTGCACATGCCGGAGATCGACGGGGTCGAGCTGTGCGCGCGGCTGGATGCCGTGCGGCGGCGGCGGGAGGAGCTGTTCCAGATCGTCATGCTGACGGCCAGCGACAGCAAGGCCGACCTGATGCGCGGGCTGGAGGCCGGGGCCGACGATTACGTCACCAAATCCAATGACATAGAGATCATCAAGGCGCGCATCCGCGCCCTGTTGCGGCGCAAGCTGCTGCATGAGGAAAATCTGCGCATTTCCATGGAGTTCCGCCGCAAGGAGCAGGAGCTGGAGCGGGCGCGGGAGGAGATGCGGGTCGCCGCCGCCCGCGCCTCGCTGGTGGAAGCCCTGGAACGGTCCAACCGCGAGCTGGCCGAGACCAATGCGCGCCTGACCCAGACCCAGGTGGAACTGACCCGCGCCAAGGACCAGGCCGAGGCCGCCAGCCGCGCCAAGTCGGAATTCCTGGCCAATATGAGCCATGAGCTGCGCACGCCGATGAACGGCATCATCGGCATGAACGCGTTGCTGCTGACCACGGCGCTGACGCCCGAACAGCGGCATTCGGCCGAACTGGTGGGATCGTCGGCCAAGCTGCTGCTGAGCCTGCTGAACGACATTCTGGATATCTCCAAGCTGGAGGCCAACCAGGTCACGCTGGAGGAGATCGAGTTCGACATTGCCGGCCTGTTCGAGGAGACGGTGCTGCTGATGGCGCCCAAGGCGGCCGAGCATGGGATCGAGCTGGTGCTGGACCTGGACCCGTCCGCCCATCGCCACGCCCTCAGCGACCCGCTGCGCCTGCGCCAGGTGGTGCTGAACCTTGTCGGCAATGCCATCAAATTCACCAACAAGGGCGGCGTCACCGTGTCGGTGGCCGTGCATGAAGGGGCCGATGCGGCGCTGACCCTGCATGTGCAGGTCATCGATACCGGCATCGGCATCCCGCCCGATGCCGTGGGCCGGCTGTTCGAGAAGTTCATGCAGGCCGACAGTTCCGTCAGCCGCCGTTTCGGCGGCACGGGGCTGGGGCTGGCCATCTGCCGGGAAACGATCGGCCTGCTGGGCGGGCGCATCGGCGTGGACAGCACGATCGGGGCCGGATCGACCTTCTGGTTCACGGCCCATATGAAGGCTGCGGCCGGGGGGACGGGGGTGGCACCGCCCGCTGCACTGCGCGGTCGCCAGGCCCTGGTCATGGCGCCGGAGGACATGGTGCGCGGGCCGCTGGCGCGTGAGCTGAGCCGCATCGGCCTGGCCGTGACGGCGGAGGATGCGGACGCGGCCCTGGCCCTGTTGAATCAGGGCCGGCTGCACCCGGATTTCGTGCTGCTGGACATGGAACTGGCGGCCAATCCCGATCTGGACCTGCCGGCGCGGCTGCGCGCCCGGCTGCCGCAGGCCCGGCTGATCATGCTGCGCGCCATGACGGGGGTGAACAACCCGCCGCCCGGCATCGATGCCACCCTAGAAAAGCCCGTGCTGCGCCGGGAACTGCTGACCGCCCTGGGCGTGGCCCCGGAGGATGGCACGCCCTGCCAGCCGGACTGCCCGCCCGCCGACGGCCCGGTGCCCACCGCCGGCGCCCGCATCCTGCTGGCCGAGGATAATTACGTGAACCAGCAGGTGGCCCTGCACATGCTGACGGCCGCCGGGCACAGCGTCACCGTCGCCAACCATGGCGGGGAGGCCGTGGAGGCGCTGGAGAATGCCGATTTCGATCTGGTGCTGATGGATGTGCAGATGCCCGTGGTGGACGGGCTGGAAGCCACCCGCCGCATCCGCGCCCTGCCCGGCGCCAAGGGCGCCATCCCCATCATCGCCATGACCGCCAATGCCATGGCCGGGGTGGAGGAGACCTACCGTGCCGCCGGCATGGATGATTACATCTCCAAGCCCGTCGACCATCAGGAATTCCTGGTCAAGGTCAAATCCTGGGTGAACCGGTCACGCACTGTGGCCGCCGACATGGCCGTGGCGACACGGGAGACGCCGGCGCTGGATATGGAACCCGGTCGACAGCTTCAGCAGCTGATGGGGGTGGATGCGTTCGAAGGCCTGCTGAACCAGTTCCTTGCCCGCTCGCATGAGCGGCTGGAGAAGGTCGCCCAGGCCCACGCAGCCGGCGACCTGGCCATGCTGGGTCGGGAGGTGCATGACCTGATCAGCACGTCGGGCGGCTTCGGCTGCCACCGACTGGTCACGCTTTGCCGCACAATCGAAGAGGCCATCCGCGCCGATGACCGCACGGGCCTGGACCTGCTGACGGTGCAGCTGCTGCGCGAGGCGCCGGAGACCTGGGCCCGGCTGGAAGCGGCGCTGAAGGGGGAAGTTTAGGCCCGCACCAGGGCCGTCAGCTTGGCCGCGATCTCCACCGGGGGCAGGACGAAGCAGGCACCGCCGCGATCGATGGCCACCCCGGGCATGCCATGGACCACGGAACTGGCCGCGTCCTGGGCGATGGTGACGGCCCCCAGCGTGCGCAGGCGGCACAGCTCGTCCGACCCGTCCGACCCCATGCCCGACAGCAGCACGCCCACGGCGCGGCGGCCGACATGGTCCGCGACGCTGCGGAACAGGGCGCCCACGGCCGGACGCAGGCCGGCTTCGGGCGGGCCCGCCTCCAGCCGGAGGCGTCCCTGGGCGTCCAGCAGCAGGTGCCGGTCGTCCGGCGCCACATAGACATGGCCCGGCAGCGGCTGCTGCCCATGCACGGCCACGGCCACGGGCAGGGCGCTGCCGGTGCCCAGCCAGTCGGCATAGCCCTGCACGAAGCCCTGGGCAATATGCTGCACCACCAGGATGGGCAGGGGAAAATCGGCCGGCAGGGCCGCCAGGATGGCCTGCAGGGCCAGCGGGCCGCCCGTGGAGGCGCCGATGGCCACCAGGGCCGGCCCTGGCCCCGGCAGGGCGGGCGGAGCCGGCGGCGGGGGGGCCACGCGGTCCGTGATGGCCGGCGGCCGCTTCCAGCGCCGCACCACCTTCACCTCTGACATCAGCCGCACGGAAGTGACCAGGGCCGCCGCCTCGGCTTCATGCCGGTCATCGCCCAGGCCGGCGGGCCGGCGCACAAAGGCCAGAGCGCCGGCTTCGACCGCCTTGAAGGTGGCCGCCATCTCGTCCTGCACGGCGCCGCTGACGATGACGATGGGGACGGGAGCCGTCTCCATGATCTCCCGCGTGGCGGCGAACCCGTCCAGGCCCGGCATGTGGATATCCATGGTCACCACATCGGGCCGCAGGCGGCGCGCCGCCTCCACCGCCGCCAAACCGTCGGCGACGGCACCGATGACCCGGATATCGGGTTCGCATTCCAGGATGGCGGTCAGGAAGGCGCGGATGGTGGGGCTGTCCTCGGCGACAAGCACATTGATCACAGACGCAGCCCCCTCAGATCAGCCGGCCGATAATGTCGAGAAGATCGCTCTGGTCGAAGCTTTTCTTGACGATATAGGCGCTGGCCCCGACATCGGCGCCGCGCTCCTTGTCCTCCCGCGTTTCCAGCGAGGTGATCAGGATGACGGGGATATCGGCCGTGCGCGCATCCTGGCGGATGCGGGCGGTCAGATCGAACCCGCTCATACGCGGCATCTCCACGTCCGACACGACCAGGTCGAAGGTTTCCCCGGCCAGCACGTTCCACGCCTCCAGCCCGTCCACGCAGGTGCGCACACGGAAGCCCGCCGCTTCCAGCACATGCTTGAACAAGGTGCGGGCCGTGATGCTGTCTTCGGCGATCAGGATGGATTTCCGGCCCTCATTTCCGGCCGAAATCGTGACCGGTCGCGCTGCGCGGGCCTGGAAGTCGGGTCGCAGGGCCGTGCGCAGCAGATCATGCACATTCAGCACGAAGCCCAGCCGGCCCGACGGCAGGGCGACCGCCCCGGACACGCCCGGCACCTGCGTCAGCGGCCAGGCCAGCGGCTTCATCAGGATCTCGCTTTCGCCCTGCACATGGTCTACCTCCACGGCCAGACGCTGGCCGGCGGCGGCCAGTACGACATAGGTGCGGTGATCGCCGGCGGGCAGCGTGGCGGCCGGCAGGCGCAGCAGGTCCGACAGCCGCACCAGCGCCAGCGGCTTGCCGTCCAGGCGCAGCATCTCCCGCCCTTCCACAGACTGCACGTCGCGGCTGGCCACGCGGCCCACGCGGTCGATGCGGTTGGTGGGCATGGCAAAGCAGCGCCCGCCGACATCGGTCATCACCACCCGGAAGGAGGCCAGCGTCACCGGCAGCAGCAACCGGAAACAGGTGCCCTGTCCCGGCGTGGATTCCACCGACACCGTGCCGCCCAGCCGTTCCACCACCTCCTGCACAATGGCGAGTCCCAGGCCGCGGCCGGAAATGTCGGTCACGCTGCGGCTGGTGGACAGGCCGGACTGGAAGGCCAGCGCCATCATCTGCTCCGGCGTCAGGTGCTGGCCATCCTCCACGCCCAGCAGGCCCTGGTCCACGGCCTGCTCCACCAGCCGGGCCAGATCCATGCCGCGCCCGTCATCGGCGATGGCGATTTCCGCCCGGCCGCCATCGCGCTGGGTGACGGTCAGCGACACCTGGGCGCGCGGCGGCTTGCCGGCGGAAAGCCGTTCCGACGGGCGCTCCACCCCATGATCGATGGTGTTGCGCGCCAGATGCAGCAGCGCCTGACGCAATTCCTCCTGCACCCGCCGGTCCAGTTCCAGATCCTGGCCCGACAGGGTCAGGGCCACATCCTTGCCCTGGGTGCGGGCCAGTTCGCGGATATCCTGGGCCACGGGTTCCAGCAGCGTGGCGGCGGGCAGCATCAGCACCTGCTTGGTGCCCGACAGCAGGCTGTCCACGCCCTTGGCCAGACCACGGGCATCCTGATCGGCGGCCAGGGCCAGCCGCGACAGGCGCTGCCCCACCCAGGCCAGGGTCTGGGCGTCATGATCGGTATGCTGATCGGCGTCCAGCCGCTGGCGGCCGCGCGTGCGCTCCGCCAGTCCGGCGGTGATGGCGCGGATCTCCGCCACCCTTTCTGCCCCCGACAGCTTGGCCGTGATCAGGTCTTCGGCCTGATGCAGCAGGAAATCCAGCCGGTCGATGGCGACGCGCAGCGTCTGGCGCGGGGCTGCGCGCACCGGCGCGGGGGCTGGCGCTGGCGCGGGGGGCGCGTGCTCCCGCACCGGCAGCACGGGCGGGAGCGGTGCCACCACCGGCACAGGGGCGAGGGGTTCGGGTGCCGGCGGGGGCGAGAGGTCGGGCAGGGGCAGGCCGCGCCCCACCCCTTCCAGCAGACCGATCAGCGCGTCCAGACCCGGCACGGGCGGCGGGCTGTCGCCGTTCTGCGCATTGGGCACCATGCGGCAGAGCGCCGTGAAGCCGCGTGACAGGGCCTCCACCACGGACCGCCCCAGGGCCAGCTCTCCGCGCTTCACCTGCGCCAGCAGGCTTTCCATGGCGTGGCAGAGCGCCACCAGATGGGTCATGTTGACAGTGCGGGCGGCGCCCTTCAGCGTGTGAACCTCACGGAAGGTCTTTTCCACCAGCTCGCGGGCGCGCTGGTCGGTGACGCCGGCCTCCATCTCCCGCAGGCTGCCGGCCAGCGAGCCGACATGCTCCTCCGCCTCAACCACGAACATGGCGAGCAGGCGTTGCAGAAGCTGTTCGTGGCGGCTGCTGTTCATGATGCGGGCCCTTGGAATATAAGTGCTCCCTCAGGCGCCGGGCGGCGGCATCCGCCGCCTTGGCTTGCGCGCACATGGGTGCGCGGGCCGGCGGTCGCCGGCCTGCAGGGGCCATTGGACATGCCCCCTGTTCCCTCAGGCGCCGGGCGGTGGCCTTCGGAGGGCATGGTCCTCAGGCCCGATACTGGCCGACCAGGCCCTTCAGACGGTGCCCCAGCGCGTTCAGGTTATGGGCCGCCGATTCCGCCTGCTTGGTGGCGACCGTGTTCTGGGTGCTGGCCTGACGGATGCTGTCCATGGCCAGGGCCACCTGATCGATGCCCACCTGCTGCTGCTGGTTGGATGCCACGATCTGGGTGGCGGCCTGGGTGGCCAGCGAGATGTTCTGCGCCAGCCGTTCGATGGCCTGGCCCGCCTCCTGTGCCTGTTTCACGCCGGCATCGACGGCCTTGCTGCCCTGTTCGGCAGCCAGCACGGCCGTGGCCGTGGCCTTCTGGATATCGCCCAGGATGGCGCGCACCTGGGATGTGGCCTGCTTGGACTGTTCGGCCAGGCTTTTCACCTCGGCTGCCACCACGACGAAGCCCTTGCCCTGCTCACCCGCCCTGGCCGCCTCGATGGCGGCATTCACGGCCAGCAGGTTGGACTGTTCGGCCAGATCATTGACCGATGCCACGATGGTGCCGATGGCCTGGCTCTGTTCGGACAGCTTGATGACCGCCTCGGCGATGGAGCCGATCTGTTCGCGCACCAGGGTGATGCCGGCCACGGATTGCTCGACCGCACGCTTGCCCGTGGCGGAAATCTGGGCCGTGGCCTGGGCCGTTTCCGAGACATGGCGGGCCTTTTCCGTGGAAAGCTGCGAGGTCTTGCGCACCTCTTCCATAGTGGAGCTGGTTTCGGCCAGCGCCGTGGCGGTTTCGGCGGCCGATGCCGCCACCTGGGCCGTGGTGCTGACGATCTGGCTGCCGGCCGTGCCCAGCACATTCACCCCTTCCGACAGTTCCTGGATCAGCTGGCGCAGGCCGCGCGTCATTTCGCGGAACGTATTGGTCAGGATGCCCACCTCGTCGTGGCGGTCGCTGGCGGCGATGTCGGTGGTCAGGTCGCCCCTGCCCATGCGTTCGGCGATGCGCGTGATCTCCCGCAGGGGGGCCGCGATATTGGTCGACAGGAACAGGCCCGACAGCACGACAATGACAGCGGCCAGCAGCGCCCCGCCGACAACGGTGAGGTTGGCCAGCGTGGTGCTTTGCTCCATGGCCAGATCACGCACCTCCTGCAGGCGGGTCTCCACCTCGTCCATGCGGGCCACGGCATTGCGGAAATCTTCCATCGCCTGCTGGCCGCGGTCGCCCACGACCTGGCGCTGGGCCGCCTCGAACCCTTCCTTGCGGCGGGTCTCCACCCGCAGCCGCGCCTCGTCCAGGCGGACCTTCAGGGCCGTTTCCACCCGGTCCAGATTGCGCTGCTGTTCGGGATTGTCGGCGGTCAGTTGCCGGATGTCGGCCACGATGCCGTCCAGGGACCGGATGGCCTGATCATAATTTTCCAGGAACCGGTCGTCGCCCGTGATGACAAAGCCGCGCTGGCCGGCCACCACTTCCAGCATGGCGCTGGACAGATCGGCCAGCCGGTTCTGCACGCGATGGGTATGTGTGGACCATTTGGCCGCCTCTGTCAGGCGGGCTGTGGTGGACAGGGAGACAAAGCCCACGCCCAGCACCACCAGCAGCAGCAGGCCCAGGCTGCCCCAGATCTTCGTTCCCACCCGCAGCTTCATGTTCAACCCTCCGCCCCCACCGCCCGGACCTGCAGGCCGGGCAGGCCACCTTCATCGAAAAACGCCGTTCCATCCAGAACCAGGGCGCCGTCATCCGTCACGCCCAGATAATAGCGCCGGCCAGCATGCACCGTCCCCGGCACGGCCCCCAGGCCGGCACGGGCCGCGGGCTTCAGGCCGTTGATCACATCCACGGCCAGACCCAGGGCGCGATCGTCCCGGTGCAGCACGATCACCTGGCCGTCACCGGCATCGCCGCCGGGCGTGCTGCCGGCCAGGGCGCGGAAATCGATGACGGCCAGCATCTCGCCCCGCAGATGCACGACGCCCGCCACCCAGGACGGCACATTGGGCACGGGCGTGGGCACCAGACCGGCGCAGACCTCCCGCACCAGGCCGCTGTCCAGGGCCAGGGGCTGCCCGTCCAGCGTGAAGGTCAGCAGGGACAGGTCATGGGTGTCGGCCACGGCCCCGATGGGCCGCGCCAGCCGGGCGGCGCGTTCACGCAGGCGCCGTTCCACCTCCGCCGCGTCCGGCTCGAACCCGGCTTCCATCCCTTCCATGGCGGCGCGGACGCGCGCATGCAGGACGGCCCAGTCGATGCCGTCCCCCTGCTGTGCCGTTGTCTCCGGCCCTGTCCCGCTCATGCCCCCATCTCCGCATCGGCCACACGGATGATCTCGATCAGGCGGCCAGCTGTCAGCCCGTCACCTTCCGGAACCTTGTCGGACGGATCAAGGGTGTTGAGCAAGCCCAGCGCGTTGCGGTGGCACCGTCTGGCCTCTGCCCGCCGGCCTTCAGTCATGGCCAGCCCGGCCAGCGCCACATGCGCCAGGATGAAATCGGGATCGGCATAGAGCGCGCGTTTCAGCGATTCGGCCGCCCCGCGCGCATCGCCGCGTTCCTGCTGGATCAGGGCCAGCAGGTAATGGCGTTCCGGCGCCAGCCGGTCGATGGCCAGCGCCTGGCGGCAGCTTTCCTCCGCCAGGTCCAGATGCCCGTCATTGGCGTATAGCCGTGCCAGCAGGGTCAGCGCCGCCCCGTTGGACAGGGTGTCCGGATCGGCGCGCAGCAGGGCGATGGCCTGCCCGTTCTCCCCCGCCTGATAGAGCCGCCGGGCCTGTTCCACGGCGGTCGGCGCGTCCGGCGGGGGGGCCAAGGTGGGGGCCGTTGCGGGGGCCAGGGTGGCGGGAAGGGGCGCTGCGGGTGCGTCGGGCGGCGGGGCCCAGGCAATCACCGCCGGCACCGGCATGGGGCATTTGCGGTAAAGCGTGGCATCGGCCATGCCGGCATTGACCAGCGGCGTGAACAGCTCCGCCGACCCCTCCACGGCGGCCGCCACCAGCCAGCCGCCATCGACCAGGCAATGCTGCAGGCCGGTCACCACCCGCCGCGCCCGATCCGCGCTGAAATACATCAGCACATTGCGGCAGAAGATGATGTCCATGGCATTGGTGTTGTTGCGCACCGACGGATACTGGTCTTCGGCCAGATTGTGATAGGCGAAGCTGACCATGCGGCGGATATGCGGGACCACTTCCCAGGTCCGCCCGTCGCGCGGGATGAAACAGGTGCGCCGGATCTCCGGATCGACGCCGCGGAAGGACCATTCGCCATAGCGCCCCTCCACCGCCTTGCGCAGGGAGCGGGGATTGATGTCGGTGGCCAGCAAGGTGATGGTCCAGTCCGGCAGATCGGGCAGCAGCCGGTCCAGCAGGATGGCCATGCTGTACGCCTCCTCCCCCGTCGAGCAGGCCGCACTCCAGATGCGCAGGATGCGGTGGCCGGCGGCGCGGCGCTGGGCGATCAGATCCGGCAGAATGCGCGTCGCCAGCGCGTCGTAACTGGCGGGTTCGCGGAAGAAATAGGTTTCGCCGATGGTCAGGTGGCTGGCCAGCGTTTCGATCTGCGGCTGGTCGACAGGGGTCGACAGGAAATGGCGCATGCAGGCATCGGCGCTGGCAAAGCCCAGTTCCGCCGCCATCTGCGCCACCGCGCGTTCCAGATCGGGCCAGCGTTCGGCCGGATAATACAGGCCGGTGCGATCGGCCAGGAAGGCGCTGAAATCACCCAGCCGCTGATAATCGGACATCACCTGCATCATGATGCCGCCGGCCCCCGCGCCAGGGCTGCCGCCAGGGCCTGCGCTTCGTCCAGCGACAGGAACCGCTCGGCATCATGGATGAACAGCGGCCCGTCCGGCAGGGCCGTCACGGCGTCGAACCAGCCGCCCGTGCCCGCGATGGCGGCCACCGGCTGCAGGGCCGCGGTCGGCACGCGCAGCGTGCCGTCGACATGATCCACCCACAGGACCACGTCGCAGCGGGCCAGATGCACGACGACCAGCCCGTCGGTCAGCCGCGGCGCGCGGGTGGGCATTCCCAGCCGGGCGCGCACATCCAGCACGGGCAGGAACCGCCCGCCCAGATTGACGATGCCGGCGACCACCGAAGGGGCGCCAGGCAGGGGGGACAGGGCGACGATGGCCACCACCCGTTCCACCAGCCCCAGCCGCACCGCAAAGGACTTTTCATCCAGGGTGAACAGCAGCAGGTCTGCCGCCGCCCCGTCCAATGCCACCGCCGCGGTCTGCCCCGCGTCCATGCCACACCCGATCCTGGTGAGTTTCTGAGCTATTAATGCGCGCAAAAACGGGCCGTTAGCCAGCCCTTAATCATGTCCACCTGCATAGTGCATGACCATTGCCTTTGCCGGTCTGAGGGCTGACAAGGATCGATAGCCAACGCCTCGGCCCGCCCAAGGGCCCCAAGAAGGTCGAAACTCCATGCGCCACCGTCCCCTGGCCGCCCTGCTGGCCTGTCTCCTGCCCCTCTGCCTGGCCCCCGCCGCGGGCGCCGAGCAATTGACCATCGACCGCATCGTCGCCAGCCCGCCGCTGGCCGGATCGGCGCCGCGGGCCATCGCCTTTTCCCCTGACGGCGCCCGCGTCACCTATCTGGAGAAGTCGGCCGCCGACAGTGCGCGGCGCGATCTCTGGGCCTATGATCTGGACCAGCGCCGGGCCGTGATGCTGCTGGACAGCGCCGAATTCGCCGCCGCCCCGGAAAGCGAGGAGGAGCGCGCCCGGCGCGAACGTCAGCGCATCCCCGAAACCGGCGTCACCGAATATGTCTGGGACGCCAAGGGGCAGGCCGTGCTGGTGCCCAAGTCGGGTGATATCTGGCTGAAGCCGATCGCCGGCCCCGTCCGCCGCCTGACCCGCACCGAAGGGGCCGAGACCGACCCGAAATTCAGCCCCGACGGCAGCCACATCGCCTATGTGCGCGGCGGCAACCTGTATGTCATGGATCTGGCATCGGGCACCGAACGCGCCATCACCAGCGATGGCGGCGACGGTATCCTGAACGGCATGGCCGAATTCGTGGCGCAGGAGGAGATGCACCGCAATACCGGCTATTGGTGGTCGCCCGACGGGCGCCGCATCGCCTATGCCCGCGTCGATGAACGCGGCGTGCCGCTGGTCAACCGCTATGATTACGGCAGCAACGGCGTGAAGGTGGTGCCGCAGCGCTATCCCTTTGCCGGCGGGCCCAATGTCGGGATCGAGCTGCTGGTCACCGATATCGAAGGGGCGACGCCGCCCGTGAAGATCGATCTGGGCACCGATCCCGACATCTATCTGGCGCGCGTCACCTGGAAGCCCGATGGCGGGCTGGCCGTGCAGCGCATGAGCCGGGACCAGAAGGTGCTGGACCTGTTGTTTGCCGATCCGGTCACGGGCAAGGCCAGCGTGGCGCTGTCGGACCGGAAATCCACCTGGGTCGATCTGCATGACGATCTGGAATTCCTGCCCGATGGCCGCTTCCTCTGGTCATCCGAACAGAGCGGCTATCGCCATCTCTATCTGCATGCGCGCAGCGGCAAGCGGCTGCATGCCATCACGCGCGGCGACTGGCCCGTCGACCGGCTGGTGGCCGTCGATCTGAAGACCGGGATGGTCACCTTCACGGCCCAGCGCGAAGGCCCCACGGAGATGCAGGTCTATACGGCCCGTCTGGATGGGCGCGACGCCACCCGCCCGCGCCGCATCAGCCAGGGCGAAGGCTGGCATCAGGCCGTGGCGGGCAGCGGCGGCGGCACCTGGCTGGACACGTTCTCCAGCCCCACGCAGCCGCCGCAGCTGTCCTTGCGTGACCGCGACGGCAAGCTGATCACCTGGCTGCTGGAAAACAAGGTGGCGGGCGACCATCCCTATGCCCCCTTCATGGCCAACCATGTGCCGCGCAGCTTCGGCACCCTGAAGGGGCCGGACGGCACCCTGCTGCACTGGTCCATGCTGAAGCCGCCGGGCGTGGATGATGCCCATCCGGCGCCGGCCATCATCTACACCTATGGCGGGCCGACCAGCCAGGTGGCGACCAAGGCCTGGGGCAGCCGCACGCAGATGTTCCTGCAGGTGCTGGCCCAGAACGGTTATGTCGTGTTCATGCTGGATAATCGCGGCACGCCGGGCCGGGGCAAGAAGTTCCTGGATGAAATCCATAATGGTTTCGGCACCGTGGAACAGGATGACCAGGCGGCGGGGGCGGCGTACCTGAAGACCCTGCCCTTCGTCAGAGGCGACCGGATCGGCATCTATGGCCATTCCTATGGCGGCTACAACACGCTGATGAGCCTGCTGCGCCATGGCGACCTGTTCGCCGCCGGCGTGGCCGCAGCACCCGTCAGCGACTGGAAGCTGTATGACACCTTCTATACCGAACGTTTCATCGGCAGGCCCGACGCCAAAGGCGTCTATGACCGGGCCGATGCCACGAAACTGGCCGACAGGCTGTCCAAGCCGCTGCTGATCATCCATGGCATGGCCGACGACAATGTCTTCGTCGACAATTCCGTGCGCATGGCGGCGGCCCTGCAGCATGCGCGCAAGCCGTTCGGGATGATGTTCTATCCCGGTGAACGCCACGGCTTCTATGACCAGGATCTGGCCTGGCACTATTACACGGAGGCCAAGGCGTTTTTCGACCGGGAACTGAAGCGGCCTTGAGAGGCAGTCAGGTTTAAACAGAATCGGGATAGCTCTCACCACCGTCACCCCGGCCTGCACGCCGGGGTGACGGTGGTGGATGTTCCAACCTGACAGACTCCAGAGAGTGATCACACCCTCGAAAATGCCGTTGATCAGGCGGTTTGTCGGCTGGCGTTCTGCACGATCTGGATCAGGATGGTGCGCAGGGTGCCGACATCGTCGGAGATGCGGTCGATGGCCTGGCGCACCGTCTCGGCGCGGCCATCCACCTGACCGGCGCCATCGCTGACACTGCCGATGCGCTGCGCCACTTCGGACGTGGCACGGGTCGTCTCCGCCACGTTGCGGGCGATTTCCTGGGTGGCGGAACCCTGTTCCTCCACAGCGGCGGCGATGATGGTGGTGATGCCCGTCACCTCGTCGATATGGGTGGCGATCTGGACCACGGCATCGACGGCGGCCTGGGTCACGGCCTGGATTTCCGCGATCTGGGCATTGATCTCCTCCGTGGACCGGGCCGTCTGGTTGGCCAGGCTCTTCACCTCGCCGGCGACCACGGCAAAGCCCTTGCCGGCCTCCCCGGCGCGCGCCGCCTCGATGGTGGCATTCAGGGCCAGAAGATTGGTCTGCTGCGCGATTTCCCCGATCAGGCCGGCCACGGCGGAAATGCGGGTCACGGCGTCGGACAGGCTTTCGATGGTCTGGCGCGCATGGCCGCTGCTGGCCACGGCATGATCCATGGTGGCGGCGGCGCGCTGCACCGACCCGCTGATTTCCTGGATGGAGGTGGACAATTGCTCCGCCGCGGCCGACACGGCCTGGGCATTGGACAGGCTTTGGGCGCTGGCCGAGGCCACGGCGGTGCTGTCGCCGGCCACGGCCCCCGCCAGTTCGCTCAACTGGCGCATGGATTGCGTCATCTCGGCCGTGGCGTTGGCGATCTTGTCGACGGTGCGGTTGGTCTCCGACGTCACTGTATCGGCCATGGACCGCAGCGCCAGGCGCTTCTGTTCGTCCGCAGCGGCACGGGCCAGGGCCGCCTGCGCCTCCATTTCCCGGTTGGCGCGGGCCTGGTCCCGGAAGACCAGCAGCGCCTTGGCGACAGCACCCAGTTCATCGCGGCGATCCTGGGCGGGGATGGCGGTATCCAGCCGGCCGTCGGCGATGGCGCCGGTGGCGGCGGCCAGGGCGTTCAGCGGGCGCGTCACCGACCGCAGAATGATGCCCATCGCCAGACCGATCCCCAGGATGCAGCCGATGATGGCCGTGGCCATCTGCAGATGCTCCACCTGGGCCGCGACCTCTTCCAGATTCTGCCGTCCCGCCGTCAGCTTCTTTTCCGTGGCCTCGATAAAGCCGTCGCTGATGCGCGACGCGTCGCGTTCGACCGGACGCACGCTGTCGGCAAACAGCCGATGGCCCGTCTCCGTCTCATTCTGCATCGCCTTGTCCAGAACCGGCCGCAACGCCGCCAGAACCTTTTCCTGCGTCGCCACATAGCGGTCCATGTTCAGGGCTGCCGCCTCCGCGCCCAGCAGGGCCGACACGCGGTCAAGGCGCGTGCTCATCTCGCCCATGCGCTTGCCGGCCCGGTCGGCAAAGGTCTTCCGGTCGGCCGCCGGTTCCAGAAGCGTGTTCAGCGTATCGCGCTGGATCGCTCGGCTCAGGGACCGGATCTCTCCCGTTTCATGCAGCAGGATCTCCAGCCGGGTCAGCTGCCGCTGCACGGTTTCCACCTTGTGCAGGCCCGCATAACCGATGCCGAAGATGGACAGGGAGATGATCGACAGAAGCGTGACTGGTAACAGAAGACGGTACAGCACAGGCATGCGGCGGACCCTATATGGGATGATCAGAGATGTTTATTCTTTATTAATTATAATTTATCTGATTCTGAAGGCCGCAAGCCCTATCCTAAGGGATATTTAGTTTCAATTTTTATGAAAGATTTATTACATTTTTATTGTCGTGCCGCGCGCCGGCCCAGCAATTGCTGGATGCGGCCATGGCGGTGGGCGGACAGGGGATAGCCCGCCACGGCCAGCATGGACAGGCCCAGCCCCACCACGCAGGCCAGCCCCGCCAGCTGCCGGAAGCCCTGCAAGGTTTCCGGTGTCTGCACCTCCCCGGCTACGAATCCGACGCCGTCCAGCGCCAGCCCGCCCAGGAAGGCCGCCCCGCCCAGCGCCAGTTTCAAGATCAGCGAGGACAGGCCATAGACCTTGGCCTCGTCCCGGCGGCGCTGTCGCCAATGGCCGTAATCGACCGTGTCGGGCACCATGGACCAGCTGGCCACGGCGTGCGCCGTATGGCCGAAGCACATCGCCCCCAGCCAGAACAGGGTCGGGACCAGACTGCCCGGCGGGGTCAGGGCCACGGCCCCGCCGCCGGCCATGACCAGCAGGCTGCCGCCCTGCCAGGCCGCGCGCTTGGACCAGCGCCGCGCCACCCAGACCCAGAAGGGCACGGCCAGCACACCCACGGCGGAAAAGCCCGTCAGGGCCGATGCCGTCAGGTCCGTGTCGCCGCCCAGGTCATATTTCAGCAGATAGGGCAGGTTGCGGAACAACAGGCCCAGCGACAGATGCAGGGCCACCGTCGCCGCCATCAGGCGCAGCAGCGGCCCGTTGCGCGTCACCCCGCGCAGGAACCCGCCCAGGTCCGCCGACAGATGCTGATGCGGGGTCTGCCGGGCCGCCGGGGCCGGCAGTTCGCGCACCGTCAGGCCGCAGATCAGATGCGCCAGCACGGCCAGCGCCCCGATACAGGCCGCCGCCGGGCTGTAATCCCCGAACCAGCGGGCCAGCAGCGGCAGTAGCGCCGCCACGGAGGTCGACCCGGCAAAGGCCAGCAGCATGCGCCAGCCCGTCAGGCTGGCCCGTTCGTCGCTGCTGGGCGTCATGGCCGCCGTCAGCGAGGAATAGGGGATGGCCACCACGGCATAGGCCGAGCGCAGCGCCATGTGCGACAGGGTGGCAAAGACCATCATCCCCGCCGATCCCGGCACCAGGAAGGATGGCGGGGTGAAGCAGAGCGTGAAGGCCAGCGCCAGCGGCACCGTCCCGAACAGGATGAAGGGCCGGTAGCGCCCCAGCCTTGTGCGCGTGCGGTCGGAGATGATGCCCATCAGCGGATCCATGCCCGCATCCCAGATGGACGCGATCAGATAGCAGAGCCCCGCATCCACGGCTGACAGGCCCAGCACATCCATCTGGAAGAACAGGATGAACAGCAGAATGGACTGCCAGTAGAGATTGAGGCCGAAATCGCCCACGGCATAGCCGAGCTTCTGGCCGAGTCCCAAATCACGCATCGCCGACGCTTTTCCCCCGCCTGCCTGGCTCCGTTCGCCCGGCCCCCACTTGCCTGGATTGTCACCGGGCTTGGCACCGACCCTACGCTGCAAGGGCCGCAAGGTCGAGCGGGAAGCGCGGCCGGAGCCTGCCGGGCGGGTGTCATGCGCCCCCGTGACGGGTCATACCCTGTCCCGGTGATCGCAACCGATCACCGGGCTTCAATCGCCAGCGCCGCCATCCGGCGGCTCGGCTACGCCGCACGCGCGGTGCTGTGGCAGTCGCCGCCGTACCCATTCCCGATGAGCTGGACTCATCGGGAATGGGTATCACTTCCTTCCCAGAAAGTTGCACATATGTTACGCACCCTGCTCGACCGATATAGCGACCTGATGGGGAGGTCCGTCCATGCGTCTCAGCCTCAGCATGAAAATCCTGCTGGCCAATCTGGCGATCCTGGCCCTGCTGCTGGTGGCCGCCGCCATCATGGTGGTGGGCGCCAACCAGCAGCGCCATCAGGTCGACGTGGCCCGCGCCACGGCCGACCGCGCCGCCGGGCAGGCGCTGTCGCTGGTCAGCATCATCAAGGATGTGCGCGCCGACGCCACCCGCGTGCAATTGTGGCTGACCGACATGGCCGCCACGCGCGGGCTGGACGGGCTGGATACCGGGTTCGAGGAGGCGGAGAAGGCCCATGCGGACCTGCTGCGCGACACCGCGGCCGCCCGCAAGCTGGCGCAGGCGATGGGGCTGACGGAGGTGGAGGCGGCGCTGGGCCGGGTGGAGGGCTTCTTCCCCGCCTTCTACAGCAAGGGCGTGGCTGCCGCGAAAGCCTATGTCAATAGCGGGCCGGAGGTCGGCAACATGCTGATGGGCGCCTTTGTCGGCGTCAATGACGGCATGTCGGCCGAACTGGACGCCGTGGCCGACGATGTGCGCAAGGTGGCCGACACGGCCAAGGCGCAGATGGATGCCGACCTGGCTGCCGCCGATGCCATCGCCGCCCGTCTGGCCTGGCTGATCATCGGTCTGGCCGGGGTCGGTGTCGCCATCGCCCTGGTCGTGCTGCTGGCCCTGCGCCAGAATGTGGTGATGCCGCTGGTGGCGCTGACCGGGGCCCTGACCCGCATCGGCCGGGGCGATCTGAAGGCGGCGGTGCCGCCCATGCAGGGCCGGCGCGACGAGCTGGCCGACATGGCGGGTGCTGTGTCCAGCCTGCGCGACCGCGCCATCGAGAATGCCCGCCTGCGCGAGGAACAGCAGGAGAGCGAGGCCGAGGCCGAGCGCCGCCGCCGCGAGGCGCTGCGGACCATGGCCGAGACGGTGGAGGTGGAAAGCCGGTCCAGCGTGGATGGCATTGCCGTGGAGACCCGCCAGATGGACGGGGCCGCCGCCGCCATGGCCGACAGTGCCACCCAGGTGCGCGACAGTGCCGCCAATGTCGCCAGTGCGGCCATGCATGCCCTGGCCAATGCCCAGGCCGTGGCCGGCGCCACCGAACAGCTGACCGCGTCGATCACCGAGATCAGCGCCCAGGTGGCCCATGCCACCAGCCTGTCCGGGGCGGCGGTGGAGCGCAGCCAGCGGACCCGCGCCACCATCGACAGCCTGTCCGACGTGGTGGAACAGATCGGCGGCGTGGCCAGCCTGATCCGCGATATCGCCGAACAGACCAACCTGCTGGCCCTGAACGCCACCATCGAGGCGGCACGCGCCGGCGATGCCGGCAAGGGCTTTGCTGTGGTGGCGTCGGAGGTGAAGACGCTGGCCACCCAGACCACCCGGTCGACGGAGGAGATCAGTGCCCGCATCCAGCAGATCCAGTCCGTGACGGCCACGGCCGTGACCGCGGTGGAGGAGATCGCCCAGGCCATCCGTGCGATGGACGAGGTGTCGGCCAGCATTGCCGGCGCCATGGAGGAACAGGCCGCCGCCACGCGGGAGATTTCCCGCAATGTCACGGAAACGGCGGAAGCCGCCCAGGAAGTGGCCAGCCGCATCGGCACCGTATCGGACGAGGCCGACAGCACGGGCGAGAAGGCCGCGGCCATGCGCGAGGTGGCCATGCGCATCGTCGGTTCGGTCAGCGACCTGCGCCACACCCTGGTCCGCGTCGTGCGCACGGCCACCGTGGATGTGGACCGCCGCCACGGGCAGCGGCTGGAGGTCGATCTGGACGTGACGATCGAGACGGCGGGCGGCGGGCAGGGGCGTGGCCGGCTGCTGAACATCTCCGCCGGCGGCGCCCTGCTGGAAGGGGCGGATCTGCCGGAAGGCACCCAGGGCACGTTGACGGTGCCGGGGCTGGACGGTGCGCTGCCCTTCCGTGTCAAGACGCTGGATCACGGCCAGAACGGCCTGGCCTTCCTGCTGGATGAAGGCCAGAAGCTGCATCTGGGCAGCCGGCTGGTGGACCGATTCGGCGGGGCCGCGGCGGCGTGATTTCGCCCCTCAGCCGTCGAACCCGTCAGGATGGCGCGACCGCCAGGCCCAGGCCGTGGCGATGATGTCTTCCAGCGATGACAGGGCGGGCTGCCAGCCCGTTTCGGCGCGCAGCCGGCTGCCATCGGCGACCAGGATGGGCGGGTCGCCGGCGCGGCGCGGGGCCAGACGCACGGGGATGGGCCGGCCCACCGTTTTCTCGGCCGTGCTGACCACCTGCTGCACGCTATGCCCCCGGCCCGACCCGACATTGTAGCGCACCGACCCCCGATCCAGCCGGTCCAGCACAAGCAGATGCGCCGAGGCAATGTCGCTGACATGCACATAGTCGCGGATGCAGGTGCCATCCGGGGTGGGATAGTCGGTGCCGTAAATGTCCAGATGGCTGCGCCGGCCCAGGGCCACGTCCAGCACGATGGGGATCAGGTGGGTTTCGGGCTGGTGATCCTCCCCCATATGCCCGTCGGGATGGGCGCCGGCGGCGTTGAAATAGCGCAGGCAGGCCGACCGCAGACCATGGTCGCGGTCGGCAGCCGCCAGCAACTGTTCCACCTTATATTTGCCTTCGCCATAGGGGCTGCCGGGGCCGATGGGCGCATCCTCCGCCAGCAACTCGCCATTGCCGGGCGAGGCGAAGATATTGGCGGTGGAGGACAGGACGAAACGCCGGATACCGGCGGCCAAGGTGGCCCGGATCAGGGTGTCGGCGATGCGGACATTGTTTCCCAGATAAAGGTCCGGTCGCAGGATGGATTCGCCCACCAGGGAGCGGGCGGCGAAATGCATGACCGTGTCAAAGGATCGGCCGGCAAAGGTGCGGGCCAGCAGATCGGCATCGCCGGCATCGCCCACGATCATCTCCGCCGCCGCGGGGACAGCCGCGCGGTGCCCCAGGCTGAGATCATCGATGACGGTGACATGATGCCCGGCCCGCAGCAGCGCATCCACCGTATGGCTGCCGACATAGCCGGCACCGCCGGTGACCAGGACCGTTCTGGGGTTCATCCGCGCCTATACCGTCCAACAGCCTTTCCCCGCATCGATATCATCGGGGAGCCATGCCGAACAATATAAGCCGTACCGCACCCGCTTGTTTTCCTGTGGCTACTCCTGGATCGGTGCATGTGACGGCTAGGGATACTTCAACGTAAATCTGACAGACTCGAATTGTCCCATGGATTGAGCAGCAATGCGCCGCTACGGGCCACGTCGCGGAGATTGCGGGTGACCAAACACAGGCTGCCCTCCAGTGCTGTTGCCGCCAGCATCGTGTCGATGACGGGTGGCGGGTGGCCTGTCTGACGCTTAACGGTGCCCGTTACGATGCCCCAGCGTCGGATCACTGAATCTGTCACAGGCAGGATACGCCCGCCGAACCGGTCCAGCAGCCCGTCGCGGATGTTGGCATAGGCTCTTCCTCGCGGGTCATCGGGCGGAAGGGCGGCGATGCCCTTTTCATACTCGCCGATGGTCAGGATGCTGAGATACAGCTTGTCCTCATCCTGGGTCGCTGCCCAGCGCTTGACGCTGGGGGCGCCGTTGGGGTTGATCAAGGCAGCGACGACATTGGTGTCCAGCAGCCAACCGCTCACAGATCGACCTCGCGCCCCATGTCGCGTTCGCGTGGGAAATCCAGTTCCAGGCCGGGTTCGTGCAGGCTCTCCATGAAATCGAGGAAGGGCTTGCGCGCTGGCATGGGCGTTCGCAACCGCTCAAGTTCCTCCACCGCCATCACGATGACGGCATCCTTGCCGCGTCTGGTGACCAGTTGCGGCCCCTCCGTTCGGGCTCGACGGACCACCTCGCTGAAATGCGCCTTGGCGTCCTCCAGCTTCCATGCGGTGGGGGCGCTGGTAGGTGGGCAAACCTCACCAGTGTGGGCGTCGCGGCGAACAAATCCCGACCGGTATTTGCGGTGTAAGGTTTCCTGCACAAGATCTTCGCTGTGATCCCGGCGACGTTCACTCATGTAAACGGGCGGTTGCTTCTTCTGCACTTCCGTCCCCTATCATCTGGTCAGCTGACCAGATGATAGGCCTTTATCGATCCCCCCTCAACTGCCCCGGTAGGTCGAATAGCTCCAGGGGCTGAGCAGCAGGGGGATGTGGTAATGGCCGTCGGTGTCGGCCAGGGCGAAGCGGATGGGGATCTGGTCCAGGAAGGGCGGGTCGGCCAGCGGGGTGCCGTGGCTGCGGAAATAGTCGCCAGCATGGAACAGCAGTTCATAGGTGCCGGTCGGGATCGTGTCGCCGGACAGCAGCGCCCGGTCTGTGCGGCCATCGGCATTGGTGCGGGCGTCCCGGATCAGGGTGCGCTGATCGCCCACCAGCAGGAAAAGCTGGATGAACAGGCCGTCGGCCGGGCGGCCGGCGGCGGTATCCAGCACATGGGTGCTCAGGCGGGCCATGACGTACTCACCAGTTCGGGTTGGTCATAGGCCCGCAGATCGGCCAGGAAATGGTCCTTGTCGGCCAGCCACAGGTCGCGGATCAGACCCTGCACCAGCCGCTGCACCCCGTATTTCATACCGCTGATCGAGGCGCCGGACAGGCCCATGGAGAGCGTGGCGCCGAAGGTGAAATTGTGGATGTTGGCCAGATGCGGGGCGCAGCCGGGCACGCGTTCGGTAAACTGGAACGCGTCACCCAGATAGGGATAGCGGATCAGCAGCGGGTTGCCTTCCCCCTTAGGCGGGGTAAACCTATCGGCCCAGGTGGCGATATCCTTGGCAAAGCGCGCCACCTCCGGCCGGAACGCGGCTTCTACGATGAAGCCCGTGCCCACCACCAGGAAATCGAAGATCATCACGCCCTTGGGCGTGCCGACATGGATTTCGTCGCCTTCCATCCGCACCCATTCCCAGGGGCAGGAGGTGTGGAAGGCGAAGTTCGGGTGCAGGACGCAGCGATGGAACGTGTCCTGCGGCGGCGGCTGGTTCAGGTCGAAGATGTGGCGCATGTAGCGCCAGCGGTCCAGATCGCCCATGGACGCGAAATGACCCAGGAACCCGGAAAATTCCATCCAGCGATAGGGGTTCACGCGCGGAATGTCGGGCCGGCGCAGGCAGAGATCGACCGAGGCCACCCCGGCCTCCAGCGCCGTGCCGGCATTGTCGAAGGCAGACGCACCTGCCCCCAGCACGCCGATGCGCCTGCCCTTCAGCGCGTCGAAATCAATGAATTCGGAGGTGTGGGCATAGCGATCCTCCGGCACCACCTGGCGGATGAAATCGGGCACATGCCAGCGCCCGGCCCCGTCAATGCCCGTGGCCAGCACCAGCTTGCGGGCCAGGATCAGGTCCTGCCCGTCGGGTGTGTCGACGGTCAGGCGCAGGATGCCCGTGTCCTCCTCCGGCTCCACCGCCAGCAGATCATGCTCATTGCGCACGGGGATGGACAGCACGCTTCGATACCAGTTCAGGTAATCCTGCCAGGTCTCCTTGGGCAGCTTGCCCAGATCGGCCCAGGCGGCGGGGCCATATTTCGCCTCGAACCAGGCGCGCGGGGTCAGGCTGGGCACGCCCAGGTCGGGGCCGGTCAGATGCTTGGGCGTGCGCAGGGTGATCATGCGGGCAAAGGTCACCCACGGCCCTTCCCGACCCGCCTTGTTGCGGTCGATGACCAGGATATTGCCCAATTTTTCCCGCATCAGGCCGAAGGCGGTCGCCAGCCCGGCCTGTCCGCCGCCGACAATGACCACGTCAAAGACGGGGCCGTCGGCATGCGTGCGGGCCGGCACCCAGGAACGGGCCGGGTAATCCAGCAGGGTCAGGTCGCGGGCGACCTGCGCTTCCAGGGCCTTCAAATCCTGTTCACTCATGTCCCGAACAGCCCCTCCAGGCGGAATTTGGCGATCTTGGCGACTTCTCCCAATGCTGTTCTGATTTCCGTGCCGACATCGTTGGTCAGCCGGGCTTCCAGGGCGTCCTTGATGCTGTCCCGGGTCTGGGCCTTCACCGCGATGATGAAGGGAAAGCCGAACCGGTCACGGTAGGCGGCGTTGTGCCGGTCGAACCAGTCGAACTCCGCTTCCGACAGCCGGTCCAGGCCCAGGCCCGCCTGTTCGGCGGTACTGTTGGCCGTCAGCCCGCCGCCGCGCGCCAGCCGGCCCGCCAGATCGGGATGGGCGCGCAGCAAGGACAATTGGGCGTCGGGTCCGGCGGCCGTGACCACATCGACCATGGCCCTGTGCAGTGCAACAAGGTCCGCGAAGGGACGCGCCTCATACACCGTTTCCGCCACCCACGGGCTGTCCTCCCAGATCCCGGCCAGCAGGTGCATGAACCTGGCATGCGGCAAGGCGTTCAGCGTTTCGATGGTGGGGCGGACGGGGGCGGCGGCGGATGCGTCGGTCATGGCCCATGGTGACACGGATTTTTTTGTGCGCAAGCGAAACGATGCGTATGATCGGGGGCAGGGCTGTGCGCATCGCATGGCCGGACCGGTACGAGAGGAGCCGTCGCATGGCTGAACCCTATCCCCGCGACCTGATCGGTTATGGCGCCCATCCGCCGCATCCGCGCTGGCCGGGGGATGCCCGCATCGCCGTGCAGATCGTGATGAATTACGAGGAGGGGGGCGAGAACTGCCTGCTGCATGGCGACGCGGCGTCGGAGGCCTATCTGCAGGAGGTGGTGGGCACGCAGCCCCTGCCGGGCCAGCGCAACCTGTCGGTCGAATCCGTCTATGAATATGGCAGCCGGGCCGGGTTCTGGCGGCTGATGCGGCTGTTCGAGCGGTATGGGGTGAAGGTCACCTGTTACGCCGTGGCCATGGCGCTGGCCCGCCATCCCGACGCCGCCCGCGCCATGGTGGAAGCCGGGCACGAGATCGCGTCCCATGGCTGGCGCTGGATCGATTACCAGAATGTGCCCGAAGCGGTGGAGCGCGAGCACATGCAGCGGGCCATCGACACCATCCGTGCGCTGACGGGGGAGCGGCCGCTGGGCTGGTACACGGGCCGCCTGGGCCCCAATACCCGACGGCTGGTGGTGGAGGAGGGTGGGTTCCTCTATGACGCTGACGCCTATAATGACGACCTGCCCTATTGGCTGCCGCCGGGGACTTATGCGGGCCAGACGGACCCGCATCTGGTCATCCCCTATACGCTGGACGTGAATGACATGAAGTTCGGTACGGCCCAGGGCTTCAACCAGGGCGATGATTTCTTCACCTATGCACGCGACGCCTTCGACGCGCTTTATGCCGAAGGGGAGACGGCGCCCAAGATGATGTCGGTGGGCCTGCACACGCGGCTGATCGGAAGGCCGGGGCGCGTGCGCGGGCTGGAACGGTTCCTGGACCATGTGCTGGCCCATGACCGCGTCTGGGTGGCAAGACGCGTCGATATCGCCCGGCACTGGCGCGCGGTGCATCCGTGGCGTGGGTAGTGGCAATGAGCCCGGATTAACCAGTTTTCACTTGGCCCGGCTGATGTTGCGGGATAGGTCAGGTCATCCAACAAGGGATGCGCGACATGGATCTGAAGCCCCTCATTCCCTATCTGGCCATTGGCTTTGCCATTTTGATCCTGGCCCGGCGTACGCAGAAGCCCAGGCGGGTGCGGACCCCGGTGGTGATCGCGCTGCTGGGCCTGCTGGTGCTGGCCATCGGCTTCTATATTTTCGGCCATGTCATGGCGGGACCCCATGTGGATGGGCTGGGCTGGCTGATCATCGCCGTCTCGCTGGCCGCAGGGGCCGCCTGCGGCGTCTATGCCGCCCGCCATATCCACCTGTTCCGCGATCCGGACACGGGCCACCCCATGTCACGCCTGACCGTGACGGGGTTGCTGTTCATTGTCGGCCTGATATTGGTGAAGCAGGGGGCCCGGCATCTGGGCCTGGAAGACCCGGAAGCCCATGGCTTCGGCATCGTCTCCGACGCGCTGTTTGCCCTGGCCATGGGCACGGTCTTCGCCCGCCAGATCCTGATGCTGCGCCGGGTGCGGGCGCTGCAGGTGGGGGGTGACGATAGGTTGCGAGCCTGATGATTGCGACCAGACTGCTGCGAAGGGAATCCCCATGTCCGTCATGACCACCCTATTCCTTTCCAATCGCACCCAAGCCGTCCACTTGCCCAAGGATGTTGCTTTTCCCGATCATGTGCGGGAGGTGGTGATTCTGAAGGAGGGTGATCGCCGGGTGATCGTGCCGCGGGATCGGCTCTGGGATGACTTCTTCGACCAGCCGGGGATCGATTTTCCCGATCGGGAGCAGCCGGCGTGGGAATAGGGCGGCGCTTCACCCCCACACAGCGTTTCATCATTGCTGTCCTCGCCGGCACCGTCACAGGTGCTTTTAAGCCGATCTATCAATTGCTTCCCTTGCAACCGGATAGGCTCGGTGACGATGGTCAGATGCAGATCGGGGTTATGATCGCGGCCATTTTCGTTGTCATCATGGCCTGGGTTGGTCTTTCCAGCCTGCTGATCGGGGGGCCGGTGATGCTGTTGTTGCGACGGTTCGGACTACGGCATCCTTCAATCCACGCCGCCGTTGGCGCGGCCCTGGGTTATGCTGTGTTCTATGGTTTGGCGTCACAGACCCTGATCCAGAACATTCCTGTTCTCAGCCTGGCCGGTGCCTCGGCCGGCGGCACGACGGCGCTTGTCTGGCGCTTGCTGTTGCCAGCCGACAAAATCTGATCCGGGTCGGTGGGGATGGCTGGAACATGTTCCAGGCTGAAAGGGCGGCCGTTGCGGGCCGCCCTTTGCGTTTCCCTCACCGCGCCTCGCGCAACTCCGCGAAATCGCTGTCCTGTTCGTGCAGTTCCCCCAGCTCACCGCGTGCGCGGGCCTTGCGGCCATAGACCAGTTCGAACAAGGGTGAGGCCATCAGGGTGGTGATGATGGCCATCAGCACCAGGATGGAGAACAGGGCCGGGCCGATAAGGCCCTTCTGCAGGCCGATATTGATGATGATCAGCTCCATCAGGCCGCGCGCATTCATCAGGGCGCCGATGCCCATGGCGGTGGCATTGTCCTGCCCCGTCAGGCGGGCGGCGGCCCAGCAGGCCCCGCCCTTGGCCAGGATGGAGGCGGCCAGGATGCCCAGTGTCACCAGCACCAGACCCCAGTTGTCGACGAGCGTCAGCTGGGTATGCAGGCCCGAATAGGTGAAGAACATGGGCAGCAGCACCACCACGGCAAACGGTTCCAGCTGCCGGCGCAGGTCGGTGGCCAGCACACCGCGCGGGATGATGCAGCCCAGCAGGAAGCCACCGAACACGGCATGGATGCCGGCCGCATCCATGGCCCAGGCCGACAGCAGGAACAGGATCAGGACGATGCCCAGGGTCGAATGATCGACCCGGCCCATCCGTTCGGCCCGCCGGCCCAGGGGCGCCAGCAGCTTGGGCCCCAGGGTCAGCATGAACAGGGCAAAGGCCGCCCCGCCGCCGATGGCCTTCACCGCCACCATGGGGCCGTCGCCGAAAGTGGCCAGCACGATGGCCAGCACAGTCCAGGCCCCGGCATCGTCAATGGCGCCCGCCGACAGCGACAGGGTACCCAGCGGCGTGCCCGACAGGCCGCGTTCATGGATGATGCGGGCCAGCATGGGAAAGGCCGTGATGGCGATGCAGGCCCCCATGAACAAGGTGGTCTGCGGCAGGGTCAGGCTTTCATTGAACAGGCCATGCCCCATCAGCCAGGGGGTGATGATCGCCGCCAGCAGGAAGGGGGCCGCCATGCCCGACAGGGAGACGGCGGCGGCGCTGCCGACATTTGATCTGAAATGATCGGTCCGGAAGCCCAGCCCGACCAGGAACATGTAAAGCCCCACGCCGAACTGCGCGCCCACGAACAGTACAGCCTTCGATTCCTTCGGGAACAGCAGCCCCTGGATGTCCGGTGCCAGCAGACCCAGCAGTGACGGCCCCAGGATGACGCCGGCGATCATTTCGCCCACCACCTGCGGCTGGCCCAAATAGCGCTTCGCCAGCCAGCCGACGCCGCGGCAGGCGGCGATGATCACGGCCAGTTGCAGAAAGAAGACGACGCTGAGCTGGGCTGGCGTCATGGGGGTGTCCTCCCGTCGGACAACGTTGTCTATTGGCGCTTGAGCGCGTCTTTGCAGCTTTGTTTCTTATCAGCGCGAATTCGGGAAACGAAGCGGAAAGTTGACAGCGATGACATCCCAGCGCAGGCGCAGGTTTTCTGCCCGGCGGTACAGATCAGGCCATGTCGGGCACAGCAAATTCATCGCAGTGCGGCAGAAAGGGGCCGTTTGTCACAAAACTGAAATATTGCAACTATTACTTATCTGGTGTGGTTAATGTGCATCACCGTCACGTTATTGTCATACCGGACCCCGCCCCCATCTTGATCCATGGGCCCGGCCATTTCATGTTGTGCCGCAGCAAACGAATTCATGCCCGTCCGGGGTGATCCGGGCGGGCATTTATGCAGAAAAATGCGGGTGACCGTCCCCGGGCAGGCAGAGAAGGGGCGGCGCTACGGACCAGGAATCGGCATCGGCGGCACGAACCGCCGCAATCGGCACTGAAGGGGCATCCCATAATGCGCATCAGCAATCCATCCTTGACCCGTCTCCTGGCCGGCACGGCCAGCCTTCTGGCCCTGTCCGCCATGGTCCCGGCCGCCGGCGCCCAGGCTGTGCTGGACGAGATCATCGTCACCGCGACCAAGCGCGCGGAGAACCTGCAGCAGGTTCCCGTGTCGGTCGGCACCATCACGGCCGATAAGCTGGATGCGGTCATGACCGGCGGTGTCGACCTGCTGGCCCTGTCCGGCCAGGTGCCGAGCCTGTATGCGGAATCCACCTTCTCCCGCACCTTCCCGCGCTTTTATATCCGCGGTCTGGGCAACAGCGATTTCGACCTGACCTCCACCCAGCCCGTGGGCGTCGTCTATGACGAGGTGGTGCAGGAAAACCCGATGCTGCGCGGCTTCCCCGTCTTCGATCTGGAGCGGGTTGAAGTGCTGCGCGGGCCGCAGGGCACGCTGTTCGGCCGCAACACGCCGGCCGGCACCATCAGCTTCGTGTCAAAGAAGCCGACCCAGAAGACCGAGGGCTATTTCTCTGCCGCCTATGGCAGCAAGAATACGCTGGATGCCGAGGGTGCGGTTGGTGGCGCCCTGGTGGAGGACATCCTGTCCGCCCGCCTGTCGCTGAAGTACGACCGCAAGGACGACTATATCGACAATAGCTACACGGGTGAGAAGGACGCGCTGGGCGGCCATAGCGAGGCGGCGGCCCGCCTGCAATTGCTGTATGAGCGTGGCCCCTTCACGGCCCTGGCCAACGCCCATTACCGCGACCTGAACGGCACCGCCCGCGTCTTCGTCGCCAATGCCATCACCAAGGGCAGCAACGACCTGTCCTCCACCTTCTCCCGCAATTCCGTCTATCAGAACGGCGCCAACGACCTGGACATCAATTCCAAGGGCGGCAGCCTGAAGATGGAATATGATTTCGACGGCGTCACCCTGACCTCCATCAGCGGCTATGAGTCGGTTGAGGTCTATACGCGCGGCGATATCGATGGTGGCGTGGCCGGCAAGGGCCCGGGCTTCGTGCCGTTCGACAGCGAGACGGCCGATGAGGTGCCCGATCATTCCCAGTATACGCAGGAACTGCGCCTGTCGAACGGTGACGGGGAAAAGCTGCGCTGGCAGACGGGCTTCTTCTATTTCAAGGAAGATGTGACGGCCTACGGCTATTCCTATGGCAATGCCGCCGACCCGCGCGGCATCGGCATCTTCACCGACAGCAATCAGGTCACCAAGACCTGGGCCGTCTTCGGCCAGGCTGCCTATGACCTGACCGACCGGTTCACGCTGACCGCCGGCGTGCGCTACAATGACGAGGACAAGGATTTCCACGTCACCCGCACCATGCCGGGCGTGCCGGGCTCCACCAAGGGCAATGCCGACCTGTCCGACGGCCAGGTGACCTGGGATGCCAGCCTGACCTTCAAGGCCACGGACGACATCAACCTGTTCGGCCGCGTGGCCAGCGGCTATCGCGCACCGTCGATCCAGTCGCGCCCGCTGTTCTATTTCGGCACCAACATCAACAAGGACGCGCTGTCGGTCGCCAAGGCCGAAACGCTGATGTCCTATGAAGCCGGCATCAAGTCGGACCTGTGGGAACGCAAGGCCCGTCTGAACGTCACTGCCTTCTATACCGACATCGACAACCAGCAGTTCACGGCCGTTGGCGGGGCGTCCAACAACAACACCCTGATCAATGCCGACCATGGTATCGGTTACGGCTTCGAGGCCGAGCTGGAGCTGCTGCCGGTGGAGAACCTGCGCCTGACCACGGGCCTGTCCTACAACCACACCGAAATCGATGATGCCGGGCTGAAGGTCGCTCCCTGCGGCGGCGGCTGCACCGTCACCGACCCGATGTCGGGCGGTCTGGCCAGCATCGATGGCAACAGCTTCCCCAACGCGCCCAAGTGGATCTTCTCCGCCTCGGCCCGCTATGGCGTGCCGGTGTCGTCGGGCGAGGTCTATGTCTTCACCGACTGGAACTACCGCTCCAAGGTCAATTTCTTCCTCTACACGTCCAAGGAATTCTATTCCGACAGCAAGATCGAAGGCGGCCTGAAGGTCGGCTACGTTTCGGACGATGAAAAGCTGGGCGTGGCACTGGTGGGCCGCAACATCACCAACGCCAAGGAGCTGGAAGGCGCCATCGACTTCAACAACCTGACCGGTTTCGTGACCGACGCCCCCTATTGGGGTGTGGAGATCACGTCCAAGTTCTGATCGGGTCCTCGGACCTGGATGATGTGGCCCGCGCCGTGCGACCGGCGCGGGCCTTTTTTTATCTGGGGGGTGAAAGGGAATCGGTTTGGGTCTCTCCGGCATCATCCCAGCACATGCGCACAGGCGCTACGATAAGAGGTCCGTTCTCCGTTCAGTCCCCTCCACCGTCACCCCGGCGAAGGCCGGGGTCCAGGGCAGAGCGGCGTCTGCCGCGATAAGACTCATATCGGCGCTAACCGCGCCTCACGCTGGACCCCGGCCTTCGCCGGGGTGACGGGAAGAGAGGGCTGAACCGGGGGACGAACCGCCAAACTTAGCGCCTATGGGCCGCGTCATGGGTGACGGTGTAACCCGCACAGACGCTCGCTTGCGGGTTCGGCGTTCTACCGCGCCACCAGCCGGTAGCGTTCCCACCAGGCGGCCCGCGCCGTCGCTTCGTCCTGCACGATGATGGGGTCGGTCCACAGCTTGCCCCGGTAACCGCCGCCAATGTCGCGCCGCGCCAGTTTTTCCGGCCAGCCCATCAACTGGATCGCCTCCGAAATGGCCGTGATCTTGTCGGCCTTTTTGATCAGGTCGGTATCCGTGACCGATAACGGCCAGGGCAGGCCGACAGCCAGGAACAGGGCCCGGTCCAGCCGCGCCTTCACCTCTTTCAGCCCGGCCGTGGCGAACAGCTTGCCATAGGGCGTGACGACATCGCCCAGGCCCCCGCCTTCATGCAGGTCGTGCATCAGGGCCGCCAGCCGCAGGGTCGGCCCGGCATCGGGCGCCAGCAGGCCCAGCAGCACCTGTTCCAGCAGCACCGAATGCTGCAAGACGTTATAGGCAATGGGCCCCTGCGTCTGCCCGCCCCAGCGGGCCACGCGCGAGGCGCCGGTCACCCAATCCTCCAGCACGATATCGGCCGGCGCGGGGTCATACAGGTTCACCCAGCGGCCCGAGCGCATCAGCAGGTTGGTGCGGGGCGCATCCAGATGGTTGGGAACGGCGGTCGGCTTGGTCATTCAGGCGGCGCTGGAATGGGGGTTGGGGGACTTTTCGACCGGTACCACGCTGAGCCGCATGCCCAGGGCCTCCATCAGACGGACGATGGTGCCGAACTGTGGACGGCCGTCGGCCGACAGGGTCTTGTACAGGCTGGCCCGGGAGACGCCTAGGGCGCGCGCCAGTTCGCTCATGCCGCTGGCGCGGGCGACGTCGCCCAGGGCTGCCGACACCAAGGCGGGGTCACCATCTTCCAGCGCTGCATTCAGGTAGGCGGCAATGGCGCCGACATCCTGCAGGTGGTCCGCCGGGTCCCAGGGCATGGTTGTCAGTTCCTGCGTCAAAGCGGTGCCTCCTTCAACTGCTTGGCCAGTTCCTTGGCTTGGTCGTTCAGGCGGCGCTGCTGTGGGTGGTGGTAAGGTCGCCACGACCGGCCAGCAGGCCGGGGACGGAAATATCCTCGTCCAGTTCATCCCAATGCAGGCCCCGGCCACTGGGGCTGATCATCACGGCCGCCCGTTGATCGGGGGTGGCGTGCAGCAGGCGCGGGAACCAAGCCAGAGGCACGCCGATCGTCCGCCCGTCGGCCAGGTCGACCCACATTGTAAATTCGTCGAAGCGGACCCTTTCAGCGGAAATGCTCATGCCATGCCCTTTCGATCAAGGCCCTGTTCTCGGTGACGCGCCCTCCCACCGGAAGATGACCGGCATCTCGCTCTCCAACGTCGATCCTGAGAACAACAATGCCATCAATTTTGATGCCTTGTCACGATACCGCGCCCGCGTTCCCCGCCCACAACCAAGCCATGCCCGGCACCCCCCTGGGCAAAAGGCCGGTTCCGGCGCATATTGTGCGGCTGCAACATCATCCGTTCGAGTACCGATCCCCATGGATACCCTGCCCCCGGAACCGTCCACGCCGATGGAACCGGATCTTGTCTTCGCCGTCGCCCGCCATCATCCGGAAATCACCAGCATCGGCCGTCTGGGCCTGGACCGGATCGAACAGGCGGCGGCCTATGGCATGGTGCCACTGGGCCTGCCGCTGCCGCAGGGCAAGCGCGATCTGGTCGTGCTGGAGGAACGGCGCGACGCCGTGGTGCTGGAGATCGAAGGGCTGGTCGCCCGCATGGTCCGGCGCATGGAGCTGTTGCAGCAGGGCCGGCGCGCGCTGGAGGGTACGGCCGTCGAGCTGCTGGCGGCTGAGGCCAAGAGCCGGGTGCGCGCCCGCACCCATGATGAACTGACCTTCCCCGACCTGCCCGGCCCCATCCGGCTGGAGGTCAGCCGGTCCTATGATATTGACGAGCTGACGGGGCTGGATGACGCGACCCTGCGCGCGCAGCTGATCGAGGACCCGCAGCTGCGCCAGATGCTGGACCAGGCCCTGTCGGACGTGGCCGGCCGGCTGTGGCAGCTGCGGGAGATGGTGGGCGAGGCCGACGATAGCTGGACCTTCGAGAATCTGGGCCAGCGCCTGTTCCGCCTGTGCCGCAACAACCACCAGCCCAACGACATCCTGCGCCGCTGGGAAGAGACGGCCGACACCTGGCTGCGCGAACGCGCCGTGGCGCGCGGCCGCAGCTTCGTGAATACCGAATTCGACTTCGCCAAGTTTGAACGGCTGTTCCCCACGGCGCGATCCATGGGGCGCAAGCTGGTGGCCATTGTCGGCCCCACCAATTCCGGCAAGACCCACCGCGCCATGAAGGCCCTGCATGAGGCCGAGCAGGGCATCTATCTGGCGCCGCTGCGCCTGTTGGCGCTGGAGGTCATGGACCGGCTGAACCGGGAGGGCACGGCCACCACCCTGCTGACGGGGGAGGAGGAGATCCGCGTGCCCGGCGCCCGGCACACGGCATCGACCATCGAAATGCTGGACCCCGAACTGGTGGTGGATGTGGCCGTCATCGACGAGGTGCAGATGCTGGCCGACAAGGATCGCGGCTGGGCCTGGACGGCGGCCCTGATGGGCGTGCCGGCGCGCACCGTCTATCTGCTGGGGGCACCCGAGGCGCTACCGCTGATCGAGCGGGTGGCGGCGCATCTGAATGAGCCGCTGGAGGTGGTGCGGCTGGAGCGCAAATCGCCGCTGCACATGCTGGAAACCCGCCTGGAATATGAGGATGTGCAGCGTGGCGACGCGCTGATCGCCTTTTCCCGGCGCAATGTGCATATGGTGCGCGACATCGTGCAGGCGCGCGGCCTGACGGCGGCCGTCATCTATGGCGCGCTGGCGCCGGAGGTGCGCCGTAGGGAGGCGGAGCGCTTCACCACGGGTGAGGCCGACGTGGTGGTGGCCACCGACGCCATCGGCATGGGCCTGAACCTGCCCATCCGCCGCGTGCTGTTCACCACCCTGGAGAAATATGACGGGGTGGAACAGCGCGAGCTGGCCCCGGCGGAGGTGAAGCAGATTGCCGGCCGCGCCGGCCGCTTCGGCCATCACGAGGTGGGCGAATTCGGCGTGGTCGGCAAGGGCACGCCGCAGCAGCTGCGCACCCTGTGGACCCGGCCCGACATCGCCTTCGGCCCGCGTACGGCCCTGACGGTGCGGCCCACGCGGGCCATGGTGGCGCGGCTGGCATCGCGCATCGGCACGGACAGCATGATGCTGCTGGTCGATTGCTTTGCCGCCGCCAAGACCACGGGCAGCCCCTATCGCGTGTCCGACCTGTCATCCTTGCGCCGGCTGGCCCAGGCGCTGGACGAACGGTCGGTGAAGTTCGAGGACAAGCTGAGCCTGCTGTTCATGCCGTGCGATCTGGAGAAGGAGGTGGATGCCCGCTTCTTCCACCAGATGCTGCGCGCCGTGGAGAAGGACGAGCCGGTGCCGCTGGGCCTGGTCGTGCCGCTGCGCATGGAAAGGCTGGATGATTACGGGCTGGAGGAATTGTCGCGGTCTTGCGACCTTTACTATTGGGCCAGCCGCAAGTTCGCCCGCCTGTTCCCCGATCGCAAGGCCGTGGAGGTCCGGCGGGGCGAGGTGGCGGGGCGGCTGTCGGAACTGCTGGCCAGCACGGCGCGGCGCCAGCGTCTGGGCAAGCCCGGCGGCGGCGGGCGTCCGGGTGGGGGCGGTGGCGGCAAGCCCAAACCGCCCCAGGGCTTCCGCGGTGCGCCCAAGAAACGCTATGGCCCGCGGCGGGGGTGATTAAGGCCGGCGACTGCCGGCCTGCGCACCCATGTGCGCGTGAGCCCGAGCCGCCGGATGGCGGCGCCCGGTATTTGAGGGGGCGTAAGGCCATTGCTGCGACCGATGTCATTGTCATATGGCTGACATCAAACTGAGACGATAGAGTCGCCATGCATGCGGATAGTCCGGCGCGGTTTCCACCGCCGCTACGGGGCCGTACCCATGTCGCCGGATCGTCCGTTCAACGTGCTGTTCATCTGCCGTCGCAACGCGTCCCGCAGCCTGATGGCCGAAGGCCTGCTGCGCAAATGGGGGGCCGGGCGGTTCGACACCTTCTCCGCCGGACCTGAGCCGCGCGAGATGCCGGACCCGATCACCATCGACCTTCTGAAGAAGGTCAGCATCGATACCGAAAATCTGCGCCCCAAACATTGGGACCTGTTCACGGGCCCCGATGCGCCGGACCTGGATTTCGTCATCCATGTCTGCGAGGAATCGGCTGCCAAGCCGCAGCCGGCCTGGACGGGCAATCCGCTGGTCTTCACCTGGCGTTTCCCCGATCCGCTGGCCCTGGAAGGGTCGGAGACGGAACGCCGCGCCCTGCTGAACCTGGTGTTCGGCATGGTGGAGCGGCGGGTGAAGCTGCTCTGCGCCCTGCCCGACCATCGTCTGGTCCGGCTGTCGGCGTCGGATGTCTCCGACATCGCCATGGCCGGATAGGTCACCCTTCCGCACGGTTCTGCCAGCCCGCTTGCCGATCAGGCCGGCGGTGATCAGCCGGGCCCTGTTCCGGCCGGACAGGCGCGCCTTCGCGCATGGCTCCCGACATCTTGCGCGACCGACGCCGCCCGCCCCCCCCCCGCATCCTCCGCGGGGCCGTCGCCTTCACGGGCGGAGTTTCCGTGATTTATCCATTAGGAAATGAAAAGGGGCCGGCCGCGCCGCGCCCCAGCCCGGTCCGCTGCCCGACATCAGGCCGACCCGCACCGTCAGGGAGACCATCAGCCGGGGCCGACCGCAGCGGCATCGGCCGCCCGAGCCGGGGCAAAGGGGGCGGTCTGCGGGAGGCCCGTTAACGGGTTGTTAGCCAATTGGGGGCACTCCTCAAACGGTAGCCCGTAGGCGTGCGCGGCCGCTGTCGGCCGCCATGCGCACACCGCAAAGTCCAGAACTTTTCGTTGCGTGATAAAACAAGCATGCACTTGCGCTGAAATCCTGTGTTTAGTATCGTTTAGTTGTAGTTGGGGGGCTTGACATATTCATGGGCCCTCTATTTTTTCCCGATAGGGACCCATAGATAATGCGGGTGATGGCGGTGCGGAATTTCTGGCTTGCTCTGACCTGTGCCGCGGCTTTCTCTATGGGGAGCGCTGCCCTGGCGCTGGCCCAGGATGCGGGCCAGATCATGCGCGATGTGGAGCGCAATATCCCGCGCCCGCCGCCGCCGACCCCGTCTGTTCCGGACCTGTTGCCGCCATCGGCGGAAGGGGAGTTTCTGAAGGAAGGGGATACGGTTCGTGTTCAGGGTTTCCACATTGTGGCCACCCTGATCCCGGAGGCGGAGTTGAAGGCGCAGCTGGCGGATTATGTCGGCCGCGACTGCACGCTGGGCGATCTGAAGGAAGCGGCGGCCCGCATCACCCGCTATTATGCCAAGCGCGATCTGCTGGCCCGCGCCGTGCTGCCCCGGCAGACGCTGGAAGGCGGGATCGTCACCATCCAGGTGCTGGAAGCCCGCATGGGCAAGGTGCGGCTGGACCCGTCCAGCAAGACGCGCCTGGACCCCGACCGCGCCGCCGATTTCATCCATGCCCAGAACCGCCCCGGCGAGCCGCTGCATCCCAGTGCGGTCGCCACAGGCGTGTCCAACCTGGGCATCATCCCCGGTGTGCAGGCGCTGGGCGTGCTGGATGCGGGCGAGGAGGAGGGGACGACCGACGTCATCCTGAAGCTGCGGGAGCCGCCGCTGGTCAGCGCCACGGCCATGGTCGACAATAATTCCGCGGCCGAGATCGGGCGCGTGCGTGGCCTGGCCATGCTGACCATGACCAACGCCACGGGGATCGGCGAGCAGGCATCGCTGACGGGTCAGGCCACGAAATCATCGCGCTATGGCCAGGTATCGGCCGGCATGCCCGTGCTGGATGGTGATCTGTGGCTGGAGGGCATGGGGGCGGGGCTGACCTATGACATCCCCAAGAAGGTCAATGTCAGCGAACCGTCGGGCACGGCCCAGACGGCGGCGCTGAACATGCGCTGGCTGGCGCTGCGCACCTCTTCCGATCCGGTCAGCCTGTCCTTCGGGCTGGAGCATAAATGGACCAATGACAAGGTGGCGGGCCTGACCACGGCCACCAACCGGCTGGCCGGTGCCACCTTCGCCGCCCATCGCAGCATGCGCGACAGCTGGCAGGGCGGCGGCGCCTTCATGTTCAGCGCTGCGCTGAAGGTCGGCTATGTCGACCTGTCGCGCAATGCCAGCAACAAGGCGCTGGACAAGGCCAGCGCCCGCAGTCAGGGCAAGTACGGCAAGATCACGCTGACGGCGGCCCGCCGGCAGGCGCTGTGGAAGAATGGCGACCTGACGGCCACCCTGTCGGGCCAGTTGGCCAGCAAGAACCTGAACAGCGGCGAGCAGTTCTCCCTGGGCGGCCTGACGGGCACGCGCGCATATCCGGTCAATGCCGGCAGCGGTGACCAGGGCGTCATGCTGAACCTGGAACTGGGGCATCAGGTGCTGGACAGGCTGCGCGTCTCCGCCTTCTGGGATGGCGGTCTGGTCGAACAGCACAAGAAGCCATGGACGGGCTGGGAAGGGGCGGGGTCACCGCACAACACCTATTTCCAGCAGGGGGCGGGGGCCAGCGCCACCTGGAGCCCGTTCGACAATGTACAGGTGAAGACGGTCGTCGCCCGGCGTATTGGCCCGGATGCCGGCATGGACATGGTGTCCGGTCGGCGGGCGGAAACGCGTGCCTGGGCACAGTTGGTTGTGATGGTTTAGCAGGAACGGAAATCCAGTGTCGACGCACCGCACCCGCAAAGCCACCCTCCGCGCCCGCCTGCTGGGCTGCACGGCGGTCATTTCCGTTGTCCAGACCCTGACGGGGGCCGCCTGGGGACAGCAGGCGCCGGGAACCCTGCCCACGGGCGGACAGGTGCAGGCGGGTGCGGCCAGCATCGCCACCGCCGGCACGGTCATGACCGTGACCCAGTCGACGGACAAGGCCATCATCAATTGGGACCGGTTCAATATCGGTTCCGGCGCCTATGTGTCGTTCGAACAGCCCAATGCCGGGTCCATGACGCTGAACCGCGTCGTTGGGAGTGACCGGTCACTGATTGATGGCGCGATGCGCGCCAATGGCACCGTCATCCTGGTCAATCCCAACGGGGTGGTGTTCGGCGGCGGGGCCACGCTGGATGTAGGCGGTCTGGTGGCCAGCACGCTGGACATCGCCAACGAGGATTTTGAGAAGGGCAATCTGTCCTTCACGCGCGGCACGTCGGATGCCGCCATCGTCAATGCCGGCAGCATCAATGCCCGCAGCGGGTCGGTGGCGCTGCTGGCCTCCCAGATCACCAACCAGGGCCTGATCCGCGCCCAGGTCGGTTCCGTTGTGCTGGCGGCGGGGGAGGCGGTGACGCTGACGCCCGACGGGGGCGCACCGTTGAAAGTGGATCCGTCGCTGCTGCGCGCGGAAATCGCGGCGGGCGGCATCATCCAGACGGGCGGCGGTGCCGTCTATCTGACGGCCCAGGCCCTGAACAAGGTCAATGCCGGGGTCATCAAGGCCACCGGCGTGATCGAGGCCGACAGCCTGACCGACAAGGGCGGCACGCTGGTCCTGGATGGCAGCGGCCCCATCACCCTGCAAGGCGCGCTGCTGAGCGCCACGGGGGCCACGGGCGGCGGCACGGTCGTGATCGGCCATGCCGACACGACGTCGCTGACCATGGATGCCGACAGCCGCATCGACGTATCGGCCAAGGACAGTGACAAGGGCGGATCGGTCACGGCCAACAGCAAAGAAAGCACCTATCATGGCGTGATCCTGTCACGCGGTGGTAGCCTTTGGGGCGATGGCGGCTTTGTCGAGACGTCGGGCGGGCAATTGTCCATCGGCGCCCTGCATGTCGATATCGGCGCCGCCAGGGGCAAGGGCGGCAACTGGCTGCTGGACCCCTATGACCTGACCGTCAATTCCTCGCTGGCCACGGCTGTGCAGACGGGGCTGGCGTCGGGCAATGTCACGCTGCAGACCACCAGCGGCAGCGTCGGTTACACAGGCGTCACGGCCGGCGGTACCACCAGTGCCAGCGGCAATGGCGATATCTTCGTCAATGCCGGCATCACCTGGACATCGGCCAACAGCCTGACGCTGGATGCCTATAGCGGCGTCACCATCAATACTGCCCTGTCGGGCAGCAGCCTGTCGGTCATCACCAACAATGGCGGCACCACGGGCACGTTCCGGGCCAATGCCGCGGTCGATCTGACCACGGGCCTGAACGTCAACGGCACCGGCTATACGCTGGTGACGTCTGCCGCGCAGCTTGCCAGCATCAGCAGCAGCGGTGCCTACGCGGTTGCCCGCAATATCACCCTGACCAGTGCCTGGACGCCGCTTGGTTTCAACGCCACGGGCGACAATACCGCCCCCACCGCCTTTGCCGGCACGTTGGAAGGTCTGGGGCACAAGATCAGCGGCCTGTCCATCAGCCAGGGGACGGCCACCACATCCAACCTGGGCCTGTTGAGCAGCATCGACAGCGGCGGGCTGGTGCAGAACCTGACGCTGTCGGGTGGCCTGCTGTTCGGCGGCACGGGCAGCAACATGGGCCTGCTGGCGGGCCAGAATGCCGGTACTGTCCGCAATGTCGGCGCGTCGGGCACGGTCACCGCCGGTGTTTCCAGCAGCAATGTCGGCGGCCTGATCGGGCAGAATCAGAGCACCATCGTCACATCCTATGCCAGCGTCAGCGTGTCGGCCGGCGCGTCGAACAGCGGGGTCGGCGGGCTGGTTGGTGTCCAGTTCGGCGGCACCATCAGTGGCGCCTATGCTGACGGCAATGTCCGGGTCGGCGACAATGCCACCAATGTGGGCGGGCTGGTCGGCAGTGCCGCCGGCACCATCAGCCAGAGCTATGCCGCCGGCACCGTCTCTGTCGGTGCCGGTGCGCTGCGCATCGGCGGTCTGGCCGGTCTCCTGTCCGGGTCGGTTGACGCTGCCTATAGTCTGAGCCCTGTGACGGTCGGCACCAGCAGCGACATGATCGGCGGTCTGGCCGGGCGCAACAGCGGGTCGATCACCGAGGTCTATTCCACCGGCACCATCGTGACGGGGGCGGCCAGCACCAATATCGGCGGTCTGATCGGGGTCAATAACGGCAGCGTCCTGGCCAGCTTCTTCGATACGGCGACATCGGGCCTGTCGGTGGCCTTCGGCAGCGACACCAATGCCCAGACATCGACCGCGATCGGGGCCAACACCACCCTCTCTGCCACCTATGCCGGGTTCGATTTCAGCGGCGAATGGTATCTGATCGACGGGCGCACCCGGCCCATCCTGCGCAGCGAGAAATCCAGCACCATCATCAATGGCCATCAGTTGCAGTTGATCGGCCTGGACCTGACGGGAAACTATTTCCTGTCGGCCAATATCGACATGAGCGGTTCGACGGCGCAGGGGGGCCTCTGGTCGACCGCCGGCTTCACGCCCATCGGCTTCACCACCGTTTCCGTCAATAACAGCCCGTCCGTCTTCGCCGGTTCCTTCGATGGTCAGGGCTATACGATCAGCAGTCTGAGCCTGAACCCCGTCGGTTATAACAATGTCGGCCTGTTCGCCAGCATCGGCACCGCCGGGTCTGTGGCCAACGTGACAGTGAGCAATGGCCGCCTCCTCACCGGCTTTCCGGGCACGGTCACCAACAGCTGGGGCCTGATTGCGGGCAAATCCTCCGGCCTGATTTCCAATGTCTATGCCAGCGGGACGATCGTCAGCACGCGGGTGAGCACCATCGGCGGCCTGGTCGGCGGCCTTGTGGGCGGCACCATCCTGAACAGCGGCACCGGTATCTCCGTTGTGGCCGGAACCCAGGTGACGGCGCTTGGCGGTCTGGCGGGTTTTGTGACGGGCACCTCCTCCATCGCCAACAGCTATGCCACCGGCGCCATCAGTGTCGGTAACCAGAGCATGCGTGTCGGCGGTCTGGTCGGTGATGCGATCGGGTTGATCCTGGAGAGTTCCTATGCCACCGGCAATATCAATGGCTCAGGCAGCGGTGTGCAATATGTCGGCGGTCTGGTCGGCCTCAATAACTCGGGTACCATCAGTAACACCTATGCCACCGGAAACATTTCGCTGGGCTCTGCCAACCAGCGTATCGGCGGGCTGGCAGGATATAGCACGGGCCTGATTACCAAAAGCTACGCGACCGGCAATGTCAGCGCCGCTAACACCAACAACCAGTATATCGGGGGCCTGGTCGGGCTGCTGGCACAGCCGACCAGCGGGGCGACGTCGGCCCGCGTCGTTGAAAGCTATTCCACCGGCAATCTCTCCATCGGTAACAGCACGGCTGTCGGCACGGCCGGCATTTATATCGGCGGTCTGGTCGGGCTGGCGCAGAACGGCGTCATGAGCAACAGCTATGCGACCGGCAATATCACGATGGGCCGGACGTCCACCTATGTCGGTGGTTTTGTCGGGTCGATAGAAGCCTTCAACCTCACCATGTCGTCGGTCCTGGGCAGCTATGCCTCCGGCACCATTTCCGTGGGGTCGGTTTCCACCGATATCGGCGGTCTGGTCGGGCGCAGCAATGGCGGTTATGTTTCCGGCGTCTATGCCATTGGCGCCATCATCATTCCCACCGTGGGGACCGCCAGCACCAACGGTGTCGGCGGGCTGGTGGGAAACCACACTGTCAGCGGCAGCTTCCCCTCCACCCTTGTCCAGGCCTGGGCCAGCGTCGCCATCACCGCACCGTCGACCGTCTCAACCGGTGGTGCCATCGGCCGGATGCTGTCCGGCACCGTGAGCGCCACCTATTGGGACAGCAGCGTTTCGGGCGTGACGCTGGGGTACGGTACCAGCACGGGCGGCAGCATTTCCGCCGCCAGCATCAGCGGCACGGCGGCCTATGCGTCCGCCAGCTATAGCGGCCTCGACTTCACCAGTACCTGGTATCAGATCGAAGGCTATACGCGGCCGTTCCTGCGGGCGGAAAACAGCGCCACCATCATCAATGCCCACCAGTTGCAGGCCATCGCCGTCAACCCGTCCGGCAGCTATGTGCTGGGTGCCAACATCACCATGGCCGGATTGACCAGTGCGTCGGGCCTGTGGAACCCGGCCATCGGCTTCGTCCCCATCGGTTTCAACGCCGCCGGTTCCAATACCAGCCCCACCGCCTTCACCGGCACCTTGAACGGCCAGGGCTATACGATCGACGGGCTGACCATCCTGGGCGGCACCAGCAGCAATATCGGCCTGTTCAGTTCCATCGGCAGCACCGGTTCGGTGTCCAGCCTGACCCTGACCGGCGCCACGGTCACCGGCAGCGGCAGCAATCTGGGCCTGCTGGCCGGGGTGAACCAGGGCACGGTCAGCGCCGTATCGGCCGATGGCACCATCAGCAGCAGCAGCGCGCTCAGTAAGGCCGGCCTGTTGCTGGGCCAGAATCTGAGTGCCGGCATCGTGCGCGGCAGCAGCGCCACGGGCAGCATCCTGGGTGGCGTCAGTTCACAATATGTCGGCGGCCTGATCGGCGAAAATGTCGGCAATGTCAGCGGCAGCAATGCCGGTGCCTCCCTGTTGATAGGTAGCAATTCCCAGCTGATCGGCGGCCTGATCGGTTACAACAATTCCGGGACGGTCGACAGCTCCTATGCCACCGGCACGGTCAGCGTCGGCATTTCGGCCATCTGTGTGGGCGGCCTGGTCGGCACCAATGCGGGCACGGTCAGCAGTTCCTACGCCAATGCCTCGGTCCTGGCCGGGGGCAATGCCCAGCAGGTCGGCGGGCTGATCGGGTACAATGATGGCTGGGCCAGCAAGGTCTATGCGCTGGGCCTTGTATCGGTGGGGGTGAGTGCCAGTGCTGTCGGGGCCCTGATCGGCTCCAACGGCGTTTCGCTGGAAAATGGTTATGCCACGGGCAGCGTGGTGACCGGTGCCGGCTCCACCAATGTCGGGGCGCTGGCGGGCCTCAATGGCGGGGGAATCGACACGGTCTACTGGGACCAGACGACCACAGGGCTGACGGTCGGTGTTGGCAGCGACTCCGGCAACACCACCAATGTCGCCAGTTTCAGCACGGCGAATGCCTTCAGCACCGCCACCTATAGCGGTTTTGATTTCAGCAATGACTGGTACCTGCTGGAAGGCTTCACCCGTCCTTTCCTGCGTTCCGAATTCAGCACCACCATCACCAATGCCCACCAGTTGCAGCTGGTGACGCTGAATGTTGCCGGCACCTATGTGCTGGGCGGCAACATCAATATGGCGGAACTGTCCAGCGCGTCCGGCCTCTGGAAGACCAGCAGCGGCTTCGTGCCCATCGGCGTCACCTCCGCTTCGGTCAGCAGCGCCTTCACCGGCACGTTCAATGGCCAGGGCTATGCCATCAACGGCCTGTTCTCGCGCATCGACACGCTGAGCAATTCCGGCGGCGGTCTGTTCGCGCAGATTGCCAGCGGTGCCCTGGTGCAGAAGCTCGGCGTCCATAACGCCACCGTCACCAACATGGGCAGCAGCGGCACCGCCATCGGTGTCCTGGCCGGCATCAATGCCGGCACCGTCAGCAATGTCTATGCGACGGGCGTCCTGACCGTCGGCGATGGCTGGGAAAGTGTCGGCGGCCTGATCGGCATCAACAGCGGCAGCATCACCAACGCCTATTCCACCGTCGCCGTCACGGTGGGCAACAGCGCCAGCCACGCCATCGGCGGGCTGGTCGGCTATAATACGGGTGGGATTTCCGGGGTCCATGCCAGCGGTCCGGTCACGGTCGGGACGGGCGGAACGTCCGTCGGCGGGCTGGTGGGCCAGCATGCCAGCGGCAGCATCCTGTCGGCCTATTGGGACAGCAGCAGTAGCGGCCAGACCGTCGCCATCGGCAGCGGTGCCGCCACCACCACCGATGTCAGCGGCACCGCCGCCTATGCCAGCGCCACCTATAGCGGGTTCGACCTGAACAATAGCTGGTACATGGTGAATGGCTATACGCGGCCATTCCTGCGGATGGAATATTCCACGACCATCAGCAATGACCATCAACTGCAACTGATCGGCCTGGACCCCACGGCGGATTACCGGATCGTCAATGACATCACGCTGAGTGAATTGACCCAGACGGGTGGTCTGTGGTCGTCAAAGGGCTGGGTGCCGATCGGCTTCAACACGGCTGGCAGCAACACGGCGCCGACCGAGTTCAGCGGAACGCTGAACGGGGTGGGGCATGTCATTTCCGGCATGACCATCAGCAATGCCACCTCCCATTCGCTGGGATTGATCTCCCTGATCGGTTCCGGGGGGGCGGTGTTCAATCTGACCCTCAGCAATGCTGGCATATCGACCGCGTCGGGCCTGTCGCAGGTGGGCCTGATCGCGGGCGCGAACCAGGGGCTGGTCAGCAGCGTCTTTGCCAGCGGCAGCGTCAATGCCGCCGCCAGCACCACCGCTGTCGCCGGTCTGGTGGGGTACAATACCGGCACGATTTACAATAGCGGCGCCAGCGTGAGCCTGACGGATGCTGACAGGGCTGCCTATTGGGGTGGGGTCGTCGGCTGGAACGTCGACGGCACCATGACGGGTGTCTACAGCACGGGCACGATCAGTGTCGGCGCCACGTCGATCCGCAGCGGCGGCCTGGTGGGCTTTTTCAGCGGCGGCAGCCTTGCCAACGCCTACAGCACCCTCAATCTGACGGTTGGCTCCAGTTCCAACACGTTTGGCGGTCTTGTCGGCTATTTGAATAATGGCGGTTTGATTTCCGCCTCCTATGCGGCCAACAGCATTGATGCGTCCGGCGCGTCGAATGTGAACGGGCTGGTGGGCAGTGCCGCCACCGGGACCGTCATCGACAGCTTCTGGGACACTACGAAATCCGGTTTGACCGTCGCCATCTCCGGCGGTTCGACGGCCGGCACCGTCCTGGGCCTTACGACCGCTGAATGGACCACCAATGGCCCCATGGCCCAGTCCGTTTTCAGCACCAGCACCTGGGTGGCGGGCAGCCCCTATCCGATGCTGAAGGCCCTGCCCTATGTCAATGTGGTGGGGACGGGCACCGGCACCTATGGCGGCACGGTCAGCGGCACCGTGATTTCCGCCTCTGACCATCTGGGCCGGGACCAGTCCGGCAACCTGACCGGTATCGTCTGGTCAGTTTCCAGCAGTGGTTCAGCCTATAGCCTGAATGGCAGCGGGGCTTCCTTCAGCGACGGATCGCTATACCAGTTTGCCTATTCGGGCGGGGCTACCATCGTCCCCGCCGCCCTGACCATCACGGCCAGCAACACGACGGTATCGTACGGGGCCGGCGCGGTGCTGACCGGCTATACGACCTCGGGCCTGGTGACGGGGGACAGCATCGACAGCCTGACGCTGTTCAGTACGGGCACGGTGCTGACCTCGTCGGCCGGGACCTATACGATCTCGGCGTCGGGCGCTTCGGGCACGGGCCTGTCCAACTATTCCATCACCTATGTCATGGGCAGCCTGGTGGTGACGCCGGCGGCGCTGACCATCACGGCCAGCGGTGTCACCAAGACCTATGGCAACAGCATCAGCATCACCGGCTATACCAGTTCCGGTCTGGTCAACGGTGAGAGCCTCACCGGCGTCACGCTGACGCCCAGCGGCGGGACGGGGACGGCCGACAGTGTCGGCAGCTATACGATCGTCGCGTCGGGGGCCACCGGCTCCACCCTGTCGAACTATTCGATCAGCTATGTCGACGGCACGCTGGTGGTAAGCCCGGCGACGCTGACCATCAATGCGACCAACGTCACCAAGACCTATGGCAATGCCACCACCGTGTCGGCCTATACCAGCACGGGTCTGGTCAATGGCGACATCCTGGACGGGGTCACCCTGACGCCCACAGGTGGCACGGGCACGGCGGCGGCGGCCGGGACCTATACGATCAGCGTCTCCGGCGCGACGGGCACGGGCCTGTCCAACTATTCGGTCGACTATGTCAGCGGCAATCTGGTGGTGGACCCCAAGGCGCTGACCGTCACCGCGTCCGGCGTCAGCAAGACCTATGGCACCAGCCCGACGCTGACGGGCTTCACCAGCAGCGGCCTGGTCAATGGCGACGCGATCGACAGCGTGACCCTGTCCAGCGGCGGGTCAACGGTGACGGCCGGGACCGGCACCTATGCCATTGTCGCTACCGATGCCGCAGGCACGGGCCTGACCAACTATTCGATCAGCTATGTCCAGGGCACGATGACGGTGGGCCAGGCGGGCCTGACCATCACCGCCTCGGGCGTCACCAAGACCTATGGCGACAGTGTCAGCCTCTACGCCTTCTCCAGCAGCGGGCTGGTCAACAGCGACAGCATCGACAGCCTGACCCTGACCAGCACGGGCACGGGCACGGCGGCGTCGGCCGGCAGCTATACGGTCAGCGCATCGGGCGCCGATGGTACGGGCCTGTCGAACTATTCCATCACCTATGCCGACGGCACGCTGACGGTGAACCCGCGCGCCCTGACCATCACGGCCAGCGGTGCCACCAAGACCTATGGCACCAGCGCCAGCCTGACGGGCTTCACCAGCCTGGGTCTGGTCAATGGCGACGTGATCAGCGGCGTGACCCTGTCCTCCACGGGCAGCGGTACGGCCGCGACGGTCGGCAGCTACACGATCAGTGCCGCCGGCGCCTCGGGCACGGGCCTGTCGAACTATTCCATCACCTATGCCGATGGCACCCTGACGGTGAACCCTGCCGCCCTGACCATCACGGCCAGTGGTGCCACCAAGACCTATGGTAACAGCCTGAGTCTGACCGGCTATACCAGTGCGGGTCTGGTCAATGGCGACGTGATCAGCGGCGTGACGCTGGCCAGCAGCGGCACGGGCACCGCCTCCTTCGCCGGCAGCTACACGATCAGCGCCTCGGGCGCCTCGGGTACGGGCCTGTCGAACTATTCCATCACCTATGCCGACGGCACCCTGACGGTGAACCCCAAGGCGCTGACCATCACGGCGTCGGGCGCCACCAAGACCTATGGCGACGTCGCCACCCTGGCCAGCTACAGCAGTGACGGACTGATCCTGGGCGACACCATCGTGTCGGTGCAGCTGTCCAGCACGGGCGCGGGCACGGCAGCAGCGGCCGGCAGCTATACCATCACCGCGGCGGACGCATCGGGCGGCGGCCTGTCGAACTATTCGATTACCTATGCCGACGGCACGCTGACGGTGAACCCGGCCGCCCTGACCATCACGGCCAGCGGCGCCACCAAGACCTATGGCACCAGCGCCAGCCTGACCGGCTTCACCAGCAGCGGGCTGCTGAACAGCGACAGCATCAGCGCCGTCAGCCTGTCCAGCAGCGGTGGCGGTACGGCGGCGTCGGTCGGCAGCTACACGATCAGCGGCAGTGCGGCCACAGGGACCGGCCTGTCGAACTATTCCATCACCTATGCCAATGGCACGCTGACGGTGAACCCGGCCGCCCTGACCATCGGTGCGGCGGGGGCGACCAAGACCTATGGCACCAGCATCAGCCTGACGGGCTACACCAGTGCGGGTCTGGTCAATGGCGATGTGATCAGCGGTGTGACCCTGACGCCCAGCGGTGGTACCGGCACGGCGGCAACGGTGGGCAGCTACACGATCAGTGCGTCGGGTGCTTCGGGCACGGGCCTGTCGAACTATTCGATCACCTATGCCGAGGGCACCCTGACGGTGAACCCGGCCG